>NZ_AKJD01000139.1 GCF_000282515.1 Pseudomonas sp. GM80
AGGAGCTGCCGCAGGCTGCGATCTTTTGATCTGCTTTTTTACAATCAAAGGCAAGATCAAAAGATCGCAGCCTTCGGCAGCTCCTACAGGATGTTCATTTTTTCGCAGTACCGATGGGTACTCGCTTGGAGTTCCAGATGCCTGAAACCACACCCCAATCAGCGGTCACAGATCCGATATCCCCCTACGAATCCCTAAACTCAAGAAAGCTCCACGAAGCCGCAGAACGCGCCCTCGATCATTACCTTTTACCAGCAGGCACGACCAAACCCGAGCCCTACAGCCCCAGCAGCATGTTCATGGTCAACCCGCAAACCGACACCGAGTCATTACTGGCAAACGCCTGCGAGTCCCTCGCATCGGCAACGGTGATGCTCGGCGATTTCGCCGGAACACTGGACGGGCCGAACCGCCACACCTTGCAAGGCATCGCTCAAGTGGTGATGTTGGGGGAATTGGCGGTCAACAAGGCGTTGGATAACGTTGAACTGAAGCAGCCAGTTTCAGAGCCCGTCAGCGGACTGAAATAGGCTGGGCGATCAACAATCTGTGGCGAGGGAGCTTGCTCCCGATCAGGCGCGAACCTCCCTTAGCCACAAAACCAGAGAATCAAACGAGACCGACTTATTTTCTGAAAATAAATCCGTCCCCCTTTCAGGAGACTGCTTTGAGAATTGAAAGAGCTGCACGATTTGATGATGTTGACCCGGATTTGGGGTATGAGTACCGCGGGTTCAACTATGTGATTCGGAGTGAAATGAATGAGTTTCATATTAGGACTTACGATGATGAACTCGGTAAAGCAATGGTAGTATGGCCGACTTCTATGCCTGCAAGTCGCAGTCTTAGAATGCTTGTTGAGTTTTTACAAGTTGAGCTGAGTGTGTCCTCGATTTTTCTGTACAACAGCGAGGTGGGGAACTATGCAGAGATAGATCTGCATAGCTTAAGATTCAAAAAATAAATCTGGCACCTTGCGAATCATTCGAATAGCCAAAACGCATTTCATCAGTCAACCCACATTCAAGAAAGCATGCCCACCCCTCAGTCGTTCAAACCCATCAACCTAAGACGATGTCAAACCCTACCTCGGCCAACACCTCCCCGTTAACCATCACCCGAACCCCATGTCGCCCAACATGATGCTTGCGCGTCGTAAAGTCCCGAATCACCTGCCGCCTCGCCACAACCTCACTCCCAAACCCCGCCAACTCCAACGTCTTCAACTTAAAAACCTTCCCCGATACCCCGCCATTCGCCTTCACATAGTCAATCGCATAATCAATCACCAACCGCTGTTCCACCGGCACGGTCGACTTCACTGTAAACGACAACGTAATCGTCTCGCCCAACCGCACCACCGCCGGTTCAACCCGCACATCCAGCAACTCAACCTCAGCCTTCGACCCCGCGCCAATCACCGTCAGCGCGCGCACGTCCCCCTGTTTGATCAAACTCCGCAACGCATGCTTGGCAATCCACGCGGTGTGCTTATTCTCCAGCGACCACCCCTCAATCACATCCAGCACCCATTCCGGGTGCTCTTTGGTGACGTCATTCAGGTGGTTCGCCACGGACTTGCGCACGTACAAGCTGTCGTCGGCCTTCAGCCGGTCCAGTATCCCGGCAGCCAACTGAGGATTGGCTTGTACCGCTTCCAGCCGAAACGACCAAGGCAGGCGAGGGCGGCTGCCTTCGCTGGCCAGGCGGCGGACGTGGTCGTTGTCGTCTTGCGCCCAGTCGTGCATTAGCTCAAGCGAGCGTTCCAGGTCGCTGCGCAGAAAGTGGCGGATGGCGAATTCGGATGAGCCGAAAGTGGTGAAGTACTTCAGCGCTTGCATCGAGGTGTCAAACGCGTGCCCGCCGTAGCTCGCCACGTAGTGCGGCAGGCACATGCTGACGAATCCACTGTTCAGCCGTGGTGCTAGCTGGAAAAGTACGTCGAGTGAATCTTCGTAACCCAGCGGCAGCACGGCATGCAGGCTTTCGCTGACTCGCGCCATGCGTTGCATCACTGATAATTCAGCGAGTCCGTCCTGAGCCTGTTTTAGAAACGCCTTGGCCTTGAACGCGGGATACACGGCGCTCATTTCCTCAGCGATATGGCGCAGGCGTTCGGCGTTGAAGATTTCCTTTAACGCCGTGGCGGCGGTGTCGGTGTTGCTCATGGTCAGGTCATCGGCGTGCTGACGAACGCTTCGAGCGTTTCGGCGTAGGCGGTGTATTGGGCGATGTGGGGGTAGCGGCGGGTGTCGATCTGGTCGGGGACGACGAGGTCGGTGAAGCTCCAGGCGACGGCGAGGCTGATGCCGGCCTGGGTCAGGGTGCCGTCGGTGGGCAGGCCGTTTTGCGCGAGTTCTTGTTCGAGGGCGGTGAATGCGGCGGCGAGTTGGCCTTCGACGCGTTCGACCCACGGCTGGTATTGAATGTCGGCCGGGCGCAGGTTGCGCTCGTAATAGAGCTGCACGGCTTTTTCGCAGGCGGCGAGGCTGAGGCCGATCAGGCGCAGGGCGTGGGCGCGTTGTTTGAGGTCGGCCGGTAGCAGGCTTTTGCTGACGCTGGCTTCGAGGTAGTCGAGGATCAGTGTCGAGTCCATCAGGACCACGCCGTCGTCGAGGATCAGCGTCGGCGCTTTGACCACCGGGTTGATTTGCTGGAATTGTTCGAAGTGACGGAACACCGAGACTGACTCGTGTTCGAGGTCGATGCCCAGGCGTTTGGCGGAGATCGCCACGCGACGCACGTACGGGGAGTCCAGCATGCCGATCAGTTTCATGACGCGTTCCTTCAAGTCGAACCGGTGGGGTAGGCATAACCTAGCCGAGCTTGAAGCAATTGTCAGTCGTCGAATCCCGCTTGTTCGTGAATCTCATCGACATTCAGTTCCAGGCGATAGGCCACTGCCACGAACAACGCTTGGCACAGGCACAACGTGGCGCTCAGTGAACGAAAGGCGAGGGCGCTGCCTTCGTTGACCAGCAAGACGCTGTTCGCGCGTTTGGCCAGGGGCGAGAGGTGGCTGTCGGTGAGGATCAGTGTGTTGGCCTGCTGCTGGCGGGCGTAGCGCAGGCAGTGTTGGGTTTCCTTGGCGTAGGGGGTGAAGCTGATGGCGATGACCAGGTCGTTGGCGCGCACGCTGCGCATCTGCTCGCGATAGCTGCCGCCGAGACCCGAGACCAGGTGAATGCGCTTGTGAGTGTGTTGCAAGTTGTAAACGAGGTAATCGGCGACGGCGAAGGAGCGGCGCACGCCGATGACGTAGATGTTGTCGGCATTGACGATGAGGTCGACGGCTTTTTCGAAGGCGACGTCGTCGAGTTCGCGGCCCAGGCGTTCGATGCCGGAGCGCGTGGCGTCGATGCATTCACGGGCGAGGTCGCCGTCACTGGCTTGCTGCGACTGGTTGGCGATCATGCTGCGGATGCGTTGCTGATAGTTCTGCACCGGTGAGGCTTTGTGGGTGTAGGCGGTGCGGAACAGCGCCTGCATCTCACTGAAGCCGCTGAAACCGAAGCGCTGCGAGAAGCGCACGATGGCCGACGGATGCACTTCGCATTCGCGGGCGATGTCGCTGATGCGGTCGACCATGATCCGGTCGCTCTGCTGGCTCATGTAACTGGCGACGCGTTTGAGCTGGCGCGGCAGGGCTTCGTATTGCTCGGTGATCAGCTGCAGCAGGCGCTCGGCATTGATCGGAGGGCTGGCGAGCGGGCGCTCTTCGTGAGCCGGCAGATCGGGGCGGGGCATAAAGTATCCTTCGGGCTGGTCGATCAACCTGTGGCGAGGGAGGTTGCTTCCTCACCACAAAGTGCTAGGTTGCGGCTGATATTAGGAGGCCTTCGCCGGCTCTGCTGTGCTGAAACGATGCACCCGGTTCATGAAAATGTTGCGGCGGGTTGCGGCGGGTTGCGGCTGGTTTAGCCGTTTGTCTTCTATATACCTCCACTCGACTGAATTTCTTGCTATAAACGCACTCCGATGACCGCTGTGAAGCTCGTGTCAGAGCAGTTTCCGGGCTTTGTCGGACAAATTCCCTGTATTTACAGTTGCTGAGGCCTCAAACGGGCCTTAGACTGCCGCCCCTCGTAAATTGAGTGCCGGGTGGCGTTTGCAATAAACGATGCCTTTTCGTCGACCGGACACGGTTCGCCGGAACGCTCCCTATTTCGCCTTAATGCACGTTTTTTTATAGAGATATCAATGACAAAGGACAAGTTGCTGGCCATGCCGGCAGATGACTACATGAATTCCGAGCAACACGCTTTCTTCACTGAGCTGTTGCAGAACATGAAAGTCGAAACCCATGAGCGCATTGAGCAAAATCGTATCGCCATCGAAAGCCTGGACACCCCGGCTGACCCGGCGGACGCGGCTTCGGTTGAAGAAGAGCGCACTTGGCTGGTCAACGCGATCGATCGCGACCAGCGCATGCTGCCGCAACTGGAACAAGCCCTTGAGCGCATCAAGGAAGACAGTTTTGGCTGGTGCGACGACAGCGGCGAGGCCATTGGCCTGAAGCGCCTGCTGATCAGCCCGACCACCAAGTACTGCATCGAAGCTCAAGAGCGTCACGAGCAGATCGACAAGCACCAGCGTCAGGCCTGATTCTGTGGGGTGACCCCTTGAATAGGGGCGCCTGGAAAAGATCGCAGCCTTCGGCAACTCCTACAGGGGTTGTTGGGGCTGCGATCTTTGCTTTTTGTCGTCTGTGATATTTCCACGCGGTTCATTGACCTGCTGCAGAGCCCACGACTAACGGACCATGGATAATGGCGTTGTAGTGGCGTTTAATGCAGTCACAACAATGAGAACAAGCGTGGGGTGTTGATATGACGAGAGATGGATCTCTGGTTGGGGCTCTGCCTGCACCAGTGCTTTTGCCGAAAAACCGCTGGATCGCTCCGACCCTGCAAAGCATCGCCCTGATGTTGTTGCTGGCCGGCATGACGCTGGGTGAGTGGTCGCTTTACCTCGGTATGCCGTTGGCGGTGCTGATTGTCTGGCTGCCGCGCCTGCGTTCCCGAGCCGTCCCCGCTGTACCGCCTGCCGACACCGGCAGCGCAATGTCTGAACTGACCCGCGACCTTTCCTACACCACCAGCCATAACGCGTTGTCGGCAGCGGGCGTGGCGTTTTCGGTCAAGGAATTGGCCAGCAAACTCGAATCGCAACTCGATGCGGCGGCGCAGATCGTCAGCAACGCCGAGGCGATGATCGCCACCGAACACGCCACCTCGCAGCTCAGCCGTGAAGCGTTGGCAGCCGCCAGCGAGGCGCATCACAGCAGTGCGGCCGGGCGTAGCGAACTGGTCGATTCGATTGCGCTGATGCACCAGCTCAGCCAGCGCGCCAATGCCAGCCGTGAACTGATCGAAGCCTTGAGCGTGCGCAGCGATGACATTCAGCGGGTGACGCTGGTGATTCAGTCCATCGCCAGCCAGACCAACCTGCTGGCGCTGAACGCGGCGATTGAAGCCGCGCGGGCTGGTGAGCATGGGCGCGGTTTTGCCGTGGTCGCGGATGAGGTGCGTGGCCTGGCCGCGCGGACGGCGGCGGCGACGGGCGAGGTCGGTGAGATGGTTGCCGACATTCAGCAACGCACGGCGCAAGTGGTGGAGCAGATTCGCGAGCTGTCCAGCGATCTGCACACCGGTGTCGAGCAGGTCGAGCAGACCGGTCAGCACCTGCAGAACATCGCGCGACTGGCCGCCGGGGTGGAAGGTCAGGTGGGCGAGATTGCCCGCGGCGCCGAGACCAACCGCGAACAACTCGACAGTCTGTTCAAGGCGATCGAGCAGATGCGCAGCGACTTGGCGATCAGCGATCAGCAGACCCGGCGCCTCGCCGACGCCGCCGTGCAGATGGAAGGGCAGGCCGAAACGATTAGCGAGCGTCTGGCCGAAGTCGGTCTGGATGACTATCACCAGCGCATCTATGACTTGGCGCGCGAGGGTGCGAGCCAGATTGCCGCGCGCTTCGAGGCGGACGTCGAGCAGGGGCGGATCAGCCTCGAAGATCTGTTCGATCGCCAGTATCAAGCGATCGGCAATACCCAGCCACCCAAGTATCAAACCCGTTTCGACCGTTATACCGATCAAATCCTGCCGGCGATTCAGGAGCCTTTGTTGCCGCGTCACGAAGGCCTGGTGTTTGCCATCGCCTGCACGCAGCAGGGTTATGTGCCGACGCATAATCAGCTGTTCAGTCAGCCGTTGACTGGCGATGCGCAGGTCGATGCGGTCAACAACCGCACCAAGCGCAAGTTCGCCGATCGCACCGGGATTCGTTGCGGCAGCCATCAACAACCGGTGCTGTTGCAAACATACACGCGCGATACCGGTGAGCTGATGCATGACCTGTCGGTGCCGATCATGATCAAGGGCCGGCATTGGGGTGGTTTGCGCCTGGGCTATAAGCCGGAACGCGCGCGCTGAGCGATTGTTACCGCCGATGCAATGAATCTGTGCACGGCGGTTGCTGTTTCCTCTCGACAGAAAGCATTAATCTGACCACTTAGTTAGGTTGCTAATGATTTCGGGAGGTCTGCATGCAGTGCAGAGTCGATGTTGCGGTGATGATCGGCAGCGGTGTACCCGCCGGTTTGCGCGCGATGGGGCAAAGCGTTTGCTGGGTGGTGTTGCTCAATGGTGAGCGCCGCGGTACCGCGTTTGCCAGTCGCGACGAGGCCGAAGAGTGCAAGGCTGCCTGGCTCGCGCAATTGCAAGCCGAGGCCGGTGACAGCCTGCACTGATCAGATTTACTTGCCGCGGTGCAGGCGTACGTTCAGTTCATCGACCATGACCGCTTCTTCGCCGTCGGCACGTAACCATTCCTTGAGCAGTTGCGCCTGTTGCGGCGACCAGAAGTCGGCGTCGATCAGTTTGGTGTTGGCGTCCAGTGGATGCGCTTCGATGAAGTCGTCGATTGCATTGCCTTCGGAAGGCAGGCCCAGTTGGTCGAACAGGGTTTTCAGATCGTAGGCTGGCAGTTCCATCGTGTGCTCCTTGGGTTGATGCCGAAATGGCACGGTCGATCATTCTCTTTATCTGAGGCAGCCACTCGCCAGGAGTTCGATTTTCGACTCCAGTGAGCGGGCGAGGGCGCAGGCTTCGTTGTGGTCCTTGCGGAAACCTCTTACGCGGCCGGTCGAGATTTCCTGGATATGAAAGAACGCCGTCCCGGCCGGGATCACCAGAAAACGTGGATTTCTGGAGTGGTCGACTGGCTCCGCCGGATTCTTGAGCGAGCTGATATGCAGCGTCATCGGTGATTGGTTGGTGGCGTCAGGCTGTGAGGCAAAGTGAGTCAGAGTGCACATATGAAGTCCTTTTCATCGGTCGGCAGCTATTAACCGGCCGTTTCGGGTAGTCGTAATGAGCATTGCTGCTCTAGAATCGCCAGTACCTGTTGACGACAGGGCTTATCTAAAGCAATTTTTCACGGGCGATATGTCGGAAAAGTGCTTTTTTTCGTGAGAATTTTCCCTAAAGTTCGTAGTCAGCTTTCTCTGTCCGCCAGTAAGGATTTTTCCTTCAAGGTTTGGCGACATCGGGGCAAGTTTCGCGAGTGACATTCCAGTAGTCTTACGAGCCTCGCGATCGATTGAGCACTCTGCTCACTTCGGGCTTTTATTTGAGTCATTTGGCAGCACCGTCGGCCTGGCCGTTTTTTTTGCCGTGCGCGTTTTCCGTGGATGGTTTTTTCAGATGTGGGGATGTTTCTTTGGCAGTCAGTAACCTCGATATGCATGCTTTGTTCGTGCTGGGTGATTTGCGCGCAAAGCTGGTCAAGTTGTTCCAGTCGCGTTTTGTTTACATCACCGAGCAAAATCCCGAAGGCATTTACGTCGCCGAGATCGACACCGAAAGCGCGTTGGTGGTCGATGACAAACCGGGGCTCAAGCTCAAGGTTGGCGATCATTTCAGCGCCTCGGTCCTTCCCAGCCGTGAAGGCGGCAAGATGGATATCCGTTTTCGCGAAATCAAACTGACGGTGTATGGCCTGGGCGATTACGCCTTCGTCGAGACGGCTGACGGCAGCGCGATTCTGTTCAAGGAAGGCCATAGCGTGGTGACCGTGTTTGCCGCTCATGCGCAGTTGCAGGAAGGCCTGACCAAGACCCTCAAAGCCGTCACCGCCAAAGCCGCCAAGTGGCGCAAGGGCGAATTGGTGACCTTCAAGGCCAGCGAGTGAGTCGCGCGGATTTCCATGCGCAAAACATCGACACCGCGCGCGAAGAGGCCCAGCGTTTGTTCGCTGCGAAGGCCGAGTTGCAAGGCGCGTGGTTAAGTTGGGTGGCGGCGCAGATCTACACGTTGCGTCCAGCGGAATACGCCAGCATGGTCAGACGCGAGCTGCAAAGCTTGCAGGAAAAGTCTGATTCGTAACCTCGTCCGGGTTCGGGCCCGGAAAAAGCAGGAACCTCGGCTACAGTCAGTTGACTGAGTATTCAGAGGCTTGCGGTCTTCTGTCAGGCCATCCTGCTATTGCTGTGAACAGCACGAGGTGCAATGCATGAACGGATTTCGACGGTTTTTGGCCGCGAGCGTGGCCACATTCGGTTTGCTGACGTCAGCGCAAACGGTGGTCGCGGCAGAGACGCCGATCCATTTTGCCGACCTGAACTGGGAAAGTGGCAGCCTGATCACGGATGTTCTGCGGATCATCGTCGAGAAAGGCTACGGGTTGCCGACCGACACGTTGCCCGGCACTACCATCACGCTGGAAACCGCACTGGCCAACAACGACATTCAGGTGATTGGCGAAGAGTGGGCGGGGCGCAGTCCGGTGTGGGTCAAGGCTGAAGCCGAAGGCAAAGTGGTCAGCCTCGGCGATACGGTCAAGGGCGCCACCGAAGGCTGGTGGGTGCCGGAATACGTGATCAAGGGCGACCCGGCCAAGGGCATCAAAGCGCTGGCGCCGGACTTGCGCAGTGTCAGTGATCTGAAAAAATACAAGGATGTGTTCAAGGATCCGGAGAACCCAAGCAAGGGGCGTTTCCTCAACAGCCCGATCGGCTGGACCTCGGAAGTGGTCAACAAACAGAAGCTGACCGCGTATGGGCTGCAGGATGACTTCACCAATTTCCGCAGTGGCTCCGGCGCGGCGCTGGACGCGGAGATCAGTTCTTCGATCCGTCGCGGCAAACCGGTGTTGTTCTACTACTGGTCGCCGACGCCGCTGCTGGGCAAATTCAAACTGGTGCAGCTGGAAGAACCCGCGTTCGATGCCGAAGCCTGGAAGACCCTGACCGACGCGGACAACCCCAATCCGAAACCCACGCGCTCGCTGGCGTCGAAGCTGTCGATTGGCGTGTCGACGCCGTTTCAGAAGCAATATCCGCAGATCACCGAGTTCTTCAGCAAGGTCGACTTTCCGATCGAGCCGCTGAACAAGGCGCTGGCCGAGATGAGCGAAAAACACACCGCGCCACGCGATGCGGCGGTCGCGTTCATGAAGGCGCACCCGGACGTGTGGCAGGCGTGGTTGCCGAAGGATGTCGCGGAAAAAGTATCCACCAACCTCTAACGCACCGCTTCATGTAGGAGCTGCCGCAGGCTGCGATCTTTTGATCCTGTCTGTAAAAAAACAGATCAAAAGATC
>NZ_AKJD01000140.1 GCF_000282515.1 Pseudomonas sp. GM80
AGCCTGCGGCAGCGCCTACAGGAGATGAATGTAGGAGCTGCCGCAGGCTGCGATCTTTTCGGCGCGACGGGCACCCCGGGCCTGTGCTCGCTTCGGCGCCGGAACGCTGGCAGACTGCCAATCCTTTTACGCCGTTCGTTTTGAGGCTGTATGCCAACGTTTTCTGAGCGTCATGTTGTGTTCTGGGTCAGTTGCATTATCATTTTCGGCGGATTGCTGTTGGTGTTGCCGTTGCGCTTGTTGCCGAGCCTGTTGGCCGGGTTGCTGGTGTTCGAACTGGTCAACATGCTCACCCCGCAATTGCAGCGGTTGATTGAAGGTCGACGTGCGCGCTGGCTGGCGGTGGCGCTACTGGGTACGTTGGTAGTCAGCGTGCTGGCGCTGCTCTTTGCTGGTGCGATCAGTTTCCTGCTGCACGAAGCGGAAAACCCCGGTGCCTCACTGGATAAATTCATGGGCGTGGTTGATCGTGCGCGCGGGCAATTGCCGCCGTTCATCGACGCCTATCTGCCCGCTAGTGCCGGTGAATTCCGTGTAGCGATCGGCGAATGGCTGAGCAAGCATCTCTCCGAACTGCAACTGGTCGGCAAAGACGCGGCGCACATGTTTGTGACGCTGCTGATCGGCATGGTGCTCGGCGCGATCATCGCCCTGCAGCGCGTGCCCGACGTCACCAAGCGCAAACCGCTGGCGGCGGCGCTGTTCGACCGTCTGCACCTGCTGGTTCAGGCGTTTCGCAATATTGTCTTCGCGCAGATCAAGATCGCCTTGCTCAACACTTTCTTCACCGGGATCTTCCTCGCGGTGATCCTGCCGATGTTCGGCGTGAAGCTGCCGTTGACCAAAACCCTGATCGTGCTGACCTTCCTGCTTGGCTTGCTACCGGTGATCGGCAATCTGATTTCCAACACACTGATCACCATCGTCGGCCTGTCGCTGTCAATCTGGGTGGCGGTGGCGGCGTTGGGTTATCTGATCGTTATCCACAAGCTCGAATACTTCCTCAACGCGCGCATTGTCGGCGGGCAGATCAGTGCCAAGTCGTGGGAGTTGTTGCTGGCGATGCTGGTGTTCGAGGCCGCGTTCGGCCTGCCGGGGGTGGTGGCGGGGCCGATTTATTACGCGTATTTGAAGAGTGAGTTGAAGCTGGGCGGGATGGTGTAACCACCCCGTGATCGTTCCCACGCTCTGCGTGGGAAAGCATCCCGTGACGCTCCGCGTCACAGCCTCAACAGCGGACGCAGAGCGTCCATGGCGGGGTTCCCACGCGGAGCGTGGGAA
>NZ_AKJD01000141.1 GCF_000282515.1 Pseudomonas sp. GM80
TGCGATCTGTTGATCTTGTTTTTCAAGATCAACATCAAAAGATCGCAGCCTGCGGCAGCTCCTACAGGGATCGTGTTGAGGTTTGAATTGGCGCCATCGGAGAGTTTTTCTGGTGAGATCGGACAGTGTCAGCGGCGAGGTCGGTTGTTAGGCTCATCCCTCACAGCCTCTCCAATAAGAACCACAAGCAATGAAGCTGACCTTCCTCCTGTTGCTGCTTTGTGCAACGGCCCCGAGCGCCTGGGGCTGGTCGAACCATACGGTGGGCAGCTATCTGGCGTTGCAGGATCTGCCGGCCTTGCGCGACGCGCCACAGGTCGAAGTCGAGCCGCTGGAAGCCTTTCTTGCGCAGCAATACGAGGCTGTGAGTGCGCTGCTGGAGGAACAGGAAACCTTCGCCCGCGAACACTTCGTCCAATATCCACCACGCCCCGACGCGCTGAAATTACCGGCCACGCCGAGTGACAATCTGCGCCACGACTTCCTCACGGCATTGCGCATCAATCCCGAGATTTACCTGGCGATGGTCATCCAGCCATTACCCGGCAAAGACCTGCCCGAGCGCGAGCATTTGCAGGCCAATCAAGTCATGGTCGAACAAACCCTCTCACCGTGGAATCGCGAGCGCTTCATCGTTGTCGCCGACCACGAAAAAGTCGCGCCGCTTGCGGTGCTGGCCAGCGCCGCTGATGAGCCGGATTACGGCCACGACATCAACCTGTTCAGCGACAACCCCGGTGCAGTCGGCGCGGTCTATGGCTTCGGCCCGCAGCCGTTCGGCGATGCGCGTTTCCAGTACAGCTCGCAGGCGCCGTTTCACATGGGCTTCTTCCATGAAAGCGCGGTGGTTTACGCGGCTGCCGGTTTCCTTGAACGCAGTTGGCCGGACTGGCGCGCGTATCAATACATGGGGCTGGCGCGCCTGGCGTTTGCCAGCGGTCATTCGTATTGGGGTTATCGCTTTCTCGGCTGGGGCCTGCACCACATTCAGGACCTGACCCAGCCCTATCACGCCAAGCCATTGCCGGGAGTCGACCTCGCCAGTCTGCTGCTGCTGGAAGGCAAGGCAATCGCCGGTTTCGCCGAGGACAAACAGGCCTCCATCGAGCGCGTCGCCACGCGGCACATGGAAGTGGAGAAGTACCAGTCGACGTGGCTGCGCCGTTTGCTGCGCGCCGGCCAGCCGCATCCGATGCTCGACGCTTACGCCGATGTCGCCCAAGACGAAACGTATCCGCCGTACTCGGTCGACTACCTGCGCGAAGTGGTCAGCGCCGAGTCCGTCAATGACTCCGCAGCGTTTGATGAAGCCATCGGGCAGTGGCTGGAAACGGCGCCAGCGACCAGCGATTTCAGCAGCGGCAATCAGCTGCAACGGGAAAATTTCGATCACCCGGCTCTCAACCAGCAACTGTTCAAGCTGCTGGGGCATTTCGGCGCGCACAGCCGGATCTACGTCAGTGCGGGATTGGCGCCCTAGCCCTCGCGGCAGGACAAAAAAAAATAAAAAAACAGGGAAGGAGGAACACATGATCAACACTCGATTGCGCCTGACGGGCGCCGCGCTCCCCGGTGTCGGCCTGGCCGGGCTGCTGCAACTGTGCGCAGTCGATGGCGCACACGCGGTGGAATTCAGCGTGCTCGACAAACAGGTCACCGGCTCGTTCGACACGACTTTGTCCTATGGCCGTTTGTGGCGGGTGCAGGGGCGCGATAAAACCAACGATGACGTCAACACCAACGACGGCAATCGCAACTTCGACACTGGGCTGGTCTCCGAGGTGTACAAGATCACCTCCGAGCTTGAGGCCAACTACCAGAACTACGGCGTGTTCATGCGCGGCACCGCGTTCTACGACACGCAACTGATGGACAAGCGCAACAATTACTACGACAACAACAGCCCCTCGCAACCTAGCCAGAGTTATCCGCAGGACGACCACTTCACCGGCCAGACCCGCGACATCGCCGGCAGCCGCATCGAGATGCTCGACGCCTACGTGCATGGCAGTTGGGACGTCGCGCAGATGCCGGTGACCGCGCGTGTCGGCCGTCAGGTCTTCAACTGGGGCGAGGGGATTTTCTATCGCGGCGGCATCAACACCACCAACCCGGTGGACGCGGCGAAGTACCGACTGCCCGGCGCGGAAGTGAAGGAAGTGTTGGTGCCGGTGGAGGCGCTGAGCTTCAACCTCGGCCTCACCGATTCGCTGACGATGGAGAGTTTCTACCAGACCAACTGGAAGGAAACCCGCATCGATCCGGTCGGCACCTTCTACTCGCAAACCGACTTGTTCGCTGACGGCGGCAACACCGGTTACAACAACTTCAGCGGCACGGCGCTCGATACGCCGGTGCCGGGGTTTGGCAACGTTATCGGCCTGTACAGCGCGTTGGGCAACAACCCGTTGCTCAATCCGGTTTTGCAGACCACTGGCCTGTACGCCAACGGCGTGACGCCGGCTTACGGCAACACGCTGAAGGTGGCGTCGGTCGGCAAGGACTACAACGCGCGCAACGATGGCCAGTTCGGCTTCGCCTTTCGTTACATCGCCGAGCAGCTCAACAGCACCGAGTTCGGTTTGTACATGGTCAATTACCACGCCAAGGAACCGACCATTGCGGCAGATCTGGGCGGCTACAACGGCATCGACATGAACGCCCTGACCAACCTGTTGGCCGGTGTTGCGGGCGATCAGGCGGGAGCGCTCGCCAACGGTCTGGCCACCGCCGATGTGATGGGCAACATTCAGGCGCATCGTCGCTATGCCGAAGACATTCGCATGTACGGTTTCAGCTTCAACACCACGCTGGGCGAGGCCTCGGTGTTCGGTGAAATCGCTTATCGGCCGAATCTGCCGATCGGCGTCGCGGCGACCAACGATTTGATCGGCGACCTGGCCAACGGTGCGGCTGTGGCGGTGACGGGCCGGTCAATCAACGTCGGCGGGCAGATGGTCAATCTCAACAGCGAGATCAACAACGCCGAGCGCGTCGAAGCGTTCAACACCTCGCTGGGCACCATTTACAACTTCGGCCCGACGGCTTCGTTCGACTCGCTGTTCGGTATCTTCGAACTGGCCTCCGAACACCTGCGCGGCAGCAGCCTGCAATACACCGCTTATGACGGCAGCACGCGTTATTACGCGGGTACCGGTAACTATTCCTATGTGTCGGGCGGTGATCGCGACGATCAGGTCAACCGTGATTCCTACAGCTACACGGCGATGCTCAACGGCACGTGGAACGACGTGTACGCCGGGGTCAACGTCTCGCCTTACGTGGTTTACAAGGATGACTTCAAGGGCAACAGCTATCAGGCCGGCAACACCATCGAAGGTCGCAAGGCCTACACGCTGGGGATCAAGGCCAACTACCAGAACAAGCTCGAAGCCGAACTGCAATACACCGAGTTCTACGGCGGCGGACAAAACAACGGCATCCGCGACCGCGACAACGTCGGGTTCAACCTCAAGTATTTCCTTTGATTGCCCAGAACAAAACTTGCGGCACCCCGTCCCCCTGTGGGAGCGGGCTTGCCCGCGATGACGGCAGCACATTCGACATCAATGGTGGCTGACCCACCGCAATCGCTGGCAAGTCGAGTCGTCGCACCGCAGCTCCCAC
>NZ_AKJD01000142.1 GCF_000282515.1 Pseudomonas sp. GM80
CTGCCGAAGGCTGCGATCTTTTGATCTTGTCTTTTTAAAAACAACAGCAAAAGATCGCAGCCTTCGGCAGCTCCTACATGGGATCCGTGCGGCGATCAGACGGCGGCGTTGTAGAACTGCTCGCTGCTCTTCTGTTCAACCAATGCCTGCTCGATCGCCGCCTGGTGCACCTCGTCGGCATGCTCTTCACGCGCTTCCGGCTGGATGCCCAGACGCGCAAACAGTTGCATGTCCTTGTCCGCCTGCGGGTTGGCAGTGGTCAGCAACTTGTCGCCGTAGAAAATCGAGTTGGCGCCAGCGAAGAAAGCGAGGGCCTGCATCTGCTCGTTCATCGCTTCGCGGCCGGCGGACAGGCGCACATGGGATTGCGGCATGAGGATACGGGCCACGGCGAGCATGCGGATGAAGTCGAACGGATCGATGTCTTCGGCGTTTTCCAGCGGCGTACCGGCGACCTTCACCAGCATGTTGATCGGCACCGACTCCGGGTGTTCCGGCAGGTTGGCCAACTGGATCAGCAGATTCGCGCGGTCATCCAGCGACTCGCCCATGCCGAGAATCCCGCCCGAGCAGATTTTCATCCCCGATTCACGTACATAGGCCAGCGTTTGCAGGCGCTCGCTGTAAGTGCGGGTGGTGATGATGCTGCCGTAGAACTCCGGCGAAGTGTCGAGGTTGTGGTTGTAGTAATCGAGGCCGGCCTTGGCCAGCGCTTCGGTTTGATCCTGATCGAGACGGCCGAGGGTCATGCAGGTTTCCAGGCCCATGGCTTTCACGCCTTCAACCATTTTCAGCACGTACGGCATGTCTTTGGCCGACGGGTGCTTCCACGCCGCGCCCATGCAGAACCGTGTCGAGCCGATGGCCTTGGCGCGTGCCGCCTCTTCGAGGACTTTCTGCACTTCCATCAGTTTTTCTTTTTCAAGGCCGGTGTTGTAGTGACCGGACTGCGGGCAGTACTTGCAGTCTTCCGGGCAGGCGCCGGTCTTGATCGACAACAGCGTCGAAACCTGAACGCGGTTGGCGTTGAAATGTGCGCGGTGCACCGTTTGCGCCTGGAACAGCAAGTCGTTGAATGGCTGTACGAAGAGGGCTCTGACTTCGGCCAGTGACCAGTCGTGACGCAGGGTGGCGGTGGTGCTCGCGCTCATGGGTAATTCCTTGGTTATGCTTGGCTGGCGACTGGGGAAACGGAATACCCACAGGCGCTACACGGATGTTCGGCATATTTAAGGAAGAGTCATGCGCTGTCAACCACCATACAAAGAGTCGGTTTACATCTGTTTAAAAAACGTACAAACCCGTTTGTTGTGCGATGAGCCCGCAGACGCAGAAATGCCAATGTGCGTGGCGTGCGAGACCGAACTGCCATGGCTGGGTGATCACTGCATCACCTGTGCGTTGCCGCTGGCGGCGGCGGGCCTGACCTGTGGCGAGTGTCTGTTAGAGCCTCCGGCGTTCGAACAAGTCGTTGTGCCGTGGCTGTATGGCTTCCCGGTGGACAGTTTGATTACGCGCTTTAAACACAACGCGAAATGGCCGTTTGGCCACCTGCTCGCCGACGTTCTCGGGCAATACCTGCAACATCGCTTCGAAGAGGACGTACCAAGACCGGAGGCGCTGTTGCCGGTACCGATGGCGAAACAACGTTTGCGTCAGCGTGGTTTCAATCAGGCTGCGATGCTCGCGCAATGGCTGGGCAAGTCGCTTGATCTGCCATGCGAGGAGCAGGTCCTGCGCAGGCTGCAGAACACCAGCGCCCAGCAGGATCTCGACGCCAAGGCGCGTAAACGCAATCTGCTGCAAGCCTTCAGCCTCAATCCCGATGCACAGGTGAAGGGCCGACATCTGGCGTTGATCGATGATGTGCTGACGACCGGCGCCACGGCCCAAGCGTTAGCTAGGTTGTTAATGAATGCCGGCGCAGCAAGAGTTGATGTTTACTGCCTGGCCCGCACACCAAAACCCGGAACCTGAAGCCAACACCCCCCCCCCGTAGGAGCTGCGGCACGCTGCGATCTTTTGATCTTGTTTTTAAAGATCAA
>NZ_AKJD01000143.1 GCF_000282515.1 Pseudomonas sp. GM80
CTGCCGCAGGCTCGGGCCGCGATCGGACGATCTTTTGATCTTGATGTCCTGAAAACAAGATCAAAAGATCGCAGCCTGCGGCAGCTCCTACAGGGGGATCGTGTTTGCAGATGTGTTCTATAGTCATTTCGAAGGCCCATCGCGTCGGGCCGATTTACCAGGACGGTATCTCATGACAAAGGATTGCTCGGACTCCGCTGTGCTATCGCGCAGAATTTCATCTTTGGCGCTCGCCCTCACGCTGCCCCTATTGCTGAACACGGCGCTCGCCCAGCCGCAGCCTGATCCGCTGGACACACTCAAGCGGATCAATTCCAACTACAACACCCTCAAGGATTCCTGCCAGGAACCCGATACCGGCGCGGCGCGTGGTCTCTACTATTGCAGCGGCGTGACGCTGCGCATGGTCAATGACGGGCCTTTCAATCCGTGGGATTACAGCCCTTACGCGATCAAGATAGGTGCGACGTCCTACTCGTGGATTCGCAAGGATCTGAGCACACGAATCCTCATCCACCCGGCCGGGTTCATTCTGCGCACGCCCACCGATGCGGCGGCGCTGAACCTTCCGGTCAAGGAGCAGGGCTTCACCTGTATTTACGCTTTCGATGGCGGCACGGGGCCGGAGCGCAAGTGGTATGGCTGCGGTTTCTTCGACAGTCGCGAGCCGCCGCGCGCGGCGCAGGGGGTGATGAACAATCGCAATGCCGCGCTGGCCTATGGCACTTGTGCCGAAGCCGGGGTCAGCACCGCCGAGCAGTGGACGCAGAAATACACCGGGTTGATGAAGGGGCCGATTCAATACGGCCAATGTTCGTGGAACGCGGAAAAACCCAGCGACTGGAAAGCGATGATCCGCGTGCACGAGTCGCGGCCAAACACCACCAACAAGGACCCTTTTGCCTTCAGTGCCCAGGTCAACGAGTTCATGTTGAAAAACGCCACGGCGACCAACGATGGCAGTGAAAACATGAAGTACATCGATGCCTTCATCTACAACGTCAACAGCACGCAGAACTTTGCCACTCGCGGTGATCAGGCGCCACCGAAACCCGAGAACGGCCTGAACAGCGCACGCAACTTCCAGAAAAAACTTCAGGCGCGAGGCTACAGCGTGCCAATCCTGCGGCTGGATTTCACCAAGCCTGCCGAACAGCGTTTCAGCTACGTTGCGGCCGATCAGGCGATAGATCTTGGCGCGGCGAGCGGCACCCAGCCGCCACCGCTTGCAGCGCAGTACATTGCTTCGGCCGACTGGATCAAACGTTATGACCCCGGCACCCGCAAGGATGAATGGAGCCTGAGCATTGTGCCCACGGCGGCGGGGCGGGCCTTGCCTAAAGAACAGATTGACGCGATCTACCAGCAACTGTTTGCCCTCAAAGGCGCTGACAGCAATTGGCGCGACAACGAAAAGTCGGTGGGCAGCATGCGTCAGCAATTGAGCTGCGTGCTGGTCAATTACCGCAACAAGACGCCGTGGAATCTCGAGCCTTTCCGGCCGGCGTTGTCGGACAGCGAAACCCGGGCGGCGGGTTGCAACCCGGTGCCGCGTTGAAGGTGTGTGTTGGCTAATCAAGGAGATGCAAGCCATGCAAAAACGTTTGAACAGGATCGCTCCATTGTTCATGTTCCCGCTGCTGATTCAGGCGACGTGGGCGCATGCCGAGTCGTGCGACGAGACACTGAAAAAGGTCGAAACCTTGTATAACAAAACCGTCGACAGTTGCGGGCAGGACCCCGCGTCGGACTGTTCCGGACTACTGGTTCGCGGCACGCACCGCGCTGATCCGGCGAAGGGGCAGAAGTGGGACGTGTGGAATCCCAGCCCGAAAGCCGTGGAAATCGGCACGTTCGCCGCCTCGTTTATGCGCGCCGATGGCATCAGCTATGAAGACCCAGGCATGAGCACGCAGAACGGCTATCTGATTACGCCCAGAGACCTGGTGCGCGATCCCGAGACGCCGGTGCATGTCTACTGTGCGTTTCCCAACGATGCCTGGACCGATTTTCGCAATGATCGGGGCTGTGGCGACAACAAAAATACCGCCCCGACAGAAGCGGTTTGCCAGGCGATGAAACCACCGATCACCAGCCCGAATGCCTGGGTCGCGCACTTCACCCAGTACAACAATAATCGGCAGCAGGATCAGTTGCAGTGCGGTTTCAACATGCGCAATCCGATGAGCAGCAAGGAGCGGGTGGATGCGTTCCGCAACTTCCTGGGCGCGCGCAAAGTCATCAACAGCCGTGAGTTTCAAACGCAGACGGAGCTGCGTCTGGGCAATCCGAAAACCGATGAACTGCCGATTCTGGCGTTTTTCTACAGTGACCAACGCGGCTTGAATGATGCCATGGCCAATCAGCGCGACTACAAGGCCAAGACCGGCAAGGATCGCAATATCATCAAGATCGACTTCCCGAAAACTCCGGTGGCCAAGGCCAGCTTCTCGTGCATCCAGACCGCGACGCCAGCGGCGCCACAGTTCTGTGAGAAGTACATCGAATCGAGCACTTGGGTACAACGGCCGGATCCGAAACTGGGGCCGAACACCTGGTCGCTGTCAGTGGTGCCGACCGCCTGCGGCCGCGCGATCAAGGATGACCAGACTGACCGGATGTTTGCCGAGCTCTACAACAAGCACAAAGACGATTCGCAATGGCGCCAGTACAGCGTCAACGGCGGGTCACTGCGTCGGCAGATGGTCTGCCATCTGGCGGCAACCTACGAGGGCAAGCCCGTGCGCAACAAGCCTGAGTGGAACCTTGAACCGGCGCGTCCGTATGTCGATCAGGCCACCGCTGTAGCCCAACACTGCAACCCGTACTAACACCGATGCTCTGTAGGAGCTGCCGCAGGCTGCGATCTGTTGACGTTGTTTGGTAAAAACAAGATCAAAAGATC
>NZ_AKJD01000144.1 GCF_000282515.1 Pseudomonas sp. GM80
AACTGGGATATCTGCCACCGACAGTCTATGAGCGGGCGATGGCGTCAAAACCACCTATCGAGGTGTCCGGAATTAGTTGACCACTGCACCCATCGGGGATAAATCCCCTCGCCACAGGTTTTTTTCCAGTTTGGGGATTTGGCTGTTTTCGGCAGATAACGGATCTGTAATTTCCCCGCCACCGTCACGATAGGTTCGCCTTGTTACCTTGATCCCGTCAGCTACTTAAACGAGGAATCAACGATGAAACTTACCCAACTCTGTACCTTCGCAGCCGCTCTGGCGATCTCTTCCGTGGCCCTGGCCGAAGGCGGCGGCGACCGCACTTTCGAGCGGATGATGACCAGCCACGACCGCTCCATGGAACTCTTCGTCGCCAAGGAAAAAGCCGCCGCCAACCCGGTGGTCGTCAACGACAAGAAAGACGACAAGACCCGCGATCTGTAAGCCTGCTGCCTTTATAGAAGCCCGTCATCGCGCATCGATGCTGGGCTTTTTTTAAGCCTGAACGGGAAGGAAAGGGATATGAAAGTACTCAAGTTGATCGCATTCGCCGCTGTCATGGCGATGTCGCTGAATGTGCTGGCCGAAGGCGGTGGTGACCGCACTTTTGAACGCGCGCTCAGTGCCAACGCCAAAGCCATGAATCAGTACGCCACCAACCAGGGCAAAGCGCCGCCGGTGGTGAAGGATTACGAATACGGAATGAAGCTGGACGTGGTCAAAGTGGTAAGCGTTGTGAAGCCGCAGGCAGCGTGCAATGTCGTGCCCACCGCGATGACCTACGAGGACTCCAGCGGCCAGCTCAACACCATCAAGTACAACGTGATGGGCGTGTGTCGCAACAACGGCGGCTGACCCCGGTTCCCTGTAGGAGCTGCCGAAGGCTGCGATCTTTTGATCTTGATCTTTAAAATCAAAGTCAAAAGATCGCAGCCTTCGGCAGCTCCTACAGGGGGATATGTCGTCGTCAG
>NZ_AKJD01000145.1 GCF_000282515.1 Pseudomonas sp. GM80
CCAGGCAGTAATCCACCGGCTCGCCGTCGATCATCAGGATGCGTTTGTCGCCGTCCTTGATCGCCGGCAGGTAAGCCTGGCCCATGATCTGCTGGCCACCGAGGGCGGTCAGGGTTTCCAGAATTACCGACAGGTTCGGATCGCCCGCACGGTGACGGAAGATCGAGGTGCCGCCCATGCCGTCCAGCGGCTTGAGGATCACGTCGCCGTGTTTCGCGGCGAACTCACGCAGCACGTCGGCGCGGCGGCTGACGATGGTCGGCGGCGTGCACTGCGGGAACAGCGTGGCGAACAGCTTTTCATTGCAGTCGCGCAGGCTCTGCGGCTTGTTCACCACCAGCACGCCAGCGGTTTCGGCCTGTTCGAGCAAGTAGGTGGAGTAGACGAACTCCATGTCGAACGGCGGATCCTTGCGCATCAGGATCACGTCCAGATCGCTCAGCAGGTTGTCCTGCTCGGCGTCCAGTTCGAACCATTTTTCCGGGTTGGCGAAGACTTTCAGCGGCTTCATGCGCGCCCGTGCCTGACCTTCGCCCTGATACAGGTCGCGCTGTTCCATATAGAACAGTTCCCAGCCACGCTTCTGCGCGGCCAGCAGCATGGCCAGCGAGCTATCCTTTTTATAGGAGATGCTGGCGATAGGGTCCATGACAATCCCGACGCGAACGCTCATTGGGTTTTCCTCGAAAATTGGCTACCGGATCGGTATTGAAAAAGTGCCGCCAGAGTGGCGCCGGGCGGGTTTTCGGTCAAGGAAAAACCCGTCGATAGATTGCATCTGGAGACTGTGCTAAAAAGGCTGCCAAGCCGTGCTGGCCCTTGAGCATCAAGGGTTTCCAGCCATTACTCATCGCAAAACGGACAATTTGATTCGCAAAGGCGACGGTAGAGCCCTCTTATGGAACAGCAGTCCAGCGCCTTGAAGGTCATGGTGATCGACGACTCGAAAACGATTCGTCGCACCGCCGAAACATTGTTGAAGAATGTCGGGTGCGAAGTGATTACGGCGATCGACGGTTTCGACGCTTTGGCGAAGATCGCCGACAACCATCCCGGGATCATTTTTGTCGACATCATGATGCCGCGTCTGGATGGTTATCAGACCTGCGCTTTAATCAAGAACAACAGCGCGTTCAAGGCCACGCCGGTGATCATGCTGTCATCGCGTGACGGGCTGTTCGACAAGGCCAAGGGGCGGATTGTCGGTTCCGATCAATTTTTGACCAAGCCTTTCAGCAAGGAAGAACTGCTCAACGCGATCCAGGCCCACGTTCCGGGCTTTGCCGCCGTTTTGCCGCAGTAAGACACGTACAGAGACGCTCGGCCAGCGGGCCGGGCGTCGACAAGAAAAATGGGGAAAACCATGGCACGTATCCTGATCGTCGATGATTCGCCGACTGAAATGTACAAACTCACCGGCATGCTCGAAAAGCACGGCCATGAAGTGCTCAAGGCCGAAAACGGCGCCGACGGCGTGGCCCTGGCCCGTCAGGAAAAACCCGACGCGGTATTGATGGACATCGTCATGCCCGGCCTCAACGGTTTTCAGGCGACCCGTCAGTTGACCAAGGATGCCGAGACCAGCCACATCCCGGTGATCATCATCACCACCAAGGATCAGGAAACCGACAAGGTCTGGGGCACCCGTCAGGGCGCCAAGGACTACCTGACCAAACCGGTCGACGAAGACACCCTGATCAAGACCCTGAACAACGTACTCAAAGGCTGATCGCGCAACCATGAGCGAATCGCTGACCGCGTTCGAACTGCTCTGGCAAATCGACCAGCGCTGCCGCTTGCTGGCGGCAGATTTGCCGTCGCAACCGGCGCGCCAGGATCGCTGGAGCGGCATCGGCTTTCGCCTTGGCGAACACTGGTATGTGGCGCCCATGGGTGAAGTCAGCGAAGTGCTGCACGAGCCGCGCTTCACTCAGTTGCCCGGGGTCAAGCCATGGGTCAAAGGGGTGGCTAACCTGCGTGGGCGGCTGCTGCCGATCATGGATTTGTGTGGTTTCTTCGGGCATGAACTGTCGCCGTTGCGTAAACAGCGGCGAGTGTTGGTGGTCGAGCATGGCGATGTGTTTGCCGGTTTGATGGTCGATGAAGTTATTGGTCTGCAGCATTTCGAGCAGGACAGCTTCGAACCGATCTCGATCAGCAAGCGCCAGGGCTCCAAGGCCGAGTTCGTCAAAGGCTATTTTCGGCGCGAGCAGAACTGGCGGGTATTCAGCCTGTTTGCCCTGGCGAAATCCCCGGTGTTCATGAGCGTCGCAATCTAGTCGAAACAACAGAGAACCCATGTGGGAATGGGCCATGCAATGGTGGGATTCTGTGGCAAGGGAAACCTGTGGCGAGGGGATTTATCCCCGTTGGGTCGCGCAGCGGCCCCAAATCTGCAACGCCTGACCATCGTCAGCGCATGCAGAATTTTGCGACTGCTTCGCAGCCGAACGGGGATAAATCCCCTCGCCACAAAAGCTCCACTTCACAAGGCTGACTCCCACAGGTTGTTCGATGAGCTTCAAACAGGCGAGGACCGATGATAAAAGCAAAAACAGGCAAGCCGGCGGAAGGATCGCGCAGTCGCTCGCAGATCATCGTGCTGTTCATCGCACTGATCGTGTTCATCATGCTGCTGTTCGCCAACTTCGCTTACCTCAACACCCAGGCGAACTACGACAAACAGTACATCGGCCACGCCGGTGAGCTGCGCGTGCTCTCGCAACGCATCGCCAAGAACGCCACCGAAGCCGCCGCCGGCAAGGCGGCCGCGTTCAAGTTGCTCAGCGATGCGCGCAACGATTTCGCCCAGCGCTGGGGTTACCTGAAGAAGGGCGACCCGGTCACCGGCCTGCCTCCAGCCCCCGCCACCGTGCGCCCGGAAATGCGCGCCGTGCAGCTCGACTGGGAACGCCTGCTGAAAAACACCGACGCGATTCTCTCCAGCGAACAGACTGTGCTGTCGCTGCATCAGGTCGCCGCGACCCTTGCCGAAACCGTGCCGCAGTTGCAGATCGAATACGAAAAAGTCGTCGAAATCCTCCTCCAGCGCGGTGCTCCGGCGGCACAAGTGGCGATGGCCCAGCGTCAATCGCTGCTGGCTGAGCGCATCCTCGGCGCGGTCAACACCGTGCTTGCCGGCGACGAAAACTCGCAGCAAGCCGCCGACGCCTTTGGCCGCGACGCCACGCGTTTCGGCCAAGTGCTCAACGGCATGCTGCAAGGCAACCCGGCGCTGAAAATCAGCCAGGTCGAAGACCGCGACGCCCGTGCCCGTTTGAGTGAAATCTCCGAGCTGTTCCAGTTTGTCTCCGGCTCCGTCGATGAAATCCTCGAAACCTCGCCCGAGCTGTTCAAGGTTCGCGAGTCGGCCAGCAACATCTTCAGCCTCTCGCAAACCCTGCTCGACGAAGCCTCGCACCTGGCCACCGGTTTCGAGAACCTTGCCGGCGGGCGCAACACCGACACCATCGGCGGCTATGTCCTTGGTTTGCTGGCGCTGGCGTCGATCATCCTCATCGGTCTGGTGATGGTTCGGGAAACCAATCGCCAGTTACGCGAAACCGCCGAGAAGAACGAGCGCAACCAGAACGCGATCATGCGTCTGCTCGACGAAATCGAAGATCTCGCCGACGGTGACCTCACCGTGACCGCCTCGGTGACTGAGGACTTCACCGGCACCATCGCCGACTCGATCAATTACTCCGTCGACCAACTGCGTGATCTGGTCGCGACCATCAACCTCACCGCCGGCCAGGTCGCTGCTGCGGTGCAGGAAACCCAGGCCACTGCGATGCACCTGGCGCAAGCCTCGGAGCATCAGGCCCAGCAGATTTCCGAAGCCTCAACCGCAATCAGCGACATGGCCGAGTCCATCGATCAGGTTTCTGCCAACGCTGCCGAGTCTTCGGCGGTAGCCGAGCGTTCCGTGGAAATTGCCAACAAGGGCAACGAGGTGGTGCACAACACCATCCACGGCATGGACAACATTCGCGAACAGATTCAGGACACCGCCAAACGCATCAAGCGTCTCGGTGAGTCGTCGCAGGAAATCGGCGACATCGTCAGCCTGATCGACGACATCGCCGACCAGACCAACATCCTTGCCCTCAACGCGGCGATCCAGGCGTCGATGGCCGGTGATGCCGGGCGCGGTTTTGCTGTGGTCGCCGACGAAGTGCAGCGCCTCGCCGAGCGCTCGTCCGCCGCCACTCGGCAGATCGAAACCCTGGTGCGGGCGATCCAGACAGACACCAACGAAGCCGTCATCTCGATGGAGCAAACCACCACCGAAGTGGTGCGCGGCGCGCGACTGGCGCAGGATGCCGGTGTGGCCCTGGAAGAAATCGAAGGCGTGTCGAAGACCCTTGCGGCGCTGATTCAAAGCATCTCCAACGCGGCGCAGCAGCAGACCTCGTCGGCCGGGCAGATCTCGCTGACGATGAACGTGATCCAGCAGATCACTTCGCAGACGTCGTCCGGCTCCACGGCCACCGCCGAAAGCATCGGCAACCTGGCGAAAATGGCCAGCCAGTTGCGCCGTTCGGTGTCCGGATTCACCTTGCCGGCAGCGTCCGCGCCGGCGACGGATAAAGTGTGATCGGAGCGGTTATGGGTGATCGGCACGACTATGTGGCCCTCGAATGGGTCAAGGGCGAAATTGCCGAAACGCTGAAGCAGGCGCATCAGGCGATTGAAGCCGTGCTCGATGATCCGCAGGCCTTTCCCGGGCTGGACGAGTGCCTGGATTACATCCATCAGGTGCACGGCAGCCTGCAGATGGTCGAGTTCTACGGCGCAGCGTTGCTCGCCGAAGAGATGGAACATCTGGTCGAAGCCCTGCAGCACGAGCGCGTCAGCCACCGCGACGAAGCGCTGCACTTGTTGCTGCAAGCCCTTGGGCAATTGCCGATCTACCTTGACCGCGTGCAGAGCGCCCGCCGAGATCTGCCGTTGGTGGTGCTGCCGCTGATCAACGATCTGCGCAGCGCCCGGGGCGAAAGCCTGCTCTCGGAAACCAGCCTGTTCAGCCCGCAACTGCCCGAACTGCCGCCCTTGAGCGCTGATGCGCTGGCACTGCTAGAGCCAGCAGAGTTGCCGAACGTGCTACGCAAATTACGCCAGATGCTGCAAATGGCTTTGGTCGGTTTGCTCCGTGAACAGGATGACCAGACGCATCTCGACTATCTGGCGAAAGTCTTTACTCGCCTCGAAGCGCTGAGCGGCGATTCACCCCTGAGCCCACTTTGGCAGGTCGCTTCGGCGCTGGTCGAAGGCATGCGCGAAGGCGTGATCGCCAACAGCCCGGCGCTGCGTAGCCTGTTCAAGGACGCCGACAAAGAGCTCAAGCGCCTGCTCGAACAAGGTCTGTCCGGCCTCAATCAGCCGGCACCGGCGGAGCTGCTGAAAAGCCTGTTGTTCTATATTGCCAAAGCCGAACATCCCACCGGGCAGATGCTGACCATGAAAGATCGCTACTCGCTGGACGACGCGTTGCCCGACAGCGCGATGGTCGACGAAGAGCGCGCGCGCCTGGCCGGCCCCGACCGCGATGCGATGCGTTCGGTGCTGGCGGCCTTGTGCGAAGAACTGGTGCGGGTCAAGGAACGCCTCGACCTGTTCGTGCGCAGCGACCGTCAGCACACCTCGGATCTGGAGAGTTTGCTGGCGCCGTTGCGGCAGATCGCCGACACCCTCGCCGTGCTCGGTTTCGGCCAGCCGCGCAAAGTCATCATCGATCAATTGGCCGTGGTGCTCAGCCTTGCCCAGGGCCAGCGCGAACCGAACGACGCAATCCTGATGGATGTCGCCGGCGCCTTGCTCTACGTCGAAGCGACGCTGGCCGGCATGGTCGGCACCGTCGAGCCGGAAAGTCCGGAAGACGCGCGCCTGCCGACCACCGACCTGACGCAGATTCATCAGATCGTGATCAAGGAAGCACGCATCTGTCTGCAACAGGCCAAGGACATGATCGTCGACTACATCGACGCCGATTGGGATCGCCAGCACCTGCAACCGTTGCCGGCGCTGCTGACTCAGGTGCGCGGTGCGCTGGCGATGATTCCGCTCAGCCGGGCGGCGAGTCTGGTCGAAGCGTGCAACGGGTTTATCCGCGAACATTTGCTGCTCGACCCGCACGAGCCGGGTTGGGAGCAACTCGATCATCTGGCCGATGTCATCAGCAGCCTTGAGTATTACCTCGAACGCTTGAGCGATGACCCACAGGCAGCGGGCGAACAATTGCTGGACGTCGCGCAGAAGTCCCTCGCCAGTCTGGGTTTTTTTCCAAATGAGCCGCACGTGCCGGTGCTCGAAGACGTGCTCAGCCCCAGCGAAGCGCTGGTGATGCAGGACATGCAAGCGCTCGACGATCCTGAGATCGTGCAGTCGCTGGCCGACGTTCTGGCCAGCCCGGTGTCAGCGCTCAACCCGCCGGCATTGAGCACGCCCGGCAGCCTGATGCCGCCGCCGGCCGATGAAGAACCGGTCGACGATGAGCTGCGCGAAGTGTTCCTCGAAGAGACCGACGAGGTGCTCGAAGTCCTCCACGAATACTTGCCGCGCTGGATCGCCAATTCGCAGGATCGCGATGCGCTGACAGAACTGCGACGCGCCTTTCACACCCTCAAGGGCAGCGGGCGCATGGTTCGCGCGCTGATTCTCGGTGAACTGGCGTGGTCGGTGGAAAACCTGCTCAACCGTGTGCTCGAACAAAGTGTCGAGCCGGGCTCGGTGGTGCAGCAAGTGCTGACCGACACCGTGCTGTTGCTGCCCGAACTGATCAGCGAATTCGCCACCAACAGCCAACGGCAGCGCAGCGATGTCGATCAACTCGCTGCCCGTGCTCACGCCTTGGCCAAGGGGGACGAACCGCTGGCTGCCGAAGACGTCGACGATGTCGCGGCGCTCGATCCGCTGCTGCTGGAAATCTTCCGCAAAGAAGCCGAGACCCACCTCGCCAGCCTCAATCGCTTTCTCGATCAAGCCGCCGAGCATGTGCCGCTACAGGCCAGCGATGAATTGCAGCGCGCCCTGCACACGCTCAAGGGCAGTGCGTCGATGGCCGGCGTATTGCCGATTGCCGAACTCGCGGCACCGCTCGATCAACTGGCCCGCGAGTTCAAGGCGCACCAGTTGCCGCTGGACCTCGACGAAGTGGAGTTGCTACTTGAAGCCGAGGGCCTGTTCCGCGTCGGCCTGCGTCAACTCAAGCATGATCCGCTGGCGCCGATTGTCGGTGCGCAGTCGCTGATCAAACGCTCGGAAACCCTGCTCGCCGAGCGCCTGGCGTCGATCCTCGATGCGCCGCACACCGGCCTGCGGATCAAGCGCGATCCGCAACTGATCAATAACTTCCTCGCCCAGGGCATGGATATCCTGCTCGACGCCGAAAGCCTGTTGCAGCGCTGGCAGCAACACCCCGGCGAGCGTCAGGAACTCAGCGCCTTGCTGGATGAGCTGACCACCCTCGGCGAAGGCGCGCACATGGCCGATCTGCTGCCGGTCGACGTGCTGTGTGAAGCCTTGCTCGACCTCTATGGCGCGGTGGAAGAAAGCAGCCTGGCGGTCAGTGAACGGTTTTTCCAGGAAGCGCAAAACGCTCACGAAGCGCTGATCAACATGCTCGACGAACTGGCGGCGGGTCAGGAAGTCACGCCGCAGCCAGAGCGGATTCGTGCCCTGCATGATCTGCTCGATGAAAGCCTCGACCCGTCGTCGATGGGCCTGATTCGCAGCGATGGCAGCCGCACCCTGAGCATCCGTGAACTGGGCAGCGCCACCGCTGAGTTGCAGCAAAAGGCAACGGCGCTTGAACCCGATGACGAGATTGTCGAGATCTTCCTTGAAGAGGCCGTGGACATTCTCGACAGCTCAGGCCAAGCCTTGCAGCGCTGGCTGAGCGACCCGGACAACGTTGCGCCGCTGTCCTCGTTGCAGCGCGATTTGCATACGCTCAAGGGTGGCGCGCGGATGGCCGAAGTCGAGGCCATCGGCGATCTGGCCCAGGAGCTGGAAAGCCTTTACGAAGGTCTGGTCGATCGTCGCTACAGCTACAGCGAAATCTTGGGACGCTTGCTGCTCAAGAGCCATGACCGCTTGGCGCTGTTGCTTGATCAGTTGCAAAACCATCAGCCGCTGACGCCGGCACAGGAGCTGATCGAAACGATCCGACAGGTCCGCCAAGGCCAAAACGTTGCCGAAACGCCGCCAGCAATAACCGAGCACGACAGCGCCGGTCACGACCCGGAGCTGCTGGAAATCTTCCTCGAAGAAGGTTTCGACATCATCGAAAATTCCGGCGCCGCGCTGCTGCGCTGGCAGGCCGAGCCGGGCAATCGTCAGGAAGTGGAAACCCTGCTGCGCGATCTGCACACGCTCAAGGGTGGCGCGCGGATGGTCGAAATCGGCCCGATCGGCGACCTCGCGCATGAGCTGGAATACCTTTACGAAAGTCTTTCCAGCGGCGCTTTGCAGCCGTCGGCGGAACTGTTTGCGCTGGTGCAGCGTGGGCATGATCGTTTGGCGCAAATGCTCGATGGCGTGCGCGCCGGGCAACCGTGCCCGCCGGCGGATCGGTTGATCAATGCGATCCAGAATTTCAGTCATCCGGTAACGGTAGAAAAGCCGCCAGTGCCATCTGTGCAGGTCAAGACTGACGCGGCACCGCCGGCTGCCGAGGCTGGCGCGGACATGGTCAAAGTCTCCGCCGAACTGCTCGATGAGCTGGTCAATCTGGCCGGGGAAACCTCGATCTTCCGTGGCCGTATCGAGCAGCAGGTCAACGACGCGCAGATCGCCCTGAAGGAGATGGAAACCACCATCGAACGCATGCGCGATCAGCTGCGCCGTCTCGACACCGAAACCCAGGGGCGGATTCTCAGCCGCCAACAAGTCGACGCCGAACGCCTCGGTTACGAAGAATTCGACCCGCTGGAAATGGACCGCCATTCGCAGTTGCAGCAACTGTCGCGGGCGCTGTTCGAATCGGCATCCGACTTGCTCGACCTCAAGGAAACCCTCGACCACCGTAACCACGACGCCGAGAACCTGTTGCAGCAACAGGGCCGCATCAACACCGAATTGCAGGAAGGCCTGATGCGTACGCGCATGGTGCCGTTCGAGCGCATGTTGCCGCGCCTGAAACGCATCGTTCGCCAAGTCGCTGAAGAGCTGAATAAAGACGTCGCGTTTGTCGTCGGCAACGCTGAAGGCGAGATGGATCGCAACGTACTGGAGCGTATGGCGGCGCCGCTGGAACACATGCTGCGCAACGCCGTCGACCACGGTCTGGAGTCCGCCGAAGTGCGGCTGGCGGCGGGTAAACCGGCGCAAGGGCAGATCAGCCTCGACCTGTCCCGCGAGGGCGGCGACATCGTTTTCGATATTCGCGACGACGGTGCCGGGGTGCCTCTGGAAGCCGTGCGCAAGAAGGCAATCAAGCGCGGCATGCTCGCGCCGGAGGCAGAGATCAGCGACCGCGACGTGTTGCAGTTCATCCTTCAACCGGGGTTTTCCACAGCGGAAAAGATCACGCAGATTTCCGGGCGCGGCGTCGGCATGGACGTGGTGCACGAAGAGGTGCGGCAGCTCGGCGGCAGCATGAGTATCGATTCGGTGCCGGGGCAGGGCGTGCATTTCCGCATTCGTCTGCCGTTTACGGTGTCGGTCAACCGTGCGCTGATGGTGCAGTGTGGCGAGGATCAATACGCGATTCCGCTGAACACCATCGAAGGCATTGTTCGCGTGTTGCCGAATGACCTGGAAGCGCACTTCCGCGTTGATCCACCGCGCTACCAATACGGCGGCCAGACCTATGAGCTGTGCTACCTCGGCGAACTGCTGAAAACCGCGCCACGACCGAAACTGCTGGGGCAGAACCTGCCGTTGCCGGTGCTGCTGGTGCATTACAACGACCGGCGCATCGCCGTGCAGGTCGACACCATGGCCGGTACGCGGGAGATCGTGGTCAAGAGCCTCGGTGCGCAATTCGCGGCGGTGCAGGGCGTGTCCGGGGCGACGATTCTTGGCGATGGCCGGGTGGTGCTGATTCTTGATTTGCTCGCGCCGATTCGGGCGATGCAGGCACGGATTGCGCAGACACCAACGCTGCCGGAGATCGACAGCGAACCGCACAAGCCGCTACTGGTGATGGTAGTCGACGACTCGGTCACCGTGCGCAAGGTCACCAGCCGCTTGCTCGAACGTCACGGCATGAACGTGCTGACCGCCAAGGACGGTGTCGACGCCATGCTGCTGCTCGAAGAGCACATGCCCGACCTGATGCTGCTCGACATCGAAATGCCGCGCATGGACGGCTTCGAAGTCGCTACCCAGGTGCGCAACGACGAACGCCTGCAACACCTGCCGATCATCATGATCACCTCACGCACCGGCCAGAAACACCGCGACCGCGCCATGGCTATCGGCGTCAACGACTACCTCGGCAAGCCGTATCAAGAGTCGGTGCTGCTTGAAAGCATTGCCCAGTGGAGCAAGAAACATGCATGAACGCCGGCATAATCAGCGCACCAGTCAGCTGACCGGGCTATTGCTGCCGCTGGCGGATCGCAATTTGATCCTGCCTAACGTCGCTGTTGCTGAATTGATCGATTATCAGGCCAGCGCCTTCGATCTGGACACGCCGCCGTGGTATCTGGGGCGAGTGAAGTGGCGCGAGCGGCAGATTCCGTTGCTGAGTTTTGAGTCGGCGTGCGGGCAGAAAATCGTCATTGGCGAACGCGCGCGGATCGTGATTCTTAATGCGCTGGGTGGATTGCCGGAGTTGAAGTTCATTGCGCTGCTGGTGCAGGGGATTCCGCGCTCTTACAAGCTCGACAGTCAGTTGAGTTATGTCGATGTGCCGTTGTGTGCGTTGGAGCAGGCGGCGGTGCAGGTCGGGGAGCAGGTGGCGAAGGTGCCGGATTTGCTTGGGCTGGAGCAGTTGTTGGTGGAGGCTGGGCTGGTCCACTGATGCAGAATTCGTGTTGCTCTGACTGGCCTGATCGCTGGCAAGCCAGCTCCCACAGGTTTTTGTGTGGTGCACAAAATTCGAATACAACTCGGACACTGTGGGAGCTGGCTTGCCAGCGATGGGGCCAGCAACATGACCAAATTCCTACAGGCAAATCCCCGATTTCTGTCATGCCTTAAACACTTTCCGGCACATCTGTTTAAAGACACCCGGTGTTACGGCTCCCTAGCCTACAAATCCTTGCGCCGCTGCCTACGCATGTACCAGAATCCGCCGGCTTGTGCGCTTTGGGCTGGCTGCGTAACGTGGATTGGGTCACTGATTCCCAGTGATCGGGTTTAGCAGCCCGGCTAGTTGTCCGGTCGTACGAGTCTCATCCAGTCAGGCAATCGCCTGCACTTGATGGTGGCTGTGCGCATGGCACCTTCGGGTGCGCCGGGTTTGGGTGACTACCGGTCTGCTAACTTGCGCACAGCTGCCTCCCTATCGTTTAGCAGCGGGATGGTCGCAGCCTCATCAGAGGAAAGTCATCCATGTTCAAAGTAACGCCTAACCCGCCGTCCACCGACCCGGCATCTCCCTACGAATCCCCCGATTCGAAGAAATTCCACGAAGCCGCCGAACGCGCCCTCGACCATTACCTCGGCCCGACCAACGCCGACCTCATGGCCACGCCCTACACCCCGAATACGCTGTACATGGCCAACCCGAATGCAGACACCGAATCCCTGCTGACCGACGCCAGCGAAACCCTCGGCTCGGCCACGGTGATGCTCAACAATCACGCAGCCATGGTTGAAGGCACGCACCGCAAGACCCTGCAAGGTATTGCGCAGGTGGTGATGGTGGCGGAAATGGCTGTCAATCGCGTGTTGGACAGATTGGTGCCGACTGACTGATTAATGCGTCGACCCATGCGACGCCATCGCGAGCAGGCTCACTCCTACAGTTGGAATACGTCCCCTGTAGGAGCTGCGGCACGCTGCGATCTCTTGATGTTGATCCTGAAGATCAAAAGATCGCAGC
>NZ_AKJD01000146.1 GCF_000282515.1 Pseudomonas sp. GM80
CGGCAGCTCCTACATGAGATTGGGGCCACGAGCCTGTAGACGAACCCCGGAGAAATCCGGGGTTTGTCGTTTCTGGCGACCCCGCTATCATTCGCGGCATTCTTCGGGGGATTTGACTGATGCTTAATGGCCTGTGGCTTGGCTTCTTCATCGTGGCAGCCGTGTCGGCGCTGGCGCAGTGGCTGATCGGCGGCAACGCCGGGATCTTTGCGGCGATGGTGGAAAGCATTTTCGCCATGGCCAAGCTCTCGGTCGAAGTCATGGTGCTGCTGTTTGGCACCCTCACCCTGTGGCTGGGTTTCCTGCGCATTGCCGAGAAGGCCGGGATCGTCGAATGGCTGGCCAAGGTGCTCGGCCCGCTGTTCTTGCGGCTGATGCCGGAAGTCCCGGCCGGGCACCCTGCCCTTGGCCTGATCACCCTGAACTTCGCTGCCAACGGTCTGGGCCTCGACAACGCCGCGACGCCAATCGGCCTGAAAGCCATGAAGGCGCTGCAGGAGCTCAATCCCAGCGCGACCATCGCCAGTAACGCGCAAATCCTCTTCCTGGTGCTCAACGCCTCCTCCCTGACCCTGCTGCCGGTGACGATCTTCATGTACCGCGCCCAGCAAGGCGCGCCGGACCCGACGCTGGTGTTCCTGCCGATTCTGTTGGCGACCAGTTGCTCGACGATTGTCGGCTTCCTCTCGGTGGCGTTCATGCAGCGCCTGCGGATCTGGGATCCGGTGGTATTGGCCTATTTGATTCCCGGTGCGTTGATCCTCGGTGGGTTCATGGCACTGCTCGGCACGCTTTCCGCCACGGCTTTGGCGGGATTGTCGTCGATCCTCGGCAATCTCACGCTGTTTGGGTTGATTATGCTGTTTTTGCTGATCGGCGCGTTAAAGAAAGTGAAGGTTTACGAGGCGTTTGTCGAAGGCGCCAAAGAAGGCTTCGACGTGGCGAAGAATCTGCTGCCGTATCTGGTGGCGATGCTCTGTGCGGTTGGCGTACTGCGTGCTTCCGGGGCGCTGGACTTCGGGCTGGACGGTATTCGCCATCTGGTCGAGTGGGCCGGTTGGGACACGCGGTTTGTCGATGCGTTGCCAACGGCGATGGTCAAACCGTTCTCCGGCAGTGCGGCGCGAGCGATGTTGATCGAGACCATGAAGACCTCGGGGGTCGACAGCTTCCCGGCGTTGGTCGCCGCGACGATTCAAGGCAGTACCGAGACCACGTTCTATGTGTTGGCGGTGTATTTCGGTGCGGTGGGCATTCAGCGAGCGCGGCATGCGGTGGGGTGTGCGTTGCTGGCGGAGTTTGCCGGCGTCGTTGGCGCTATCTTTGTCTGCTACTGGTTCTTCGGCTAACCACAGATCAAAACTGTAGGAGTGAGCCTGCTCGCGATAGCGGTTTATCAATCGCCATCATCGGTGACTGATACACCGCTATCGCGAGCAGGCTCACTCCTACAGGGGTTTTGTGTTGGGCTTAGGGTTTTGGGGGAGCGAGTTTCTGGCCTTGGTCGACGGCCCACGCGACGACCTTGGCGGTCAGGCGATCACTGGCCTGGCCAAAGCCTGCGACCACCGCCGGCACCTGCACGTCGTTCAGAGGCTGACGCTCTTCAAAGCGCCGACTGGCCAGAATCCGCTGGTCATAACCGCGCACCAGCAACGCATCGACCCGCACCACGACGCTGGCCTGCGATCCCTGATACTCGGTCTGAAACGCCTGCAAACTCCCGCCCAATTCGAGATCCGCCGCAAAGTTGCTGTCATCGGTACTCAGCAACGTCACCCGGCCATCACGCGCAAACCCATCCAGCAGACGATTACGCACCAGCACCGGCGCCGGGTCGCTCCAGCGCGAGCCCTTGTAGCTGCTGATCACGTCACCCTGCGGGATCACCGCGATCGTCGGCCTGTTCAAAGCCTCACTGGCCTGCAATTTGTTCAGTCGCAACGACCAATGCTGTGCTGCCGCCGAACTGGCCGAGGCGGGCGCCTGTGCCGTCGGCAGGCGATAGACATCCGAAGGCTCGGATTTGGGCAAAATCGAGCATGCGCTGATCAGGGAAATGCCGGCGGCGAGAAGGGCGAGGCGAGTCAGCTTCATGGCGTGAATTCCTTGTTCTTGTCACGGCCCAGCAAATAGCCGCTGGGGTTGGCCTCAAGGCGTTGCGAAATGGCGCGCAACGAAGTCAGCGTCTCGCGCAGTTCGCGGATCGCCGGGGCCAGGCCATTGAGGCCCTGCATGCCGTTGTCGAGGGAGTTTTCGTTTTTGCTGAGCAAGGTGCTGATGGTCGCGGTGCTTTGCTCCAGCGACTTCATCGCCTGCTCGGCGCTGCCCAGTGCTTGCTTGCCTTGATCGTTGATCAGGCCGTTGGCGTTGCGCATCAGCAGCGAAGTCTGTTCGAGCATGCTGCCAGCCTGTTTGCCAACGCTCGCCAGTTGCTGCATCGCCTGTTTGATGTCGCCGCGCTGATCGTTGATGGTGCCGGTGGTTTGCTCCAGATGCGCAAGGGTTTTGCTGACGCGCTCAACGTTCTCTGGGGAAAACATCTGATTGGCGTTCTGCAGCAGCGCGCTGATGCCGGTCATCAAATCGTTGCTGTCATTGAGCAAACGCGAAATCGGCGAGGGCGAGGCTACGATCAGCGGCAGCTTACCGTCATGGCCGGTCAGTTTCGGGCTCTCTGGCGTACCACCGCTGAGCTGGATGATCGACGTGCCGGTGATCCCGGCCAGTGCCAGTTTCGCCTGGGTGTCTTCCTTGACCGGGGTGTCACCGGCCAGACGAATCCGCGCCAGCACCCGCCGTGGGTCTTTCGGATCAAGGCGCAAATTGATCACATCGCCGACCTTGATCCCGCTGTACTGCACCGGGCTGCCCTTGGACAGGCCACTGACTGCCTCGCTGAAGACAATCTCGTAATCCTTGAACTCGGTGTCGACACTGGACTTGGCCAGGAACAGACCGAAGAGCAGGGCGCCTGCCACCACAATCACGGTGAACAGGCCGATCAACACATGATGCGCTCGGGTTTCCATGTCAGACCTCGTTGAGCAATTTGGCGGCGTCCAGCGCCGAGCGGCCGCGCGGGCCGTGGAAGTATTCGTGAATCCACGCGTCGTCGGTTTCCGAAACGACGTCGATCGGGCCGGCGACCAGGACTTTCTTCTGCGCCAGCACCGCGACGCGGTCGGTGATGGTGTAGAGCGTGTCGAGGTCGTGGGTCACCAGAAACACGCTGAGGCCGAGCGCATCGCGCAGGGTCAGGATCAATTGATCGAACTGCGCCGCGCCAATCGGATCGAGGCCGGCGGTGGGTTCATCGAGAAACAGGATGTCCGGATCCAGCGCCAAAGCCCGCGCCAGAGCGGCGCGCTTGATCATGCCGCCGGACAGCGACGAAGGATATTTATCCGCCGCCGACAATGGCAGCCCGGCCAACGCCAGCTTCACGGCGGCCAAATGTTCGGCGTCGTTACGGCTGAGGCCGGCGTGTTCAATGAGGGGCAGGGCGACGTTCTCGGTGACCGTCAGCGAGGAAAACAGCGCGCCCTTCTGGAACAACACACCGAAGCGGCGTTCGACCAACGAGCGCTCATGCTCGGACAGGCTCGGCAGGTTCTTACCGAACACTTTGACGATGCCTTCGCTGGGCCGGCGCAAACCGACAATGCTGCGCAGCAGCACCGATTTGCCGCTGCCGGAACCACCGACCACGGCAAGAATCTCGCCTTTGTACAAATCCAGATCGAGGTTCTCGTGCACGCTCTGGCTGCCGAAGCGATTGCACAGGCCACGGACTTCAATCACCGCCTCCGAGGGCGCGCGGGGTAGACGACTCACCAGCCCATCTCCATGAAGAACAGTGCGGCCACCGCGTCGAGCACGATCACCACGAAAATCGACTGCACCACGGCAGACGTCGTGTGCGCGCCGACCGACTCGGCGCTGCCGCTGACCTTGAAGCCTTCCAGGCAACCAATCGCGGCAATGATGAAGGCGAAAATCGGCGCTTTTACCAAGCCGACCAGAAAGTGCTGAACGCCGATGTCCGACTGCAACAGCGTCAGGAACATCGCCGGCGAGATATCCAGCGACACCGCGCAGACCACGCCGCCACCGATAATCCCGCAGAGCATCGCGAGAAAGGTCAGCATCGGCAGCGCCACCAGCATCGCCAGCACGCGCGGCACCACCAGCAGCTCCATCGGGTCGAGGCCGAGTGTGCGGATTGCGTCGATTTCTTCGTTGGCCTTCATCGAGCCGATTTGCGCGGTAAAGGCACTGGCGGTGCGCCCGGCCATGAGGATCGCCGTGAGCAGCACGCCGAATTCCCGCAAAAACGAGAAACCGACCAGATCCACGGTAAAAATCGTCGCGCCAAAACTGGCCAGCACCGTCGCGCCGAGAAACGCCACCACCGCGCCGACCAGAAAGGTCAGCAGTGCCACGATGGGTGCAGCGTCGAGGCCAGTCTGCTCGATGTGCGCAATCATTGGCGTGATGCGCCAGCGCTTGGGCCGGAACAGGCTGCGCGCGATGGTTTCCAGGATCAGGCCGATGAAACCGAGGAGTTGCAGGGTGTCTTGCCAGATGGTGTCGACAGCGCGGCCGATGCGCGTCAGCAACTGCACGCTGACGCTGATTTCCGGCTCCTTGATTGGCACGCAGAAGTCGGTCATCGAGCGATACACGGTTTGCAGCAGCGCGCGGTCGGCGGTGGAAATCGTGCAATCAGGGTGCTCGGCAGATTTACCGAGGCGCTCGGAGCCGAGCAGTTCCACCAGCAGCGAAGCGCCGGCAGTGTCGAGTGCGCCGAGGCTGTTGAGGTCGATCGGGGTATTGGCGTCGTACTGGCCGTGGAGCTTTTCGCTCAGGGTCTTCAGCTCGGCGTAATGGGCAAGCGTCCAGTCCCCGGTGACCCGCAGGCGGGCAGGGCTGAACGACGTGTCCAGTTGGGCATTGCCGCTGATCGAGCTGCTGGTCATAAGCTCCGTGCTTGTTCGGCCTTTATGCGAACTAACGTAATAGCACGAACCGGATTACTTTTCTTTGATCGCTGTGCTGTCGGTGACTTCGAAGCGCAGCACGCCGATCACCTGGCCATCCTCGGTCAGCACCCGCACCTGCCATTTGCCCGCCGGGTTGCCAGGGAAATTCTGCTTGTGCGTCCACGCCCGGTAGCCTTCCTTGCGCCCGCCATGGATATCGAGGGCGATGCGGTCGACCTCTTTGCCGTTGAACTGCCAGACGTGATAAATCCGCTCATCAAGGCCGCGCGGCGCGTTGATCGCAGTGTAGGCGTAGAGCCCGCCGTTGCGGATCTGCTCGGCGCTGACCGTGTCGAGGCTGGCACCGGGGGTGCGATCCTGCATTTGCGTGCTGATCGCCACGTCGGTCATCCACAGCGTCGCCGGCGGCACCCACGAACGCAGCGCCCAACCGACGCCGCCAATGCCGACGGTGATGCACAGGATCGCCAGCGCATTGCGCAGCGTGCGGATCGGAAAGATCGACGCCAGGCTGGGGAACGACAGCAGCACGGCAATGCCCAGCGCCCATTTGAAGCTCTGCGCCGTGGTCAGGTGCATGATCACCGGCAACGCGGTGAGCAGGGCGGCGAACAGGGTCAGGGTGTGCAACGCGAGGAACGCCCAGCGCCGTGGCGCCAGCCATTTGTAGTAGAGCGGATCGACAATCGAGATCAGTGCCGCGACGCTGAGCAGGCCGGTGAAGAACAACTGGCCGCTGTTCCACGTCGTGGTGATGAAGAAGAACGGCAGGACGAAAAACAGGCTTTCCTGATGGATCATCTGCGTCGCGTAACGCAGCAGCGGCTGGGGAATCTCGCGTTTGAACACGCGGGTGAACAGGCCGGTGAGGGTGTTTTCCAGCATCAGCCAGATCCAGCTGAGCAGCATGATCACCGTGATCCAGCTCGCCAGCCCCTGCTGACGATCGACCATGATAAAACTGCCGACGCCGGAGATGAAACCGCCAAGCGCAATGACCCCGGGATAGCGCTTCATCAGTTCGAGAATGCGCTGGATCAGGAGCTGTATTTTCGGCATGTCGGGGTTCACAACGCTGTAGGAAAAATCCCGGAAAGGTTACCGCCGCCTAGCCCCTGTGGCGAGGGGATTTATCCCCGTTGGGCTGCGAAGCAGCCCCAAACCCTGCAACGCGATTCATCCAGACAAAACGCATTCGCAGGATTTACGACGGCTGCGCCGCCGAACGGGGCGGTGCGACGTTTCGCTAAATCCCCTCGCCACAAGAACCTCATCATCACAACATGGTGTTCCATATAGGAGCTGCCGAAGGCTGCGATCTTTTGATCTTCAACCCCGCTTACGATGCAAACGCCAGCCGATCAGGATCAACAACACCAGACCTAAGCCACCCGCACTCAACCACAACACCTGATCATCACTGATCAACGGCTTCTCGATCCGCAAATACCCCGGTTGCAGCAGCAATTCACGCATGGCTTTGTTCGCCGCCTCCAGCGTCACCCCTTGCAGCTCGCGGGCCGGGTTGGCAAAACGGCCGTCCTCATAATCGCCCAGCGCGCTCCAGTAATAATCCGCCATCGCGCTATTACCCTGCACCGCCCACGCCTGATGGGCGATGGACGCCTGTTTGATCCGCGCGAAGGTGTCCGGGTCGAGGCCGTTTTTCAGCAGATCGGCCTTGAGGTCTTCCAGCACCTGGATGGCTTCGTCGACGTCATCACGATCGAGATCAGCGTTCAGGCTCATGAAACCAACACCGCCAAACACTTCGCGCTCAGCCCACGGCCCGTAGGACAAGCCGTGATTGAGGCGGATCTGCCGATACAGCGCCCAATCCAGATAATCCTTGAGGATGTCGAAGGTCTGGTCGTACTGATCGTCAATCACCGGTTCCGGCACCAGCCAGTGCAGCTTGGCGCTGTCGCCGATGAAACCACGGGTGAGGGTGCGTTCATGGGCCGCGCTGGTGCGAATGTCCGGCAGTGGCCTGTGTTCGCTCGGATCGACCGCTTCGAGCGCGCCCCAGGTGCGTTCCAGGTAGGCCGGCAGCAGCTTGTCGAGTTCGCCGACGACGATCAGCGTCATGTTGTTCGGCGCGTACCAGGCCTTGCGCACCTTCTCCAGTTGTTCCTGAGTCAGGTGACCGACTTCGGCGCGTTGCGGGCATTTCAGGCCCAGTTCGACGGCGAGTTGATTGCTCGCGGTGTGGCCGAGATCCTGGCGATCGAGGAAGCGTTGCAGACGCGTGTAATGGCCGCCGTCCTCGCGTTCGACCACGCGTTTGGCGGCGTTGATCGCGTTGTCGTCGATGCGCGTCTGGGTCAGCAGGTCGAGCAGCAGGTCGAGGACCTTGCGCTGGTTCTTCGCCGGGGCTTCGATGACGAAGGTGGTGTCGGCGTTGCTGGTAAAGGCATTCCAGTCACCGCCCAGTGCCTGCATGCGTTCTTCCAGACCACCTTCGCCCGTGGCGTCGATGCCGCTGAACAACAAGTGTTCGAGCAGGTGCGGCAGCTCTTTGTCCGCGCAATCGAAATCATCAAGGCCGACGCCGACCACCAAGCGAATCGCCACATGCCCACGTTCGGTGCCGGGTTTGAGCATCAGCTGCAAACCGTTGGGCAGCGCATAGCCTTCGACCTGAAAGCGATCCAGGGCAAAGGCAGGCAGGGAACCGAGCAACAGACAGGCGAACAACAGGCAACGCATAACAGGCTTCCATACGGCTGATTTGGAGATCCGTGTCGTCAGTCAGTGCCCCATCGCTGGCAAGCCAGCTCCCACAAGGATTTTGGGTGCTCACAAAACCCTGTGGGAGCTGGCTTGCCAGCGATGGGGCCCTTGAGACTGAACTCTGTGTTACTGACTGACCCTGGCCCCAGACGTTCAAGGCGAATGCGTAATGTCGGCAATATCATCCGCCGCCAGCGCCCCGGTGTCCGCCGTTTCCAGCACCACATACGCACTGCCGCAAAACAGCGAATTCAAGCGTTTCATGTCGGCAATCAACTCCAGGTGCAGCGAACTGGTCTCGATACTCTGCACGATCTTGCGTTGCAAACGGCTGACATGCGCATGGGCCAAACGGCGTTCCTGTGCGCGGAAGCGACGCTTCTCGCGCAGCAACTGGCGAGCGCTTTCACGATCACCGCTGAGGAATACCGACAGGCCCAAACGCAAGTTGGAGATCAATTGCTGCTGCAACCCGGCCAGATCCTCCAGGCCTTCCTCGGAAAACGAGCGACGCTGCGAGGTCTTCTGCTGCTGGATTTTGCGCAGCATGCGTTCGATCAGGTCAGCGGCGAGTTTCAGGTTGATCGCCAGCTCGATGATCTCCGCCCAGCGCCGACTGTCCTGCTCGCCGAGATCCTCGCGGGGCATCTGCGCCAGATACAGTTTGATCGCGCTGTACAGCGCTTCGACGTCATCGGTCAGCCGGCGTATTTCCTGCGTGACGGCGGTCTGCTTGCCGCGCAACACATCGAGGGTCGCGTCGAGCATGTTCTCCAGCAGATCGCCCATGCGCAGGGTTTCCCGCGCGGCGTTGGCCAGTGCCAGACTCGGTGTGACCAGCGCGGTGGCGTCGAGATGCCGTGGCTTGGCCCTGCCGTTGACCTCCGGGCGTTCCGGCAGCAGCCAAGCGCACAGACGTGCCATCGGCCCGACGCTCGGCAGCAGAATCAGGCAGCGCGCGGTGTTGTAGAGCAGGTGGAAGCCGATGACCATTTCCTGCGGGCTGAAATCGAGACTGTCGATCCAGTGCACCAGCGGGTCGAGCACCGGGATGATCAGCAGCAGGCCGATCAGTTTGTACAACAGGCTGCCCAGCGCCACTTGCCGGCCGGCGGCGTTCTGCATGCTGGTGCTCATGAACGCCAGCACGCCGCTGCCGATGTTGGCGCCGATCACCAGACCGATCGCCACCGGCAAGCTGATTACCGCTGCGCCGGCCAGTGTGGCGGTCAGCAGCACCGCGGCAAGGCTGGAGTAGGAAATCATCGCGAACAGCGCGCCGACCAAGGCGTCGAGAAGGATGTCGCCGGTCAGCGAGGCGAAAATCACCTTCACGCCTTGCGCGTGGGTGATCGGCGCGGCGGCCTCGACGATCAATTGCAGCGCAAGAATGATCAGCCCCAGACCAATGGACACCCGGCCCATTTGTCCGAGGCGCGTCTGTTTGCGCGACAGAAAGAAAATCACCCCGAGGAAAATCAGCAGCGGCGACAGCCACGACAGGTCGAACGTCAGCACCCGCGCCATCAGCGCGGTACCGACATCGGCGCCGAGCATGGTCGCCAGCGCCGGGGTCAGCGCCATCAGGCCCTGACCAACGAAGGAGGTGACGAGCATCGCCGTGGCGTTGCTGCTCTGCACCATCGCGGTGACGACGATACCGGCGACGAACGCGAGCCAGCGCTTGGACATGTTCTGGCCAATCACATGGCGCAGATTGGTGCCGTACACCCGCAGGATGCCGGTTCGGACGATGTGCGTGCCCCAGATCAGCAGGGCGACGGCGGAAAGCAGATTGAGCAGGGTGAGCATGCAGACCCCCTGTAATAGCAGTGCCTCAGAGAGGCAAGTTGACGGTACCGCGCGGTTTCTACGTTTTTGATACTTAAGCTGTAGTTGGCTAACGGACTGGGCGCCAGCATTGCACAGCTAAAGTGTTGATTGAAACAAAAGTGTCATGAAAAGCGCTTCATCCACCCTTCAGATTTCGAATCCACCAATGATCCTTGGCGAGGGGATTTATCCCCGATGGGTCGCGCAGCGGCCCCCGTTGTTTAACCCAAAAGCAGGGGACTGCTGCGCAGTCCATCGGGGATAAATCCCCTCGCCACAGGTTTTTGCGGGTACAAAAAAGTCTGGATATAGCCCAAAACAAATGTAGGAGTGAGCCTGCTCGCGATAGGGCCATCAGCTTCAACATTGTTGTTGACTGACAGGCCGCCATCGCGAGCAGGCTCACTCCTACAGGGTTGTGGCGTAGGGGTTACTGGCCCGGGATGTCCTTGCGCAGTTTCACCGGGTCCTGCTGCTTTTTCTTCTTGGCCATCGCGCCGCGCAACTTGATGTTGATCGCCTCGACCGCCAGCGAGAACGCCATGGCGAAGTAGACATAGCCTTTCGGTACATGCACGTCGAACGACTCGGCAATCAGCACGGTACCGACCACCAGCAGGAACGACAGCGCCAGCATCTTCAACGACGGGTGCTTGTCGATGAACTCACTGATCTTGCCCGACGCCAGCATCATCACCAGCACCGCCACAATGATCGCGGCGACCATCACCGGCACATGGGAGACCATGCCCACCGCCGTGATCACCGAATCCAGCGAGAAGACGATGTCGATGATCGCAATCTGGATGATGGTGTAGAGGAAGTTGCCGCCCTTGCCGCCAGGCGAATCGTCGCTTTCGTCTTCACCTTCCAGCGCGTGGTACATCTCTTGCGAGCTCTTCCACAGCAGGAACAGGCCACCGAAGAACAGGATCAGGTCGCGACCGGAAATGCCCTGGCCGAACACTTCGAACAGGTCGGCGGTGAGGCGCATGACCCAGGTGATCGAAAGCAGCAACATGATCCGGGTGATCATGGCCAGGCCAAGTCCGAAAATCCGGGTGCGCTGCTGCATGTGCTTGGGCATGCGGCTGACCAGGATCGAAATCATGATGATGTTATCGATGCCGAGGACAATCTCCAGGGCCGTCAGGGTGAAGAAGGCAACCCAGATTTCGGGGTTGGTCAGCCATTCCATGTGTATTCCTTTGAGCGTGTGTTAAACCAGAACGCCAGCCAGCAGCTGGCGCCTGGTGAGTTGATGCCGTTACAAAGTGCTGAACAGCGGGAAAGTCCCCAACAGCAGGGCTGCAACCAGGATGCACAGGCACACCAGCACGGCCCATTTCAGGGTAAAGCGTTGATGGTCACCGAACTCGATACCGGCCAGCGCCACCAGCAGGTACGTCGACGGTACCAACGGACTCAGCAAGTGGACGGGCTGACCGACGATCGAGGCACGGGCCATTTCCACGGCAGTGATGCCGTAATGGCTGGCCGCTTCGGAGAGCACCGGCAGCACGCCGTAGTAGAACGCGTCGTTCGACATGAAGAACGTGAACGGCATGCTCACCAGCGCCGTGATCACCGCCAGGTACGGGCCGAGGAAGTCCGGAATCACTGCCAGCAGACTTTTCGACATGGCGTCGACCATGCCTGTTCCGGAGAGGATACCGGTGAAGATACCGGCAGCGAAAATCAGACTGACCACTGACAGCACGCTGCCGGCGTGGGCCGCGACGCGGTCCTTCTGCATCTGCAGGCACGGGTAGTTGACGATCATCGCGATACTGAACGCGACCATGAACAGCACCGGCAGTGGCAGCAGGCCAGCGATCAGCGTGCACATCAGCGCCAGGGTCAGCAGGGCGTTGAACCAGATCAGTTTCGGACGGCGGGCATCCGGGAACTGCGACACGCTGATTTCGCTGTGATCGATTTCGTCGCCGATCAGGTGCAGCTCACCCAGACGCGCACGTTCACGTTTGCCGTAGAAGTAGGCAATCAGCAGGATCGCCACGACGCCGGCGGCCATCGCCGGGATCATCGGCACGAAAATGTCCGACGGATCGACATGCAACGCACTCGCGGCACGGGCGGTCGGGCCACCCCACGGGGTCATGTTCATCACGCCACCGGCCAGAATGATCAGGCCGGCCATGATCCGCGGGCTCATGCCGATGCGGCTGTACAGCGGCAGCATGGCGGCCACGCAGATCATATAAGTGGTCGCGCCGTCCCCATCGAGGGAGACGACGAGCGCCAGTACGGCGGTGCCGACCGAAACTTTCAACGGGTCGCCCTTGACCAGTTTGAGGATCTTGCGCACGGCCGGGTCGAACAGGCCGGAGTCGATCATCAGGGCGAAATACAGAATGGCAAACATCAGCATCACGCCGGTCGGCGCCAGCTTGGTGATACCTTCGAGCATCATCGGGCCGATCTTCGGGGCGAAACCACCGAACAGGGCGAACAGAATCGGGATGATGATCAGGGCAATCAGCGCGGACAGGCGCTTGGTCATGATCAAAAACATGAACGTGATGACCATGGCGAAGCCAAGGAAAGTCAGCATGGGAATACTCCAGGCGTAGCGCGGCTAGTTGAGTGAGCGGATCAGTGAGGGATCAGCGCAGAACGGCAAGCACGAAACGTACGGGCGGAGTGGGAGCGAGGAGGCGGGCTACAGAGGACATCGGAATCACCATTGTTGTTGTTAATTGGGCCTTGCGTGCGAGCGATCACACGGTTTGGCCAACCGGTCTGTTGCCGGAAGTGGGGCGATCCTAATCGGGGAAGCTTTCAGCCAGCTTTCGCTGGAGAAAGCTTTGAATGAACGGTCAACCGGCCGTCGGATGCGAACTAGAGTCAATGAACACGGGAAGGAGGGCTTCAGCCATGAGCCAATTGCACAGCGGCGGCTGCCATTGTGGACACATTCGTTATCAGTTCAGCGGGGCGCTGCAGGACATCGCCCATTGTCATTGCTCGATCTGCCGCAAGGTCAGCGGCGGGATTGTGACGACGTGGATCACCGTGCCGGTGGCGAGTTTCCAGTGGTTGGCGGGTACGCCGTCGCGGTATGACTCGTCGCAGAGTTGCGCGCGGTTCTTCTGCCCGAACTGCGGCGCGCAACTGGCGCTGGCGACGTTGCTCAGCCCGGAAAGCATCGACGTGACCATCGCCACCCTTGATCACCCGGAACTGGCGCCGGCCGAGCGGCATATCTGGACCGACAGCCAACTGCCCTGGCTGCATCTGGACGAACAACTGCCGAGTGAAGCCGAAGAAACCATTTGATCAAAAAATAGACAGGTCCAACGGTCGCACGGCGCCCATCCAGATCGCGTGCTCAGTGTGATCGAGCAAATCATCGCCAGTGTCCGGGTGCAGAAACACCACCAGGCCTTTGCGGTTCAGCGCCAGCCACGGCAACACCTCGCCGATCAGCTCGGGGCCGAAGGCCAGTTGGCAACTCCAGTCCGGGTGCGGGCCGACCGGGCGTTCGTGGACCCGGCCCATTTTCAGCGCAAACAACTGCGCTGCCTGTTCGCACAAATCCCGCGCCTGCCCAATGCTGCTGGCGTCGAAATAGACGTGGGCGTGGTAACCCTTGATCACTTGCATCTGAAAGCCTCTGAATCGGTTCGAACCCTCGGCGTTGCCCGTATGTCACACGCCATACAAGGGAAAACAAAAGGGATCAGCCATGAAAAATGCCGAAACCCCGGCGGTAAAAGTGGTGCTCTATGGTGCCATGAGTAGCCTGGGCGGTGCGTTGATGGCTGAGTTGCTGCGCCGTCAGCACGAAGTCATCGCTATCCTCGACGACCTCACCGCGCTTGCGCCGCGTCCGGGTTTGCGCACCAAAAGCGGTGATCTGTTCGATTCCGAGCGGGTCAATCAAAGTGTGGCAGGCAGTTCGGCGGTCATCTGTTTATTGGATGCGCCGGGGTTGCCGTTCAGCAGTGATCACGTTGAACGCTCGGTGGTGCTCGGGCCGGTGGAGCAGGTACTGGCCGTAGATGCTTTGGTCGATGGCCTACAAGCGGCGAATGTTTCGCGACTGTTTTTGGTAGGAGAGTTCTCGGTGCTCGACGAACCGGAACTGGACGATCGCCTGCAACGCCACGCCGCCGAGGAAATCCGTGAAGCGCTGCAAAGCAGCCCGCTGCAGTGGACGCTGGTCAATGCGCCCCATGGCGTGGCCGGGCTGACGATTGAGCATTTCAGTCAGGTCGGCGGCAATCTGGAGCCAGGCTTGGCGGAACCGCTGGAACGCCTGAATCGCGTGGCGGTGGGGATTGCTGATGAGCTGCGGCTGAATTTGCACGAGGGCCAACACGTCAATTTCATCGCCGCCACAGATCCCATGTAGGAGCTGCCGAAGGCTGCGATCTTTTGATCTTCAAACCGCAATCGAAGGCAGCGCCAACCCGTTCAGGGATTCGGCGCTGCTCGCCTGCTCCGCCATCAACCAATCCACAAACTGTTGAATCAACACCCCGCGCCGTTTGCGCTGCGGCAACACTACGTAATACCCCAGCCGCGACAGCGTCGTTTCAGCAATCGGCCGACACAACAAACCCTGACTCAGCAAGTTATCCACAAGGTGCCGCCAACCAATCGCCACGCCTTGCCCGCCAATCGCCGCTTGAATCAACAGCGTGTAATTGTCGAACCGCAACTGCCCCGGCGCCGGCGGCGTGCTGATACCCAACTCGCGAAACAGTCCGCTCCAGTCGAACCAGTTGCTGCTGTTTTCGCCACGCAGGTGCAGCAGCGGCAACTCCAGCAACGCCTGAGCGGGCAAGGGCAGGGCGCGTTCCTTGAGCAATTGCGGGCTGCACACCGGGAATACTTCCTCGCTGAACAACCAATGGCTCTCGCCCTGCTTGAAGCGCCCGTCGCCAAACAGGATCGCCACGTCGATGTCGGTGCGCAGCATGTTGTGGTTGCGTTCGCTAGTAACCAGGCTGACGTCGACATGCGGATTGGCTTCATGGAAGCGATGCAGGCGCGGCATTAGCCAATATGCTGCAAAGGCGAAGTCGGTGGCGACTTGCAGCACCTCGTGTTGCTGCTGCGCGCTGATCGCGCTTAATCCTGCGTCGATATTCTGCAAACCCAAGCTAACTTGCTCGAAAAGGATCGCACCGACTTCGGTTAACTCGATGCCTCGGTAGATGCGATCAAACAACCGCGTGCCGAGCTGTTCCTCCAACCGTTTGATCTGCTGGCTGATTGCCGGTTGAGTGGTGCCCAACTCGACTGCCGCCGCAGTAAAACTGCGATGACGAGCGGCGGCTTCGAAGGCGCGCAGCAGGTCAAGCGACAGATCGCCCAAAGCTTCATACATAAGCTGTGCTTATCCTAGTCATTGCCCGACGCGGGCTTTACCACTCAGATCATGGACTCCATGCTCGATCGCAGCAATGTCGCATAAATATTCACTATGGAATGCCGCGATCACATGAAGCGCAAGAATATTCTTTTCATCATGGCCGATCAGATGGCCGCGCCAATGTTGCCGTTCTACGGCCCATCGCCAATCAAACTGCCGAATCTTTCCCGCCTCGCCGAACAAGGCGTGGTGTTCGATGCTGCGTACTGCAACAGCCCGTTGTGCGCGCCGTCGCGTTTCACCCTGGTCAGTGGCCAGTTGCCGAGCAAGATCGGCGCCTACGACAACGCTGCCGATTTCCCTGCCGATGTGCCGACCTACGCCCACTACTTGCGCCGTCTCGGCTACCGCACGGCGCTGTCGGGCAAGATGCATTTCTGCGGCCCGGATCAGTTACACGGTTATGAAGAGCGTCTGACCAGCGACATCTACCCGGCCGATTACGGTTGGGCGGTGAATTGGGATGAGCCGGACGTGCGGCCGACCTGGTATCACAACATGTCCTCGGTATTGCAGGCCGGGCCGTGCGTGCGCACTAACCAGCTCGATTTCGACGAAGAGGTGGTGTTCAAAGCGCAGCAGTACCTGTTCGATCACATCCGCGAAGATGGCGATCAGCCGTTCTGCCTGACTGTTTCAATGACTCACCCACACGACCCGTACACGATTCCCAAGGCTTTCTGGGATTTGTACGACGATGCCGATATCCCTTTGCCTACGACCCCGGATCAACACGAACTCGATCCGCACTCGCAGCGCCTGCTCAAGGTTTACGACTTGTGGGATAAACCGCTGCCTGTGGATAAGATCCGCGACGCGCGCCGGGCTTACTTCGGAGCGTGCAGCTATATCGATGCCAACGTCGGCAAACTTCTGCAAACCCTCGAGGAAACCGGGCTGATGGATGACACCATCATTGTGTTCTCCGGTGACCACGGCGATATGCTCGGCGAGAAAGGCCTCTGGTACAAAATGCACTGGTATGAAATGGCCGCCCGCGTGCCGTTGTTGATCAGTGCGCCGGGCCAATTTGGTGCCGGTCGGGTCAGCGCGGCTGTGTCTACTGCTGACCTGTTGCCGACCTTTGTGGAACTGGCCGGCGGCACCCTGGAGCCGGGCTTGCCACTGGATGGCCGCTCGCTAGTCTCGCATCTGCAAGGGCGGGGCGGCCACGACGAAGTGTTCGGCGAATACATGGCCGAAGGCACCGTCAGCCCGTTGATGATGATCCGTCGCGGCGCCTACAAATTTATCTACAGTGAAAGCGACCCTTGCCTACTCTTCGACGTAAGCAACGATCCGCGCGAACTGGAAGAACTCAGTCAATCGCCGCAACATCGCCAGCTGTTCGACGATTTTCTCGCCGAGGCGCGGGCCAAATGGGACATACCAGCGATCCATCAGGAGGTACTCGCCAGCCAGCGCCGCCGCCGTTTCGTTGCCGAGGCATTAACTATCGGCAAGCTGAAGAGCTGGGATCACCAGCCGCTGGTGGACGCCAGTCAGCAGTACATGCGCAACCACATCGACCTCGATGATCTGGAACGCAAAGCACGTTATCCACAACCCTGCCAAAACCAATAATGTTAAGGGGAAGTCCATGCGTAAGTTATCCACAGTAGTGACGGTTGGCCTGCTCGCGCTGAGCAGCGCTGCGGCCTTCGCCGAGCAGAGTTGCGACACGGTGAAAATGGCCGACCCGGGCTGGAGCGACATCGCCGCGACCAATGCGATCACCGGGTTTCTGCTGGACGGCATGGGCTACAAGGCCAAAGTCGACACCCTCGCGGTGCCGATCACCTTTGGCGGGTTGAAGGACGGCCAGGTGGACGTGTTCCTCGGCAACTGGATGCCGGCGCAGCAAGGCTTCTACGACAAGTTCGTCGCCACCGGCGACGTCACGCAATTGGCGAAGAACCTCGACGGCACCGAATTCACCCTCGCCGTGCCGGACTACGTGTGGGATGCGGGTGTGCATAACTTTGCCGACCTGAACAAATACGCCGACAAGTTCGACAAGAAGATCTACGGCATCGGCTCGGGCGCGCCGGCGAATATCTCGTTGCAGGAAATCATCAAGAAGAACGACTTCGACCTGGGCCAGTGGAAGCTGATCGAGTCCAGCGAACAGGCGATGTTGGCCGAAGTGTCGCGGGCGGTGAAGAAACAGAAATTCGTCACCTTCCTCGGCTGGACGCCGCACCCGATGAACGTGCAGTTGAAGATGCATTACCTGAAGGGTGGCGAGAAGTATTTTGGCGATACTGGCAGCGTGTTCACGTTGACGCGTAAGGGCTATGCCGAGGCGTGTCCGAATGTGGGTAAATTGCTGACCAATCTGTCGTTCACTCAGGAGATGGAGAACAGCATCATGGCTGAGGTGGTGAACAAGAAGGTCACTAATGCCGCGGCGGCGAAGGCGTGGATCAAGGCCAATCCGGCAGTGTTGGACAAGTGGCTGGACGGGGTGAAGACGGTAGAAGGGAAGGATGCGTTGGCGGCAGTAAAAGCCAAGCTGTAATGCTTTCTACTTGATGACGACTTCCCTGTGGCGAGGGGATTTATCCCCGATCGGCTGCGCAGCAGTCGCAAAGTCTCTGTTCTCGGTATACCTGACTCACCGAGACCGCCGGTTTTGCAGCCGCTTCGCAGCCCATCGGGGATAAATCCCCTCACCACAATGATCGTGCTGTCCTGTTAGGCTTTGCCTGAAAACCCCAACCGCGAGGATCCATGGCCTTCCCCAGCCGCCACTCTCTCTTCCCCTTCCTGACCTGGCTACCGCGGCAAACCCGCGCCAGCGTAGGACGGGATCTGATCGTCGGCCTCAGCGGCGCAATTCTCGCGTTACCCCAGTCGATTGCCTACGCACTGATCGCCGGCCTCCCACCTGAATACGGTCTCTACGCTGCGATCATCCCGGTGTTGATCGCCTGCCTGTGGGGTTCGTCATGGCACCTGATCTGCGGCCCGACAGCGGCCATTTCCATCGTGCTGTTCGCCAGCGTCAGCCCTTTGGCCGTGCCGGCGTCGCAGGACTACATCACGCTGATCCTGCTGCTGACCTTGCTCGCGGGGATTTTCCAGTGGCTGCTCGGCCTGCTGCGCTTCGGTGCGCTGGTGAATTTCGTCTCGCATTCGGTGGTACTCGGTTTCACTCTCGGCGCGGCCGTGGTGATCGCCATCGGGCAATTGCCGAACCTGCTGGGGCTGGAGTTGCCGGCCAAAGCCACGGCGCTGGCGAGTTTGATGGATCTGCTGCAACACCTCAGGGCTGTGGATAAACCGTCGTTAGTTCTGGGCGTAGCCACGGTGGTGGTCGGCGTGGTGCTGAAACAACTGCTGCCGCGCTGGCCGACGCTGTTGATCACATTAGTGCTGGCCAGTCTGCTGGTGTGGTTGTGGCCGGCGATGTTCGGCCATGTGCACCTGGTCAGTGCGTTTGTCGGTCGCCTGCCGCCATTCAGTGGCTTGCCGCTGGATCTGGACTTGATCCTGCGCTTGCTGCCCAGCGCTGTGGCGGTGGGCATGCTCGGTTTGGTCACCAGCCTGTCGATCGCGCGCTCGATTTCGGCGCGCTCGCAGCAGTTGCTCGATGCCAATCAGGAAGTTCGCGCGCAGGGCTTATCGAATATCGTCGGGGCGTTCTTTTCCGGGTCGCTGTCAGCCGGATCGTTTACCCGTTCTGGGTTGAGCTACGAGGCGGGCGCCTGCTCGCCATTGGCCGGGATCTTTTCAGCGATCTGGGTGGCGTTGTTTGCGATTTTCGGCGCCGGGCTGATTTCGCACATTCCCATTCCGGCGATGGCCGGCAGCATTCTGCTGATCGCCTGGGGCCTGGTCGATCATCGCGGCATTCGCGCGTTGCTGCGGGTCAGCCGTGCCGAGTTTGTGGTCATGGCGCTGACTTGCCTGGCGACATTGCTGCTGGAATTGCAGACGGCGATTTATGCCGGGGTGTTGGCGTCGCTGTTCTTCTATCTCAAGCGCACCTCGCAACCGCGCGTGCAGCATTGGCGCGACGGTGAGGATGATGTATTGCGGGTTGGCGGCTCGATTTTTTTCGGCGCCAGCCATTACTTGCAAGTGCGCTTGCAGCGGATGCACGGCGCGCGCGTGGTGATCGAGGCGCAGCAGATCAACTTCATCGATTATTCGGGGGTGGAGATGCTGCATCAGGAGGCGCGGCGCTTGCTCAGCCAGAGTCGCAGTTTGACCTTGCGCCGGGCGCGGCCGCAGGTGGTGGAGGAATTGAGAAAGCTTGAGGGGCCGGAGAAATGTCCGATCCGGTTTGAGGATTGATCGGATATCGGTGTCGACTTCAATCGCTGGCAAGCCAGCTCCCACAGGGAATTAGGTGATCCTTGTGGGAGCTGGCTTGCCAGCGATGCTTTTAAAGGGCCAACTGGCGACGCAGTTCGGCCAGCACTGGCGCCGTATCGGGACGCACACCGCGCCACAGGAAGAACGCCTCAGCCGCCTGCTCGGCGAGCATCCCCAAACCATCCATCGACACCGCCGCGCCATGCTCGCTGGCCCAGCGGCAGAATGCCGTCGGCTCCTTGCCGTACATCATGTCGTAGCACAGGGTTTTACCCGGCTCGATCAGGCTCGGCGCAATCGGCGGTACATCACCGGTCAGGCTCGCCGACGTGGCATTGATGATCACGTCCACCGGCTCACGCAACCAGTCAAACCCGCTCGCCGACACAGGCCCCAGATCGCAGAACAACTCGGCCAGCAACTCAGCCTTGTCCACCGTGCGATTGGCGATGATCACCGAGGCCGGTTGCTCCGCCAGCAACGGCTCCAGCGCGCCACGTACTGCGCCGCCCGCACCGAGCAGCAAAATGCGTTTGCCGGTCAGGCTGAACCCGGCGTTTACCGTCAGATCCCGCACCAGTCCGGCGCCGTCAGTGTTGTCGCCGAGCAATGAACCGTCGGCGAGTTTGCTCAAGGTATTCACCGCGCCAGCACGCTGTGCTCGCGCGGTGAGGTTGTTGGCCAGACGGTAGGCGTCTTCCTTGAACGGCACGGTCACATTGGCGCCGCGACCCTCTACAAAAAAGGCTTTAGCGCAGCCGGAAAAATCGTCGAGCGGCGCCAGCAGGGTGCCGTAGTCGAGGCTCTGACCGGTCTGTTCAGCGAACAACTTGTGAATCATCGGCGATTTGCTGTGGCCGATCGGGTTACCGAAAACGACGTAACGATCCATCAGAAATCCTCAGGCCTCGGCCAACCAGTCGCGGTCTTGCAGGAAGTACTCGGTCAGACGCGCTTCTTCGCTGCCCGGTTCGGCTTTCCAGTCGTAACCCCAGCGCACTTGCGGTGGCAGCGACATCAGGATCGACTCGGTACGCCCGCCCGATTGCAGGCCGAACAATGTGCCACGGTCGTAGACCAGGTTGAATTCAACGTAACGGCCACGGCGGAATTCCTGGAATTCACGCTGCTGCGCGGTGAACGCAGCGTTTTTACGGCGCTGCACTATTGGCAAATACGCATCGATGTAGGCGTCGCCGATCGCGCGCATGAAAGCGAAGCTGGTGTCGAAGTCCCACTCGTTCAGGTCATCGAAGAACAGCCCGCCGATGCCGCGCGGTTCGTGGCGATGCTTGATGTGGAAGTAGGTGTCGCACCAGGCTTTGTAGCGCGGGTAGACGTCCGTGCCGAACGGCGCGCAGGCCTGTTCGGCGACGCGATGCCAGTGGATGCAGTCTTCTTCGTTGCCGTAATACGGGGTCAGGTCGAAGCCGCCACCGAACCACCAGACCGGCTCTTCACCTTCTTTCTCAGCGATGAAAAAGCGCACGTTAGCGTGAGACGTCGGCACATGCGGGTTGTGCGGGTGGATCACCAGCGACACGCCGAGGGCTTCAAAACCGCGACCGGCCAATTCCGGCCGATGGGCGCTGGCCGACGGTGGCAGACCGCTGCCGAAGACGTGGGAGAAGTTGACGCCGCCCTTTTCGATCAGCGTGCCGTTCTCGATCACGCGGGTGCGACCGCCACCGCCAGCCGGCCGGGTCCAGGCGTCTTCGACGAAGCGCGTGCCGCCGTCTTCGTTTTCGAGGGCGGCGCAGATGCGGTCTTGCAGGTCGAGCAGATAGGCCTTTACGGCGTCGGTGCGGGTCGTCATGGCTTCACCTTGAATCGGGCGGCGCCCCGCAGGCGGGCGACGCAAATGGGCGCGTAGCATACCACCGCAGAACAGCGCGCCGCAGTTGACGAAGATCAAGCATGGGAGTTGGATAGGGGGCTCACGAAAGACCCAAGGAGAGCAGGCAGATGGCAAAGCGTATCCAGTTCCGCGCCCACGGCGGCCCCGAAGTGCTCGAATTTGTTGACTACGAACCCGCCGCGCCCGGCCCGAATCAAGTGCGCGTGGCGAACAAGGCGATCGGCCTGAATTTCATCGACACCTATTACCGCAGCGGTCTGTATGCGCCGCCAGCCTTGCCGTCCGGCCTCGGCGCCGAAGGTGCAGGCGTGGTTGATGCGGTCGGCAGCGGCGTTACCCGTTTCAAGGTCGGTGATCGCGTTGCCTACGGCAGCGGCCCGTTGGGCGCTTACAGTGAGTTGCACGTTTTGCCCGAAGCCAATCTGGTGAAACTGCCGGATGAAATCAGTTTCGAAACGGCGGCGGGGGTGATGCTCAAGGGTCTGACCGTGCAGTACCTATTACGCCAGACCTATGAGCTGAAGGGTGGCGAAACCATTTTGTTCCACGCCGCAGCCGGTGGTGTCGGTTCGCTGGCCTGCCAATGGGCCAAGGCCCTGGGCGTAAAGTTGATCGGCACCGTCAGCTCGAAAGAGAAGGCTGAGCTGGCCAAGGCCAATGGCGCTTGGGCGACCATCGATTACAGCCACGAGAACGTCGCCGAGCGTGTGCTGGCGCTGACCGATGGCAAGAAAGTACCGGTGGTTTACGACGGTGTGGGCAAGGACACGTGGCTGACGTCGCTGGACAGCGTTGCACCGCGTGGTTTGCTGGTGAGTTTCGGTAATGCGTCGGGCGCGGTGGACGGGGTGAACCTGGGGATTCTTGCGGCGAAGGGTTCGCTGTACGTGACGCGGCCGACGTTGGCGACTTATGCCAATAACGCGGAGAACTTGCAGCGGATGGCGGATGAGTTGTTTGAGATGATCATCAGCGGCAAGTTGAAGGTGGATATCAGTCAGCGCTATTCGTTGGCTGAGGCGGCCAAGGCGCAGACTGAGTTGTCGGCTCGACGCACTACAGGTTCGACCATTCTGTTGCCTTGAGGACGCCATCGCTGGCAAGCCAGCTCCCACAAGAATCTTCGGTGGACATAGATTTTATGTACAACGCCGAACCTGTGGGAGCTGGCTTGCCAGCGATGGGAGCAACTCGGTTCTAAGCCGGGCGCACGACTTTGCCCGTGGCCAGATCGCGAATCAGGCTCGGGTTCTTGCGCCCACCCAACTCCCCGCCCAGCACCAGATCAATCTGCCCCCGGAAATACTGCTCGACGCGCAACCGCGTGCGCGCTGCCGGACGTCCTTGCGGGTTGGCCGAGGTCGAAATCAGCGGCCCGACCATCGAGCACAGATCACGCACCTGCGGATGATCGCTGACCCGCAGCGCCACCGTGTCGTGCACACCCGTCACCCATTCCGGCAGCAGGCATTGGTGCGGCACCAGCCAGGTGTTCGGCCCCGGCCAGGTGCTGGCCATGCGATCGAGCCATTCTTGCGGGAAGTCTTCGAACAGGAAGTCGAACTGGCGAATGTTGTCGGCGACCAGAATCAGGCCCTTGTCGACCGAGCGATTCTTGATCGCCAGCAGCCGATCCACCGCTTCTTCATTCCACGGGTCGCAACCCAGCCCCCAGACGGCTTCGGTTGGATAGGCAATCACCGCCCCGGCGCGAATCTCTCGTGCGGCTTGTTGCACACGCCAACTGTTGACCATGAAAAAACTCTCCACAAACAGGTTTCGCGCAGTTTACCGATCTTCCTTGTAAAACCTAGCTCACCCGCGCAAACCAGCGGCCGTTTTCACTCACCGCGCGGCCGTCCATTTCCAGTTCGGTCAGCGCTGCCAGCACTTTCGGTAAAGCCCAGCCGCTGCTGTCGGCCAGACCTTCGCTGGTGTGCGGCGCGGCGTGCAGCAACATAAGCAGTGGATGATCGACTTTCGGCGTGTCTGCGGACAGCGGCAAACGCTGCCAGCCGCGCAGCGCTTCGAGGATGTGCTCAATTGTTTCCACCAGCACCGCGCCATCGCGAATCAACTGGTGACAGCCCCGTGCGCCGGGGTGATGGATCGAGCCGGGAATCGCGTAAACCTCGCGCCCCTGTTCCGCCGCCAGCCTTGCCGTGATCAAAGAACCGCTGGCGACACTGGCCTCGACCACCAACACGCCGAGGGACAAACCGCTGATGATCCGATTGCGCCGGGGGAAGTTGCTCGCGGTCGGCCCGGCGTCCAGCGGAAACTCCGAAAGCACCGCGCTGCCGGATGCAATCATCGCGTCGGCCAAGCGACGATTGCGCTGTGGATAAAAGTTTTCCAACCCGGTGCCGAGCACCCCGACAGTCAGCCCCCCGACATCCAGCGCGGCCTGATGCGCAGCGGCATCTATGCCCAGCGCCAGACCGCTGGTGATGACAAAACCAGCCCCGGCCAAGCTGCGGGAAAACGCCGCTGCGGTGTCCATTCCCGGACGCGAAGCGCGGCGGCTGCCGACCATCGCCAGTTGCGGTTTTTCGAGAATCAGCGGATCACCGGCGACAAACAGCAACGGTGGCGGATCCGGAATTTGCGCCAGCAGCGCCGGGTAATCTGCCTGATCCCACATCAGCAAATGATGCTCCGGCCGCTCTAGCCAGCGCATTGCGTGGCTGGCGCCATCGCGCACTTCGGGACTACGGCGCGCTTCGGCACTCGACGTTGGCAAGCCCAACGAGCGCCAGGCACTGGCCGGCGCGCTGATGGCTTTCGAAGCCGAGCCAAAGGCTTCGAGCAATTTTGTAAAACGCTTGGGGCCGATGTCCGGCAAGCGGTGCAGGCGCAGACGCGCTTCCAGTTCCGCCGGCGAAACCGACGTGCAGACAGACAGCATGATTGGATCATCCTTGATCGTTATAAGCCCCGAACCATTCGGAACAAGCTGTGGATAACTCTGTTGGTAACTTGTGAAGCAAGCTTACGGATTTCGCACCTTGTCGAGCACCGCCAGCGAGCGCGATGCGTTAAGGACGAGGCCGTAACTGAGTTTGTCGTAGGTACGGAACACCATCAGCAAACCGGCGCGTTCGTCGGGAATTTTCAGCGGTTGGCCGGTGACGCGGTCGCGCACGGTTTCGCCGGTTTTCATCACCTCCAGCACGTTGCCTTCGACCAGCCCGTCGCGTTTGCCTTTGTTCAGGGTGACCACGTCCATCACGCCGATCTGGGTGACGCCGCGTGGTACGTCAATGATCACGCCGTTGATGCTGGTGGTCGGCGCGCTGGGCATGAAGGTCGAGTTGATCGAGCGCTCTTCACCGCTGAACAAGCGGTCGCCGAGGCGCACTTCCTGCGTGGTGCGTTGCAGGGCGAGGGTGGCAACGTCGCCTTCGGTCGCGACGATTTCACCGCCGCCGATGTCGTCGGCATTGATGCCGAGAAACTCCTTGGTCTGCGGATCGGTGTAGACCTTGCCCTGGCGGAAGATGCCGTAGACCGGTTGATTCGGGTCGAAATGGCCGCGCGCGTAAATACGGTCGCCGGTGCCGCTGAGCACTCGTTCGGCATCGCCGGCGACGATGTACGGCGCCTTGTCGAAATCTTCGGCCTTGTCGACGATGCGGTTGCTCAGCAGAAAACTGTTGATCGATTTCAGTGGGATGCTCGGAATCGCCTCGGCCACCGGGCTGGTGCGAATCCGTGGCGACAGTTTGATGGTGCCGCGCGACTCGCCGCGATTGAGCGTCAGACGCGGCTGGCCATTGACGTAGCTGAGCGTCAGCGTGTCGCCGGGATAGATCAGATTGGGGTTTTCAATCTGCGGATTAGCCCGCCACAACTGTGGCCATTGCCAGGGCTCGCGCAGGTATTTGCCGGAAATGTCCCAGAGTGTGTCACCCGTAACCACTGTGTATTGCTGTGGAAAACCATCCCTGAGCTGCACTTGCCCGTGCGCTACGCCGGCCGAAGCCAGCAACAGCAGGGCGAGTAGTGTTTTCCTCATGCAGTGAATCCCTTTATCATGTGCGTTCGCGTGAACCGTCAGAGCCCCCGTGGCTCGCTTGTGCAAAATGCACAAGCTACGCTTCACAACGGTAGCCTGCATCTTCGGACCTGCCAGGCCATCGCCCGACTTTACTCAACACGTGCAGCAATCAGCCTATGGCCATTTTAGACATCCTCGAATTCCCGGACCCGCGTCTGCGCACTATCGCCAAGCCTGTGGCTGTAGTGGACGACGAAGTGCGTCAGTTGGTCGATGACATGTTTGAAACAATGTATGAAGCGCCGGGCATCGGCCTAGCCGCGACCCAGGTCAACGTGCACAAACGTATCGTCGTGATGGACCTTTCCGAAGACCGTACCGAGCCCCGGGTGTTCATCAACCCCGAGTTCGAATCGCTGACCGAAGAAATGGAGCAATACCAGGAAGGCTGCCTGTCGGTACCGGGTTTCTACGAAAACGTCGACCGCCCGCAGAAGGTCAAGATCAAGGCGCTGGACCGCGACGGCAAGCCCTATGAACTGATCGCCGAAGGCCTGCTCGCGGTGTGCATCCAGCACGAATGCGACCACCTCAACGGCAAATTGTTCGTCGATTACCTGTCCACGCTCAAACGCGACCGGATCAAGAAGAAACTGGAAAAGCAGCACCGCCAGAACGCTTGATGCCCCTCTTCAAAGGCTTGCTGCGGCAAGCCTTTTTCTTTTTATGAGACTCCCTTCATGACTGAGCCACTGCGCATCGTTTTTGCCGGTACCCCGGAATTTGCCGCCGAACACCTCAAGGCCCTGCTGAACAGCCCTTACGAGATCGTTGCGGTCTACACCCAACCGGATCGTCCGGCCGGTCGCGGGCAAAAACTGATGCCGAGCCCGGTCAAACAGCTCGCGCTGGAAAATAATATCCAGGTGTTGCAGCCTCCGACTTTGCGTAACGCTGACGCTCAGGCTGAACTGGCCGCGTTGAAACCGGATTTGCTGGTGGTGGTCGCCTACGGCCTGATCCTGCCGCAAGTGGTGCTGGATATTCCGCGCCTGGGTTGCATCAACAGTCACGCCTCGTTGCTGCCACGCTGGCGCGGTGCGGCGCCGATCCAGCGCGCCGTCGAACACGGTGATGCCGAGAGCGGCGTGACCGTGATGCGCATGGAAGCCGGCCTCGACACCGGGCCGATGCTGCTCAAGGTCGTCACGCCGATCACGGGCCAAGACACTGGCGGCTCCTTGCATGATCGCCTCGCCGAGATGGGCCCGCCGGCCGTGGTGCAAGCGATTGCCGGTCTGGCCGCAGGCACGCTGGCAGGCGAAGTGCAGAACGATGAGCTCGCCACCTACGCGCACAAATTGAACAAAGATGAAGCACGCATCGACTGGAGCCGTCCGGCGGTTGAACTGGAGCGACTGGTGCACGCCTTCAACCCATGGCCGATCACCCACAGCACCCTCAACGGTGAAGCGCTGAAAGTGCTGGCGGCGACACTCGCCGACGGTAAAGGCGCGCCGGGTGAAATTCTCAGCGCCAGCAAGGACGGCCTGGTCGTCGCGTGCGGCGAACAAGCGCTGTGCCTGACCCGCCTGCAATTGCCCGGCGGCAAAGCACTGAATTTCAGCGACCTGTTCAACAGCCGTCGTGAGAAGTTCGCTGTCGGCACGCTGCTCGGCGCAGCGGTGGACGCGCAATGAACCCGCGTCTGGCCGCCGCCAAGGCACTCGCCGCCGTGCTCAGCGGCAAAGCCTCGCTGAACAGCTCTTTGCCGACACAACTGGACAAGGTCGAGGATCGCGATCGCGGTTTTACCCAGGATCTGGCGTTCGGCACCGCGCGCTGGCAGCCACGCCTGTCGGCACTGGCGGAAAAACTTCTGCAGAAACCGTTCAAGGCTGCCGACGCCGATGTCGAGGCGTTGCTGCTGGTCGGTCTCTACCAATTGCTTTACACCCGCGTGCCGGCCCACGCCGCCATCGGCGAAACCGTCGGTTGCGCCGACAAACTGAAAAAGCCCTGGGCCAAAGGTCTGCTCAACGCTGTGTTGCGTAACGCTCAGCGCGAAAGCGAAACGATTTTTGCCGAGCTTGAGCGTGATCCGGTGGTGCGTACCGCTCACCCGCGCTGGCTGCAAAAATCCCTCAAGGCGTTCTGGCCGGAACAGTGGGAAGCCATCTGTGAGGCGAACAACGCGCATCCGCCGATGATCCTGCGCGTTAATCGTCGTCACCACAGCCGCGACGCTTACCTCGGTCTGCTGACTGAGGCCGGCATTGCTGCGACACCGTGCGTGTACAGCCGCGACGGCATCATCCTCGAAGTCGCCGCCGACGTGCGCAGCCTGCCGGGTTTCGCCGAAGGCTGGATCAGCGTGCAGGACGAAGCGGCGCAACTGGCCGCCGACCTGCTCGACCTGGCGCCAGGCCAACGCGTGCTCGACGCCTGCTGCGCGCCGGGTGGCAAGACCTGCCACATCCTCGAAGCCGAACAGGCGCTGGCCGGCGTGGTCGCGGTGGATCTGGAAGCCAAGCGTCTGGTGCGCGTGAAGGAAAACCTTGAACGCCTCGGCCTCAACGCCGAACTGATCGCCGCCGACGGTCGCGACACCGAGAAATGGTGGGACGGCAAACCGTTCCAGCGCATTCTGCTCGACGCGCCATGCTCGGCCACCGGCGTGATCCGCCGCCATCCGGACATCAAGCTGACCCGTCAGCCCGACGACATCGCCGCCCTCGCGCAACTGCAAGGCGAACTGCTCGACGCCATGTGGAAGACCCTCGAAGTCGGCGGCATTCTGCTGTACGCCACCTGCTCGACGCTGCCGACCGAGAACACCGAAGTCATCGCCGCGTTCCTTGAGCGTACGCCGGGCGCCCGTGAACTGGATCTGGCCACCACGGCCGGGATCAAGCAGCCCCATGGTCGCCAATTGCTGGCCCAGCAGGGCGGGCATGACGGGTTCTACTACGCCAAGCTGATCAAGATCGCTGCCGCGCGCGGCTAAACGGATTCAATGGAGTGACTGGATGAAAATCATCATCCTCGGTGCGGGACAGGTCGGCGGTTCGCTGGCCGAGCATTTGGCCAGCGAGGCCAACGACATTACCGTCGTCGACACCGACGGCGAACGCCTGCGCGACCTCGGCGACCGCCTCGACATCCGCACCATCCAGGGCCGTGGCTCGTTGCCGTCGGTATTGCGCCAGGCCGGCGCGGATGATGCCGACATGCTGGTGGCCGTGACCAACAGCGACGAAACCAACATGGTCGCCTGCCAGGTCGCTCACACGCTGTTCCACACCCCGACGAAAATCGCCCGGGTGCGCGAAGCGTCCTACCTGAACCGCGAAGAGCAACTGTTCCAGAACGAAGCGATTCCGGTCGACGTGCTGATCAGCCCCGAGCAAGTGGTGACCAACTACATCAAGCGCCTGATCGAGTATCCGGGTGCGTTGCAGGTCATCGACTTCGCCGAGGGCCAGGCGCAACTGGTGGCGGTGCGCGCGTATTACGGCGGGCCGCTGGTCGGTCAGCAACTGCGGCAGTTGCGTGAGCACATGCCGAATGTCGAAACCCGCGTGGCGGCGATCTTCCGCCGCGACCGACCGATCCTGCCGCAGGGCGACACGGTGATCGAGGCCGACGACGAAGTCTTCTTCATCGCCGCCCGTGAGAATATTCGCGCGGTGATGAGCGAAATGCGCCGTCTCGACGAAACATACAAGCGCATTGTCATTGCCGGCGGCGGGCAGATCGGTGAGCGTCTGGCCGAGGCCATCGAAAGCCGTTATCAGGTGAAGATTATCGAGATGAACCCGGCGCGCTGCCGCTACCTCTCCGACACCCTCGACAGCACCGTGGTGTTGCAGGGCAGCGCGTCCGACCGCGATTTGCTGCTGGAAGAGAACATCGCCGACGCCGATATCTTCCTCGCCCTGACCAACGATGACGAAGCCAACATCATGTCGTCGCTGCTGGCGAAACGGCTGGGGGCGAAGAAGGTCATGACGATCATCAACAACCCGGCCTACGTCGACCTGATTCAGGGCGGCGACATCGACATTGCCATCAGCCCGCAACTGGCGACCATCGGCACCCTGCTGGCCCACGTGCGTCGTGGCGATATCGTCAGCGTGCACTCATTGCGGCGCGGTGCGGCGGAAGCCATCGAGGCAATTGCCCACGGTGATGCGAAGTCGAGCAAAGTGATTGGTAAACCGATCGAGAAAATCGGCCTGCCGCCGGGCACCACGATTGGCGCGGTAATCCGCAACGAACAAGTGATCATCGCCCACGACCACACGGTGATCGAAGCGGGCGACCATGTGATTCTGTTCCTTGTGGATAAAAAGCATATTCGTGATGTGGAGAAGCTGTTTCATGTGGGGTTGAGCTTCTTCTGATCCGAAACTTTCTGTGTCTGTTATGGCCTCATCGCTGGCAAGCCAGCTCCCACAGGGATCTTCGGTGTACATCACATTTGTGAACAACCCAAAACCCTGTGGGAGCTGGCTTGCCAGCGATGGCGGCGCCACAAATCTCCCCTGACACACCCGAAAAGGAATCCACCAATGCTCGAATCCCTGGAAAAAATGCTCGCCAAGGGTGTGGATAACTCTCTGCTGCGCTTCGGCCTGGGCAAGGGCTATCTGGATCTGGGCGAAAACGCCAAGGCCGCCGAGCATTTCCAGCGCTGCGTCGGCTTTGATCCCAAGTACTCGGGCGCGTGGAAACTGTTAGGCAAGGCGCAACTGGCGCTGGGCGACACTGCCGCCGCACGTCAGGCGTGGGAACAAGGTCTGGAAGCCGCCCGCGCCCATGGCGACAAGCAGGCCGAGAAGGAAATGACGGTGTTTCTGAAGAAACTCGATCGTCAGGCGCTGTAAGGTTTTACAGAAACCGCAGGCCGATGCCTTCCGCATCGACCGTCACCACTTCCATTCGCACCCGTGGCGCGCCTGTGGGTAAGTCCTGCACCTGGCCATAGACGACCGCGCCTTTGGGCAACGACGCCAGGCTCGGATGCTGCACATAGACCCCGGTTGGCGACAGATTGCGGGTTTGCCCGAGGCATTCGCCGAGGCTGTCGTGGGTGATTTTGATGCGGAAGGATTTGCGGTGTTCGGACATCTTGGTGCGCCCTTTTTTGAACGGTTCTGTGGATAACCCCAAGCAAGATCAAAAGATCGCAGCCTGCGGCAGCTCCTACAAGTTATCCACAGAGTGTGCCAACTTCGTCAGTACCAGCGTTCTTCGCCGGGTGGACGCTTTTTGAAGCGTTTCATGCTCCACATGTACTGGCTCGGATAGGCGGCGACATAGCGCTCGACGACTTTGCTCATTGCTGCGCAGGATTCGGCGGTATCGGTGCTGTACATGGCTTCCGGCGCGGCTTCGAGGATCACTTTGTAGCCGGAACCGTCCGGCAGGCGTAGCGCATGCAGGAACACGCCGACCGCTTTGCCACCGGCCAACATGTTTGGCACGAACTTGCTGGTCAGCGCCTGCGTGGCGAAGAACGGCACGAAGATCCCGGCGGATTCGGCCGGTTCCGGGTCAGCGGGAATGCCCACTGCACCACCTTTGCGCACTTCCTTGATGACGCTGAGGATGCCTTCCTTGGTGGAGGCGGCGACCTTGTTGCCCAGTTGCACGCGCTGTTTGCGCAACAATTCATCCACAGCCTTGAGCTTCGGCGGGCGGTAGAAAATGATCGGTTTGCACTGGCTGCAATAGAAGTGGTTGAGCACTTCCCAGTTGCCGAGGTGGCTGGTGATGCCGACCACGCCTTTGCCCGAGGCCAAAGCATCTTTCAGCACGTCGAGGCCTTCGACTTCGCGCACCAGATCGATTGAGCGCTGCGCCGGCCAGATCCACGCGCAGGCGCTTTCAGTCAGCGACTTGCCGATGTCTTTCAGGCTTTGTCCGACCAGACGCTCACGCTCGGCCGGATCCATCTGTGGAAAACATTTGGCGAGGTTGATCCGCACCACGTCGCGGGAGCGGTTGGGGGTTTTCCACATGATCCAGCCAATCGCCGAACCCACGGCCTGCACGGCCCGCCATGGCAGCAGGGCAAACAGCCGCAGAGCGCCTACCAGCAAGGCGCCTTTAAACTTTTCCACAGGTCACTCCTGATCTTGTGCGGTGCGCGAGGCGGCCATTCTAACCGCCGTTGGCGAGCTGCGCGTAGCGGTCGCAATCCTGGGTGTGGTCCATGACCATCCCCGAGGCCTGCATCAGCGCGTAGCAAATGGTCGGGCCGACGAACGTGAACCCGGCCTTTTTCAGGGCTTTGCTCATCGCCAGCGCTTCGGCGGTGATCGCCGGGACTTCGCTGCGATCCTTGAAATGATTGATGATCGGTTGGTCGTTGACGAACGACCAGAGGAAGGCCACCGGATCCTCCAGCGCCAGCCAGGCCTGGGCATTACGCCGGGCGGCATTGAGTTTGAGGCGGTTGCGTATGATCCCCGGATCGAGCATCAATTCGTCGATTTCGGCGTCGCTCATTTGCGCCACGCGCTGTACGTCAAAGCCGAACAACACCTCGCGATAACGCTCGCGTTTGCGCAGCACGGTGATCCAGGACAGGCCAGCCTGGAACCCTTCGAGCAAAAGCAACTCGAACAAACCCTGCGCATCGCGTAGCGGCGTGCCCCACTCCTGGTCGTGATAAGCCATGTACAGCGGATCTTCGGTACACCAAAAGCAGCGTGGCATAAGGCTCCAGGGGGCGTGCGCAGCAATGAATCGGGTATACTCCCGCTCTTTAAATCGCAGCCCAAGAAACAGGTGAATTTCGTGAGCCAGCCTACGCCAGCCGTGCGTACCTTCCAAGACTTGATCCTCGCGCTCCAGCAATACTGGGCCGAGCAAGGTTGCGTGGTACTTCAGCCCTACGATATGGAAGTAGGCGCCGGCACTTTCCACACCGCGACCTTCCTCCGTGCCATCGGCCCGGAAACCTGGAACGCCGCTTACGTGCAGCCAAGCCGCCGTCCGACTGACGGCCGTTACGGCGAAAACCCGAACCGTCTGCAGCACTACTATCAGTTCCAGGTCGTGCTCAAGCCGAACCCGGACAACTTTCAGGAACTGTACCTGGGCTCCCTCAAGCATGTCGGCCTCGATCCACTGGTTCACGACATCCGCTTCGTCGAAGACAACTGGGAATCGCCGACCCTCGGCGCCTGGGGTCTGGGCTGGGAAGTCTGGCTGAACGGCATGGAAGTGACTCAGTTCACTTACTTCCAGCAGGCGGGCGGCATCGAGTGCTACCCGGTGACCGGCGAGATCACTTACGGTCTCGAGCGTCTGGCCATGTACCTGCAAGGCGTGGATTCGGTCTACGACCTGGTCTGGGCTGACGGCCCGATGGGCAAAGTCACCTACGGCGACGTGTTCCACCAGAACGAAGTGGAGCAGTCCACTTACAACTTCGAACACGCCAACGTCGACAAACTGTTCGAACTGTTCGACTTCTATGAAAGCGAAGCCAAGCGCCTGATCGAACTCGACCAGCCGCTGCCGTTGCCGAGCTACGAAATGGTCCTGAAGGCGTCGCACACCTTCAACCTGCTGGATGCGCGCCGGGCGATCTCGGTGACCGCGCGTCAGCAATACATTCTGCGCGTACGCACCCTGGCGCGTTCCGTTGCGCAAGCCTACCTGCTGGCACGCGCCAAGCTGGGCTTCCCGATGGCGACCCCGGATCTGCGTGACGAAGTACTGGCCAAGCTGGAGGCAGCACAATGAGTGCGCAAGATTTTCTGGTTGAACTGGGCACCGAAGAACTGCCACCGAAAGCCCTGAACACCCTGGCTGACGCGTTCCTCGCCGGTATCGACAAGGGCCTGCAAGCCGCTGGCCTGAGCTACGAGACTAAAACCGTCTACGCCGCGCCGCGTCGTCTGGCTGTGCTGATCACCGCGCTGGCCACCCAGCAACCGGATCGCAGCATCAACCTCGACGGCCCGCCACGTCAGGCGGCGTTCGACGCTGAAGGCAATCCGACTCAGGCAGCGTTGGGTTTCGCCAAGAAATGCGGCGTTGATCTGAGCGAAATCGATCAGAGCGGCCCGAAACTGCGTTACAGCCAGAGCATCGCCGGCAAGCCGACCGCGAGCCTGCTGCCAACCATCGTCGAAGATTCGCTGAACGACCTGCCGATCCCGAAACGCATGCGTTGGGGTGCGCGCAAGGAAGAGTTCGTGCGTCCGACCCAATGGCTGGTGATGCTGCTCGGTGACCAGGTCATCGATTGCACCATCCTCGCGCAGAAGGCTGGCCGTGATTCCCGTGGTCACCGTTTCCATCACCCGGAAAGCGTGCGCATCGGTTCGCCGTCGAGCTACCTCGCCGACCTGCGTGCCGCTTACGTGCTGGCCGACGCCAACGAACGTCGCGAGATCATCAGCAAGCGCACCGAAGAGCTGGCCACCCGTCAGGAAGGCACGGCAATCGTGCCGCCGGCACTGCTCGACGAAGTGACCGCGCTGGTTGAATGGCCGGTGCCGCTGGTGTGCTCGTTCGAGGAACGTTTCCTCGACGTGCCGCAAGAAGCGCTGATCACCACCATGCAGGACAACCAGAAGTACTTCTGCCTGCTGGATGCCGACGGCAAGTTGCTGCCACGTTTCATCACTGTGGCCAACATCGAAAGCAAAGACCCGCAACAGATCATCGCCGGTAACGAGAAAGTGGTTCGCCCACGTCTGACCGACGCCGAGTTTTTCTTCAAGCAAGACAAGAAGCAGAAACTCGAAGCCTTCAACGATCGCCTGAAGAACGTGGTGTTCCAGGAAAAACTCGGCAGCGTCTACGACAAGGCTGAGCGCGTATCGAAACTGGCTGCTTACATCGCCGCTCGCATTGGCGGCAACGCTTCGTGGGCTGCTCGCGCTGGCCTGCTGTCGAAGTGCGACCTGGCCACCGAAATGGTCGGCGAGTTCCCGGAGATGCAAGGTGTCGCCGGTTACTACTACGCCCTCAATGACGGCGAGCCGGAAGACGTCGCGCTGGCGCTGAACGAGCAGTACATGCCACGCGGTGCCGGTGCTGAACTGCCAGCCACCCTGACCGGTGCCGCCGTTGCGATCGCTGACAAGCTCGACACCCTGGTCGGTATCTTCGGTATCGGCATGCTGCCAACCGGCAGCAAAGACCCGTACGCCCTACGCCGTGCGGCACTCGGCGTGCTGCGTATCCTCATCGAGAAGAAACTCGACCTCGACCTCAACGACGCTGTGGCTTTCGCCGTGAATGCGTTCGGTGCCAAGGTCAAGGCTGCCGGCCTCAACGAGTCCGTGCTGGAATTCATCTTCGACCGTCTGCGTGCGCGTTATGAAGACGAAGGCGTTGAAGTCGCTACTTACCTGTCGGTACGTGCCCTGAAGCCGGGTTCGGCGCTGGACTTCGACCAGCGTGTGCAAGCGGTGCAAGCCTTCCGCAAACTGCCGGAAGCGGCTGCGCTGGCGGCGGTGAACAAGCGTGTATCGAACCTGTTGAGCAAACTCGAAGGCGCGGTACCGACCGAAGTCCAAGCCAAGTATTTCGACAACGCCAACGAGTTCTCGCTGTACTCGGCGATCCAGCAAGCGGATCAGGCCGTACAGCCGATGGCTGCGGCGCGTCAGTACAACGAATCGCTGGCACGCCTGGCGGCATTGCGTGAGCCGGTGGATGCGTTCTTCGACGCGGTAATGGTCAATGCCGACGACGCCAATGTGCGGGCCAACCGTTACGCGCTGCTGGCGCGTCTGCGTGGTCTGTTCCTCGGCGTTGCCGACATTTCGCTGCTGGGTTGAGGGATTGCTGTTGAAACTGCTGATTCTCGATCGGGACGGAGTGATCAACTACGACTCCGACGCTTATATCAAGTCAGTGGCGGAGTGGATTCCGTTGCCCGGCTCGATCGAAGCGATTGCGCAGTTGAGCAAGGCCGGCTGGACGGTGGCGGTCGCCACCAACCAGTCGGGCATTGCTCGCGGCTACTACGACCTCGCCACCCTCGATGCCATGCACGCGCGCTTGCGTGAGCTGGTCGCGGAGCAGGGCGGTGAGGTCGGGCTGATCGTGTATTGCCCGCATGGGCCGGACGAAGGCTGCGATTGCCGCAAGCCGAAACCGGGGATGTTGAAAACCATCGCGGCGCATTACGACGTGGAGTTGACGAATGTCTGGTTCGTCGGCGACAGCCTTGGTGACCTGGAGGCGGCCAAAGCCGTCGATTCACAGCCAGTTTTGGTAAAGACCGGAAAAGGCGCAAAGACTCAGGGCAAAACCCTGCCGGTTGGCACTCTGATTTTTGACGATCTGGCGGCGATTGCCGCAGAACTTATCCACAACTAGAGTACTTCTGAAGTTCCTGACCAGGGATTGATCGGGAGTGCGCTTGAACACTCGGGCATTGCCCCGTCACGGTAAACGTCACTATGTCGATACTGCGGGCCATCAGAATTTTTCTCTTTTACCTGCTGCTGGGCACCACTTCCCTGCTGTGGTGCAGTTTGAGTTTTTTCATCGCGCCGTTTCTGCCGTTCAAGGCGCGTTATCGTTTTATCAACGTGTACTGGTGCCGTTGCGCCTTGTGGTTGACCAAGGTGTTTCTCGGTATCCGTTACGAAATCAAAGGCGCGGAAAATGTGCCTGACCGGCCCTGCGTGATTCAATCGAACCACCAGAGCACCTGGGAGACGTTCTTTCTCTCTGCTTATTTCTCGCCGCTGAGCCAAGTGCTTAAACGCGAATTGCTGTACGTGCCGTTTTTCGGCTGGGCAATGGCCATGTTGCGGCCGATCGCGATTGATCGCGACAACCCGAAAGCGGCGCTGAAACAAGTCGCGGCCAAGGGTGATGAGCTGCTGAAGGACAACGTTTGGGTGCTGATCTTTCCGGAAGGCACTCGGGTGCCGTTTGGCACTGTCGGCAAGTTCTCGCGCAGTGGTAGCGCTTTGGCGGTGAATGCGGCGCTTCCGGTGCTGCCGATTGCACACAATGCCGGCAAATTCTGGCCGAAAATCGGCTGGGGCAAGAAGTCCGGCGTGATCACCGTAGTCATCGGTGAACCGATGTACGCCGAAGGTACAGGCCCGCGCGCCATCGCCGAGCTGAACGACCGGGTGCAAGCCTGGAACGAGAAGACTCAACGCGAAATGGGCTCACTGCCACCGGCCCCGCAGGCACCGGCCGCCAATGATCAGATCGCTGTCTGAGATTTTGTGGATAACCTGTGTACGGTTTTGTTGAAAAGGCTTGAATATTGGAATTAAGTGATTGAATTACTTATATATTTCTCAAGATCATAAAACGCTGTAAAACGTGCATAAGTTTTTTTCGGATGTAAAAAAACCGGCTGATATAGCCGGTTTTTTTTGTGCCTGATCACTCGGCGATCAGCGGCAGTTCCAGCAGGAACGTGGTGCCTTGATCGACCACACTCAGGCATTCGATTTTCCCGCCATGGTGATCGATCACTGCTTTGACCATCGACAGCCCCAGGCCCACGCCATCGATGCCCTGAGCCGAGGAAAAACGGCGGTACTGACTGAACAGATCGGGCAATTCATCGGCGGCGATGCCTTTGCCTTGATCGATCAATTCACAGTGCAACCACTCCTCGCGGCAACAGACGCGCAGGGTGATCGAGGTGTCGGCCGGGCTGTACTTGATCGCGTTCTCCAAAAGGTTGAACAGCGCGCGGGTCAGCAAGCCTTGGTCAGCATTGATCAGACGTTCCTGCGATTCCTCATCCATGTCATGCAGGAGGTCGAGGCGTTTCTGCTGGGCGATGGGCAACGCCTGATCCAGCACATCCAGCACCAGCATCGCGAACAGTGTCGGCTGAAATTGGTAAGTTTCAGACTCGGCTCGCGCCAGCAAAACAAAACCGTCAGTCAAATCCAGCGCGCGACGCACCTGACGTTCGATCTGTTCGAACAGCGGTGTATCGGCGCCAGCCTGGTGCCGGTGGACATCGAGCAAGGCAAGGATCGCCGAGTGCGGAGCACGCAGATCGTGCGAGAGGAACCGCAGCAGAACTCCGCGTTGCTCCTCGGCGGCCCGTTCGGCGCTGAGGTCGGTCAGGCTGAGCAGCCAGCCGATCGGGGTGTCGCCGTCCACCGGCAGCAACGCGGCACGCTCCAAGCGCAGGCTGCGCTCCTTGTTGTCGCGGAATTCAAGCAGCGGCAGGGCGGACAGCGTCGGTCGCGCCGCTGTGGATAATTCCGGATAACCCAGGCGCGCCAGCTGATCAAGCACGTCATCCCCCACCAGCGCATGATCAAACAGCGCGCGGGACTTGCGGTTACCCAACAGGATCTGCCCCTTGGGATCAGTAATCAGCGTGGCGACCGGCAAGTACTCCAGGCCATCGGCAATGAACCGCCGCGTATCGCGGGTGCGGCTCATGGCCTGCTCAAGCGCCATGATCTGGCCCTGCAGGCGATCAGCGCCGGTGAATTGCGAGCGACGGCGTTCAGGAAACACTTTAGGTTCGCGATCCAGCCGTGCCAGTTCCCAACCAAAGTAGGTCAGCACCACGCTTAAGCGCCGCCAATTCCAGATCAGATAACCGAACAACATCCCCAGCACCGCCGGTGTCGGCGACCACCAACGGCGCATTTCCGCTAACCCCGCACTGGCCAGCAGCGCGCACGCCATGCCGATCAACGTGATCCAGAGCGCCCAACGCGGACGCCATAACAGCAGGCCAAGACTGCCGGCGACCAAGGCAACCGACAACAGGGCGCCGATGGCGGGAGTCGCATCGTGCAAGTTGATCTGCGCGCGATAAGACAGCAGCGCAGTCAGCGGCAACAGCACTAGACTTATCCACAACCATTCGCGCACCAATTGGCGAAACAGGCGCTGCACCTGACTCGGCTCTCGGCTTTCACGCCGACGATCGTGGTTCATGTGGAAAAAGGGCAGGGCAGTGTGAATGGTTTCATAGGCCACAGGTCTGAGACGTAGACCCGAAGAATCATAGCGGACGTCGACCAACGGCGGGCCGCTTACTTTCACTGCGAGGGCCGAGCGACTATGGTTGTCCGCCAACTGCCCAAGCAACAAGGAATAACCGCGAATGCGCGTTGCGATTCTGGACGACGAACCCGCCGAACTGCGCCGGGTCGAGCAAACCCTGCAGCAAATGGCCGATGCCGGCGAACAGCCGTGGTCACTGCACAGCTTCGAGCGTGGCGAAGACCTGCTGCGCCAACTGCGCCGGGAAACCTTCGACCTGCTGATCCTCGACTGGCAACTGCCCGACCTCACCGGCCTGGCCCTGCTGCGCTGGACCCGCGAACACATGGAAGCGCCACCAGCGGCGATCATGCTCACCAGCCGCGATGGCGAAAACGATATCGTCCAGGCGTTGAATGCGGGGGCGGATGATTATGTGAGCAAGCCGTTTCGGCCGAATGAACTGAAGGCGCGGGTGGCTGCGGTATTGCGGCGGCACAGCCAGCAACGTGCGGCGGCGACAGAAGTGCTGAGCTTTAATGATCTGACGTTTGATGACGCTGAATTGACCGTTACCCGCGAGGGAAAGCCGATTGTCATGACCGAGCGCGAGTATCGGCTGGCGCGGTGTCTGTTCAGCAATCTGGGGCGGCCGCTGTCGCGGGATTATCTGTATGAGCGGTTTTGGCCGCATGAGGAGATGGCTTCGTCGCGGCCGCTGGATACGCATATCTATCGGCTGCGGAACAAGCTCGGGCTGACGGCGGATCGGGGTTGGCAGTTGCTGACGATTTATGGGTATGGGTATCGGTTGGAGAGTGTGGCGTCGAACTCGCAGTAATGGTTCTGGCCGTTTCACTCTTCTTCGGCGCGACCCTTCAATTTTTTGATCGCAGATTCCAACTGCTTGATGCTGGTAGCCGGCATTGGAAGATCCTCTGGCATGGTGCCGCCAAGTTCGGAAATGGTTTCTCTGACTTTTCGACCAACCTGCAAGTGAACTTCGTTAGCTTGTTGCTTGCCCTGAACATTGTCGCGACGCAATTTATCTTCAGCCTGAGTCGCTCGAAATAAATTAGCGGCCAGTTCAGTCGAGCCCATGTGATCAAGAATTTTTTGGCTTTTTTTGAGGCCTTTGCGCTGGTGGATCGCTTTCTGATCAAGTCCTCCGTAGAGCCCTTGATATCCATGATTCTGGAAAACGGCGAAATCCAATTCTGTCTCAACGCCTGCCTGCTGTGCCGTTTCAACCAGAAGCTTGTTGTGCTCGCGCAACTCATTGCGCAGCAGCAAACGCTTCTGATCGTCCCTTAGACTTTGAAATTCGGCATCGTCTGTCAGCTCCTGACGTCGGGTCTGAATCGCAAAGTAGGTTTGCCCTGCGGCGATGACGGGCTTGGATGGATCTCCGTTCTGGACAACTAAATAGCAGGCATAGCGGGAGAGGTGAAAATCCTTCAGTTCTCGCAGAGAACCAGACCCCAAGGAGACCATTTTGCTGGCTTCAACAAAATGGTCGGATACCGAATGATCACCGTGTTCACAAGCTTGTATAGCCTTGGCGATAACGTTCTCGAAGTTACGCCACGTTCTGTATTCCAGCAGCGGAGCAAGGTCTCGGGCAGACCAGTACTCCACTCCACCGTCGGTTCGGTACTTGAGGCCTTCAAACGTCTGATGCTGTTCGCTCAACGGTAAATCCTCTACTGGATGAATAAGTCGAAAGTAGCCAGACAGAGCGTTGCACTGACGCGAGGAGTTATCAATCCGGAAAACATGTACATACAAATCATGACGCAGACTTGTATGTATGGAGGGATGCTTGAAAACGTAAAAACCCCGATGAGCCAAAACTCACCGGGGTTTATTTTTTACTTCAAGCCCGAACAGAATTCGTTAGAAATCCAGGTTCGAAACCGCCAACGCATTGCTCTCGATGAAGTCACGACGAGGTTCGACCGCATCACCCATCAGGGTGTTGAAGATCTGGTCTGCGCCAATGGCGTCTTCGATGGTGACTTTCAGCATGCGGCGCACGCTTGGGTCCATGGTGGTTTCCCACAGCTGATCCGGGTTCATTTCGCCCAGACCTTTGTATCGCTGAATGGTGTGGCGCTTGGTGCTTTCAGCCATCAGCCAGTCCAGTGCTTCCTTGAACTCGGTGACTGCTTTCTTGCGTTCGCCACGCTGGATGTACGCGCCTTCGTCGAGCAGGGTGCTCAACTGAGCACCGAGGGTGACGACGGTTTTGTAGTCGTTGCTGCCGAAGAAATCGCGGTTGAAGGTGACGTAGTTCGACAGGCCGTGGGAGATCAGTTCGACCTCTGGCAGCCACACGCCACGTTCGCGGTCTTCACGCAGACTGGCCTTGTAGACCAGACCGGACTTCTCGACGGTGCGCAGACGCGCTTCGTACTGGGCCAGCCACTCTTGCATCGCTGCGTGGTCGCCGAGCTTTTCCAGGCTCACGGCCGGCAGGTAGATGAAGTGCTCGGTCAGTTCCTGCGGGTACAGGCGCGACAGACGCTTGAGCGTCTTCATCACCATGCGGAAGTCGTTCACCAGACGCTCAAGCGCTTCACCGGAAATGCCCGGGGCTTCTTCGTTCAGGTGCAGGCTCGCATCTTCCAGGGCCGACTGCGTCATGTACTCTTCCATGGCGTCGTCGTCTTTGATGTATTGCTCTTGCTTGCCTTTCTTGACCTTGTACAGCGGCGGCTGAGCGATGTAGATGTAGCCACGCTCGATCAGCTCCGGCAACTGACGGAAGAAGAAGGTCAGCAGCAGGGTACGGATGTGCGAACCGTCGACGTCAGCATCGGTCATGATGATGATGTTGTGATAGCGCAGCTTGTCGATGTTGTACTCGTCGCGACCGATACCGCAGCCCAACGCAGTGATCAAGGTGCCCACTTCCTGAGAAGAGATCATCTTGTCGAAACGGGCTTTCTCGACGTTGAGGATCTTGCCCTTCAACGGCAGGATCGCCTGGGTTTTGCGGTTACGTCCCTGCTTGGCAGAGCCGCCCGCGGAGTCACCTTCCACGAGGTACAGTTCGGACAGCGCCGGGTCTTTTTCCTGGCAGTCAGCGAGCTTGCCTGGCAGACCGGCGATGTCCAGCGCGCCTTTGCGGCGGGTCATCTCACGGGCTTTACGCGCGGCTTCACGGGCACGGGCAGCGTCGATCATCTTGCCGACGACCAGCTTGGCTTCGTTCGGGTTTTCCAGGAGGAAGTCGGAGAAGTACTTGCCCATTTCCTGTTCGACCGCGGTCTTCACTTCGGAAGAGACCAGCTTGTCTTTGGTCTGCGAGCTGAACTTCGGATCCGGTACTTTCACCGAAATGATCGCGGTCAGGCCTTCGCGCGCATCGTCACCGGTGGTGGCGACTTTGTGCTTCTTCGCCAGGCCTTCGGCTTCGATGTAGGTGTTCAGGTTACGCGTCAGTGCCGAACGGAAGCCCACCAGGTGAGTGCCGCCGTCGCGCTGTGGAATGTTGTTGGTGAAGCACAACAGGTTCTCGTTGAAGCTGTCATTCCACTGCAGGGCGATTTCCACGCCGATGCCGTCTTCACGCTGAATGTTGAAGTGGAACACCTGATTGACCGCAGTCTTGTTGGTGTTCAGGTATTCAACGAACGCACGCAGGCCGCCTTCGTACTTGAACAGCTCTTCCTTGCCGCTGCGCTCATCCTTGAGGACGATGCCGACACCGGAGTTGAGGAAGGACAGCTCACGAATACGCTTGGCCAGGATGTCCCAGCTGAAGTGGATATTCTTGAAGGTGTCAGCCGATGGCTTGAAGTGAATCTGGGTGCCGGTGGTTTCGCTGTCGCCAACGATGGCCATCGGTGCCTGAGGCACGCCGTGGACGTAGGTCTGTTCCCAGATCTTGCCGCTGCGGCGAACGGTCAGAACCAGTTCTTCGGACAGCGCGTTCACTACCGAAACACCTACACCGTGCAGACCGCCGGAAACTTTGTAGGAGTTGTCGTCGAACTTACCGCCAGCGTGGAGGACGGTCATGATGACCTCGGCGGCGGAAACGCCTTCCTCTTTGTGCACGTCGACCGGGATGCCACGACCGTTGTCTTTAACGGTGATGGACTCATCCGGGTGGATGATGATGCTGATATCGTCGCAGTGGCCAGCGAGGGCTTCGTCGATCGAGTTGTCGACCACTTCGAACACCATGTGGTGCAGACCGCTGCCATCGTCGGTGTCACCAATGTACATACCGGGACGTTTGCGTACGGCATCCAGGCCTTTCAGCACTTTAATGCTCGTTGAGTCGTACGTATTTTCTTCGCTCAATGCCTTCACTCCCGATGGTCGTGGGTCTGGGTGATACGGCCCTGTTCCACGTGGAACAAAGCGACTGGCGTTTCCGTCTGCCAGCCTTCCCTCAATAATTCGTGATCTACACAGGTGATAAACACCTGGCAGCGTAAGTCTTCCAGCAAGCGGCACAGCGCGCGACGGTGGCTCTCGTCCAGCTCGGACGGCAAGTCATCCACCAGATAAATACACTGACCGCGGCGGGCCTGGCTGACCAGATGGCCTTGGGCAATCCGCAGTGCACAGACCACCAACTTCTGCTGACCCCGGGACAAAATGTCCGCGGCGTTGTGTGCGCCCAATCTAAGACGCAAATCAGCCCGTTGCGGTCCGGCCTGGGTATGACCCATTTGCTGATCCCGTTGCAGGGACCCAGCCAGTACGGCGCTCAATTCCCGGTCTTTGTCCCAGCCTCGGTAATAGCTGAGCGTCAAACCTTCGAGCTCAACCAGTTCGCTCAAGGTTTGTTCAAAGACTGGTTTCAAGGCTTTGATGTAAGCGCGGCGGTATTCATCGATTTCAGCGCTGGCCTGGCACAGTTCCCTGTCCCAAACCGCTTGCGAAACGGCGTCAAGTGTACCATGCCGCAGCCAGGAGTTTCTCTGGCGCAAGGCCTTCTGCAAACGCTGCCAGGTAGCCATGAACCGTGGCTCAACGTGGAACACGCCCCAGTCGAGAAACTGCCGGCGAATCTTCGGTGCACCTTCGAGCAGGCGGAAGCTGTCCGGGTTGATCAACTGCAGTGGCAGGATCTCCGCCAGTTGCGCAGCGCTGCGGGCGTTCTGCCCGTCGATGCGGATCTGGAACTCGCCTTGACGATCGCGCGAGATTCCCAACGCACTGTGGCCACCCTCGGCCAATTCAACCTGACCGAACACGGTACAGGCGAGCTGTTCGTACTGGATGACCGGCAACAGACGCGTGCTACGAAACGAACGGGCAAGCCCCAGCAGATGAATGGCTTCCAGAACACTGGTTTTGCCGCTGCCGTTGGCGCCGTAAAGAATGTTGATGCGGGGGGAGGGGGAGAAGGTCACCGGGTGCAGATTGCGCACCGCGGTGACCGAAACACGACTTAAGGACATCCAGGGTCAGCTGATTACAGACGCATCGGCATGACAACGTAAGCCGAATCGTCGTTGTCAGACTCTTGCACCAGCGCACTGCTGTTGGAGTCGGACAGGATCAGACGAACCTGCTCGGTGGTCATCACGCCCAGCACGTCGAGCAGATAGCTCACGTTGAAACCGATTTCCAGCGAGCCGCCGTTGTATTCAACGCCCACTTCTTCTTCCGCTTCTTCCTGCTCCGGGTTGTTGGCCTGGATTTTCAACTGACCGTTGGCCAATTGCAGACGGATACCACGGTACTTCTCGTTGGACAGAATCGCGGTACGGCTGAACGCTTCACGCAGCGCCTGACGATCGCCCAATACCAGCTTGTCGCCGCCCTTCGGCAGAACGCGCTCGTAATCCGGGAACTTGCCGTCGACCAGTTTCGAGGTGAAGGTGAATTCGCCGGTAGTGGCGCGGATGTGGTGCTGGCCGAGAACGATGGCAACCGTGCCCTCCGGCTCAGTCAGCAGGCGCGCCAATTCCAGAATACCTTTACGCGGAACAATGACCTGATGACGATCAGGGTGGTCGATCGCGGCTTTCATGCTGCACATGGCCAAGCGGTGACCATCGGTGGCAACGGCACGCATCAGCCCACTCGACACTTCCAGCAACATGCCGTTGAGGTAGTAACGAACATCCTGCTGGGCCATGGCGAAGCTGGTGCGCTCGATCAGGCGACGCAGTTTGCTTTGCTCAAGGCTGCAAGTCAGCGAGCCCGGACCTTCTTCAACGGTCGGGAAATCGTTGGCGGGCAACGTCGACAGGGTGAAACGGCTACGGCCAGCCTTCACCACCAGCTTCTGCTCGTCGACCTTGATGTCGATCAGGGCATCGTTGGGCAGGCTTTTGCAGATGTCCATCAGCTTGCGCGCAGGCACGGTGATGGAACCTGTTTCCGCAGGCTCTTCAAGTTGCACACGACCGACCAGTTCGACTTCGAGGTCGGTACCGGTCAGCGACAGCTGCTGGCCTTCGACTACCAACAGCACGTTGGACAGTACCGGCAAGGTCTGTCGACGCTCGACGACGCCTGCGACCAGTTGCAGGGGTTTCAACAGGGCTTCGCGTTGAATGGTGAAATGCATGGTCTAGTCCCTTGCCTTAATAAGCTGCGCTGGTGTTCATCAAGTGGTCAGTGTACGCAGCAGGTTCTTGTAGTCCTCGCGGATGTCCGCGTCGGATTCCTTAAGTTCGTTGATCTTGCGGCAGGCGTGCAGCACGGTGGTGTGGTCGCGGCCGCCAAACACGTCGCCGATTTCCGGCAAGCTGTGGTTGGTCAGTTCCTTGGACAACGCCATGGCCACCTGACGCGGGCGCGCTACCGAGCGCGAACGGCGCTTGGACAGCAAGTCCGAGATCTTGATCTTGTAGTACTCGGCGACGGTGCGCTGAATGTTATCCACAGAGACCAGTTTGTCTTGCAGCGCCAACAGGTCTTTCAGGGATTCGCGAATCAACTCGATGGTGATGTCGCGGCCCATGAAGTGCGAGTGGGCGATCACGCGTTTCAGCGCGCCTTCCAGCTCTCGGACGTTGGAGCGAATGCGTTGGGCAATGAAGAACGCGGCGTCGTGCGGCAAGTCGACTTTGGCCTGGTCGGCCTTCTTCATCAAGATCGCGACGCGGGTTTCCAGTTCCGGCGGCTCGACGGCAACGGTCAGGCCCCAGCCGAAGCGGGATTTGAGACGTTCTTCAAGGCCTTCGATTTCTTTCGGGTAGCGGTCACTGGTGAGAATGACCTGCTGGCCACCTTCAAGCAGGGCGTTGAAGGTGTGGAAAAACTCTTCTTGCGAGCGCTCTTTGCGGGCGAAGAACTGAATGTCATCGATCAACAGAGCATCCACCGAACGGTAGAAACGCTTGAACTCGTTGATCGCGTTCAGTTGCAGCGCCTTGACCATGTCGGCCACGAAACGCTCGGAATGCAGGTACACGACCTTGGCATTCGGGTTCTTCTTTAATAGGTGGTTACCCACAGCGTGCATCAAGTGGGTTTTACCCAGGCCAACGCCACCATAAAGGAACAGTGGGTTGTAGCCGTGCTTTGGGTTATCCGCCACTTGCCAGGCCGCCGCACGGGCGAGCTGGTTGGACTTACCTTCGACAAAGTTCTCGAAAGTGAAGGTGCGGTTCAGGTAGCTGGTGTGTTTGAGCGCACCTTCGACCTGCACGGTGCGCTGTTCGGCGCGAACCGGCGCCTGTTGCGAAGCCGCGCCGGACATTGGGTCGAAACTGTCGCGAGACGGTTCGTCGCTGACCTCGGGGCTTTTCTGCGTCGAGCGCTTGGCCGCCGGTGCTGGCGCTTGCGTAGGTGCCGGCGCGCTCACAGGTGCGGCATTTGCCTGGGCCTGGGAAACCTGCGCGGCCGCCAGCGGCGCGTTCGGTGCGGCACGCGGAGCGGAACTGCGTTTGCTGCCTATTAATAAGGAAAGCGCGGGCGCCATGCCGTTGCCATGCTCATCCAGCAGTTCAATGACGCGGCCCAGATACTTTTCGTTGACCCAGTCCAGCACAAAACGGTTCGGTGCGTAGACGCGCAACTCGTCGCCTTCGGCTTCGACCTGTAGTGGACGGATCCAGGTGTTGAATTGTTGGGCAGGCAGCTCCTCGCGCAAAAGCTCCACGCACTGCTGCCAAAGTTCCACTGACACGGATATCCCCTAAGTTGAAAGCCGGTGAGGCAAAAACAAGCGGCCATTGTAGCGGCGAGCCGCCCACTTATCCACATGCAGGTTGCGCGGTGACCATGATTTATCAATGCGTTAACCGATGAGAAAGCGACCAACGGTGTGTGAATAAGCTCTGTGGATAACCGCCTCTAAGGGCACTGGACAACTGGGGGTTGAACTCGGTGGATAACCTGCCTGTGGATAACAGGCCATTCCACACACAGGTTATCCGACAGCGCAGCACAGGCTGAACACGGTTTTCCACTGTAGTTGTCATTCGCTGTACATCAGGTGAAACAAGGCTTGATGGCAGTTATCCACAGAGGATGGCGTGCCTAGCTTTTATAAGCTTTACAGAAAAGCTTTAAATAATTCCCTTCTTTATTTTTATGTATGGCGAGCGGGTGATCAGGCAAAGAACACCTCGAGATCTATTTATAAGGAAACGCTGGTTGGAAATTGACCTGAGGGCTTGCTTTCTCTAGAATCCCCGGTCTCTTAAAACGGGGGCCATTCCGGCCCGTTGTGGACGAACCAGGTAACACGACAATGAAACGTACTTTCCAACCAAGCACTATCAAACGCGCCCGTACCCACGGCTTCCGTGCTCGCATGGCTACCAAGAACGGCCGTGCTGTCCTGTCGCGTCGCCGCGCCAAAGGTCGTGCGCGTCTGGCAGTTTGATAATCCGGTACTGGAGGTGAGTCAGGACTTCAGTCGGGAAAAGCGTTTGCTTACCCCCCGGCATTTCAAGGCAGTCTTTGACTCCCCTACCGGCAAGGTTCCGGGGAAAAATCTCCTGCTCCTTGCACGCAACAACGATCTTGATCACCCCCGTCTCGGGCTGGTTATCGGGAAAAAGAGCGTAAAGCTCTCCGTTGAGCGCAATCGCCTCAAACGTTTGATGCGCGAATCGTTCCGTCTGCACCAGGATTCACTGGTCGGCTGGGACATCGTTATCGTCGCGCGCAAAGGTCTGGGCGATGTAGAAAACCCCGAATTGATTCAGCATTTCGGCAAGCTCTGGAAGCGTCTGGCACGCAGCAAGCCAGTTCCAGAAGTCAAAACCGAAACTGTAGGGGTAGACAGTACCGATGCGTAAACTGGCCCTCGTTCCGATCCAGTTTTATCGCTATGCCATTAGTCCTTTGATGGCCAGCCACTGTCGTTTCTACCCCAGTTGTTCCTGCTACGCGTATGAAGCCATCGAAAATCATGGCCTTCTGCGCGGTGGCTGGCTGACCTTTCGTCGTTTAGGTCGCTGTCATCCGTGGAATCCCGGTGGTTATGACCCGGTTCCACCTATCCCTACCTCCCGTTCTTCTTCGATGGCCGAGTAATCATGGATATCAAACGCACGATCCTGATCGTCGCCCTGGCAATCGTGGCCTACGTTATGGTCCTTAAATGGAACCAGGACTACGGTCAGGCTGCCCTGCCGACTCAGAATGTTGCTTCCAGTACGACTACATCCGGTTTGCCGGACACCGCCACTGGCAATAATGCTGCCGCCAGTGACGATATTCCGCGCGCCGCTAGCGATACCAGCGCACCTGCCGAAACGCCGGTAGCCGCCAGCAAGGATCTGATCCAGATCAAAACCGACGTGCTCGATCTCGCGATCGATCCACAAGGTGGTGATGTTGCTCAACTGACCTTGCCTCTGTATCCACGTCGTCAGGATCGTCCTGATGTTCCGTTCCAGCTGTTCGATAACGGCGGCGAACGTGTTTATCTGGCCCAAAGCGGTCTGATCGGCACCAACGGCCCGGACGCAAATCCGGCCGGTCGTCCGATCTACTCCTCGGAGAAGAAGACTTATCAACTGGCTGACGGTCAGGACCAACTGGTCGTAGACCTGAAGTTCAGCAAGGACGGCGTCAATTACATCAAGCGTTTCACCCTGAAACGCGGCCTGTATGATGTAGCCGTTTCCTACATTGTGGATAACCAGAGCGCTCAGCCCTGGAACGGCGCAATGTTTGCTCAGTTGAAGCGTGATAACAGCGCTGACCCTTCGTCCACCACTGCTACTGGCACCGCGACTTACCTGGGCGCTGCCCTGTGGACAAGTTCGGAGCCGTACAAGAAAGTGTCCATGAAGGACATGGACAAGGCGCAGTTGAAAGAAACCGTCACCGGTGGTTGGGTAGCCTGGCTGCAACACTACTTCGTGACCGCGTGGATTCCGGCGAAGGGCGAAAACAACGTCGTTCAGACCCGTAAAGACAGCAAAGGCAACTACATCATCGGTTACACCGGTCCAACACTGACCGCTGCACCAGGTGCCAAAGTTGAAACCAGCGCTGTGCTGTATGCCGGTCCGAAAAGCCAGGCTGTGCTGAAAGAGTTGTCCCCAGGTCTGGAACTGACCGTCGACTACGGCATTCTGTGGTTCATTGCCCAGCCAATCTTCTGGTTGCTGCAACACATCCACGCGATCGTTGGTAACTGGGGCTGGTCGATCATTTTCCTGACCATGCTGATCAAGGGTCTGTTCTTCCCTCTGTCGGCTGCCAGCTACAAATCGATGGCGCGCATGCGTGCCGTTGCACCGAAACTGGCTGCTTTGAAAGAACAACATGGCGATGACCGGCAGAAAATGTCGCAAGCCATGATGGAGCTGTACAAGAAAGAGAAGATCAATCCGCTGGGTGGTTGCTTGCCAATCCTCGTGCAGATGCCGGTTTTCCTTTCTCTGTACTGGGTTCTGCTGGAAAGCGTGGAAATGCGCCAGGCGCCGTTCATGCTGTGGATCACGGACCTGTCGATCAAGGATCCGTTCTTCATTCTGCCGATCATCATGGGCGCAACCATGTTTATCCAGCAGCAACTGAACCCGACTCCTCCGGATCCGATGCAGGCGAAGGTCATGAAAATGATGCCAATCATCTTCACCTTCTTCTTCCTGTGGTTCCCGGCGGGTCTGGTGCTGTACTGGGTTGTGAACAACTGCCTGTCCATCACCCAACAGTGGTACATCACACGTAAGATCGAACGGGCTACCAAAGCAGCCGCTTGATTTACACTGTGGATAACCACTCAAAACGCCCCCTAGTGGGGCGTTTTGCTATCTGTCATTTCTGTCTGGATTCCGGTTAATGAGCGTACCTCGTGAAACCATCGCCGCTGTCGCCACCGCTCAAGGTCGTGGTGGTGTGGGCATCGTCCGTATTTCCGGGCCGTTGGCCAGCGTGGCGGCAAAAGCCATCAGCGGCCGCGAACTGAAACCGCGTTACGCCCATTACGGCCCGTTTTTCACTGACGACAAACAGGTGCTCGACGAAGGTCTGGCGCTGTATTTTCCCGGGCCGAACTCGTTCACCGGTGAAGACGTTCTGGAACTGCAGGGCCATGGCGGCCCGATCGTTCTGGACATGTTGCTCAAGCGCTGCCTGGAACTGGGCTGCCGTCTGGCGCGCCCGGGGGAATTCAGCGAACGCGCCTTCCTCAATGACAAACTCGACCTGGCGCAAGCCGAGGCGATTGCCGATTTGATCGAAGCCAGTTCTGCACAGGCTGCACGTAATGCGCTGCGTTCTCTGCAGGGCGCGTTCTCGCAACGTGTGCATAACTTGACCGAACAGCTGATCGGCCTGCGCATCTACGTCGAAGCCGCCATCGACTTCCCGGAAGAAGAAATCGACTTCCTCGCCGATGGCCATGTGCTGAGCATGCTCGACAAAGTGCGCGATGAATTATCCACAGTGCTGCGCGAAGCCGGGCAGGGCGCGTTGCTGCGCGATGGAATGACCGTGGTGATTGCCGGTAGGCCGAATGCTGGCAAGTCGAGCTTGTTGAATGCGTTGGCAGGACGGGAAGCGGCAATCGTTACCGAGATCGCCGGCACCACTCGCGACATCCTCCGTGAACATATCCACATCGACGGCATGCCGTTGCACGTTGTCGATACCGCTGGCCTGCGTGATACCGATGATCATGTGGAAAAGATCGGGGTTGAACGGGCATTGAAAGCCATTGGTGAAGCCGACCGAGTGTTGTTAGTGGTCGATGCGACCGCGCCGGAAGCGCTGGATCCGTTTGCCCTGTGGCCGGAATTCCTCGAAACCCGGCCGGATCCGGCCAAAGTCACCTTGATCCGCAACAAAGCCGATCTAACTGGCGAGGCCATTGTTCTGGAAACCAGTGAAGACGGGCACGTGACCATCAGTCTCAGCGCCAAGTCGGCCGGTGAAGGTCTGGACCTGTTACGCGACCATCTCAAGGCCTGCATGGGTTACGAGCAAACCTCGGAAAGTAGTTTCAGCGCACGCCGCCGGCATCTGGAGGCTCTGCGCCACGCCAGTGCGGCACTGGAACACGGCCGCGCCCAGCTGACCTTGGCTGGCGCCGGAGAGTTACTGGCGGAGGATTTGCGCCAGGCTCAGCATTCTCTCGGCGAAATAACCGGGGCTTTCAGCTCTGATGATCTGTTGGGACGAATTTTTTCCAGTTTCTGTATCGGCAAATGAAAAAAGGGGCTGTGGACAATTTATCCACAGCCCCTTTTTCGTTTTACCAGTTGTAGGAAACCGTACCGAGCAGGGTGCGATCCTCACCCCAGTAGCAACGACCCGCGTCGTTGCAACCCGACACATATTCCTTGTCGAACAGGTTCTTCGCATTCAGGTCGACGCTCCAGTGCGTATCGATCTGATAACCGATGGCCGCATCCACCAAGGTGACGTCGCCGGCATCCAGCTTTCCATAGAGAGAAGGCGAGGTGTAAGCGAAGGCACTGTCGAAATAACGCACACCGCCACCCACATACAAACCTTTCAGATCGCCATCGAGGAAGCGGTATTTCGCCCAGACCGAAGCCTGATTACGCGGCACGCCGGTCATTTGATGGCCTTTGACCAATGAAGTCGCGGCATCCTTGGTGATTCGCGCGTCGGTGTAGGTATAAGCCGCAGTCAAGTTGAGGTTCTGCGTCAGGTTGCTGTTGAGTTCCAGTTCCACGCCCTTGGAACGACTTTCACCCACTTGGCGATAGCTCGATGTAGTGGCGTCGAAGTAGGTGTCGTCCTTTTTGCGCAGGTCGTACACCGACGCCGTGAACGCGGTGTCCCAGCCGATCGGTTCGTACTTCAGGCCCACTTCATATTGGCTGCTGGTGATGGGGTCGAGTGGCGCGCCGGCATTGGAGATCTGCTGTACCGGCACGAACGAGGTGGAATAGCTGACATACGGCGTCATGCCGTTGTCGAACTGGTACATCACCCCGCCCTGATAGGTGAATTTCTTATCCTCGGAGCTGATGTCGCTCGACTGAGCGACCTTGTCGCGAAAATCACTGTCGACCCAATCCTGACGGCCACCGAGCAGGAACAGCCAGTGGTCGTACTTGCTCTGGATCTGTGCATAAACCCCTTTCATCTGCTGTTCGAGTAAAGTGTTTTGCACCGCAATCGGCGTGGTCGGGTCGCGCAGGTAAACCGGGTTATACATATCAATCGGCCCGACGATGCCGGCGTTCCAGTCCTGATTGAAGGAAGTGCGATCGTAGCTGGCGCCAAACAGCACGGTGTTCTCCAGACCACCGACCTGGAATTTGCCTTCCAGTTGGTTATCCAGCGAGTACACCATCGATTTGTTGAAGCGATCGTACGCCGTCATGTTCAGGCGTGTGCCAAACCCGGCGTTGTTGAGGTTTCCCGGCCAGGTCTCGTGGCGGGTAATGCGCGACTGCATGTAGCGCGAATTCTGGCGGAACTGCCAGTCGTCGTTGAACGAGTGGCTAAATTCGTAGCCGGTACTCCAGGTTTCCCGTTCGAAGGTGTTCCAGTCCGGGTCGCCGAGCATGGTGCCTTTGGATAACTTGCCGTTGGGGTTTGTCAGCAAAGTGCCGGCGGCCGGTAGGCCAAGTTCCATGTTGGTGTGATCCTTCTGGTAGTTGGCCAGCAGGGTCAGCGTGTTGTAATCGTCGAAATTCAGGGTCAGCGATGGCGCGATGTAGATACGGTCATCCGGTACGTGGTCGGTCTGGGTGTCGGACTTGCGTCCAAGCATCACCACGCGCCCGAGCACGTTGCCGCTGTCATTGAGCGGGCCGGAGACATCGACGCCGATCTGCCGGCGATTGTTCGATCCATAACCCAATTGCACTTCGCCCTGCGGTGCTGCAGTCGGGCGTTTGCTGACCAGATTGACCAGACCGCCGGGTGCGTTTTCCCCATACAGCAGAGAAGATGGGCCGCGGAAAATCTCTACCCGCTCAAGTCCGTACGGCTCGGTGCTGGTGTCATAGCGGTTGCCCTGTACGCGTAGTCCATCGCGCAACAGACCGTAGCCATAATCGGTGGCGTTGAAACCGCGAATATAGAACAGGTCTCCGGCCAGGCTGTCGCCGGCGGCGAACGGTGGGGCAAAGATCCCCGGCACGTAGCCGAGCACCTCGGTGAGTGTCTGAGATTTCTGATCTTTCATGCGCTGGGCGGTGACGACTGACACCGAACGCGGCGTTTCCGACAAAGGCGTACTGGTTTTCGTACCTATTCGACTGTTCTGCGCCTTGTAACCGACGTCGGCGGCGTAATCCAGATTCATCGGGTTGGCCAACTGACCATTGATGTTGGTCGGAGCCAGCTCCAGCGAATCACCGTTCGGCAGCGCCTGCAGAATGTAACTGCCCGGCGCTTGGGGTACGGCTTGCAAACCCGAGCCTTGCAGCAGTTGGGCGAATCCCTGGTCGACGGTGAAATTGCCGTTCAACCCGGCACTGCGCAAGCGGCTGGTTTGTTGCGGCGAGAATGACAGGATCACGTTTGCGGCCGAGGCGAACTGGCTCAATGCATTGTCCAGCGGGCCGGCGGCGATGGCATAACGCTGGGCTGCCGATGCAGCAACGGCGTTATGGCTGACCACCAGGCAGGAAGCGGCACTGGTCATTAGGAGGCTGTAAGCAATGCAGTGGTAGGAAAAACGCTGACGAAACGTGGGAAGACGCATGTGTGGATAAGCCCTGAAGGTGGCAAAGAGCCGCGTTTATCGCGATTACCTGTAGGGCCGGGTCAGGGCAAAAAAAGATAACCCTGTTGTCGATTTATTTTGCCCAAGTGACATTTCGGTCAAGCGTTGTGGCTGATCGAAACCCAGTAACGGCTGAAGTAGCGCACGTTGATCGGCAGTGATGCCTGAAGATTGGCCAGGACAGCGTCGGTTGAATTGAGGCGGAATGTCCCGGAAACCCGCAACTCCCGGGCACGCGCGTCGCAATGCAAAATCCCGCTGCGATAACGGCCCAATTCTTCAATCACATCGCCCAAGCGCGCATCGAGGACGATCAATTGGCCGTTGATCCACGCCACTTCGGAGGATTTGAATGGATGAATGAGCCCTATGTGCTGACGATCAAAATCAGCGCCTTCGCCTGCCTGCAAGATTTTTGCGGTCGTTGAAGTATCACCGGGCTGAACACTGACCCGGTCTTCCAGCACTCCAACTCGGGTAGAACTCGATAGCTGGTGAACGGAGAAACGAGTGCCGAGTGCTTGAATCCGGCCATCCCGGGTTTCGACGAAAAAGGGCCGTTGATCACCCAGCTTTCCGGTTTGAATGAGGATCTCGCCGGAGCGCAGGCGAATCAGCCGCTGCGCCGGGTCGAAAGACACATCAATCGCAGTGTCGGTGTTGAGTTGAATCTGGCTGCCATCCGCCAATGTGATATTGCGACGCTGGCCAACGCCGGTTTTATAGTCGGCCCAGACATTTCCCAAGGAAGTGTGTTGCTGAACATTCCAGCCAACGAACCCCGTGCCCGCCGCGAGCAGCAACAGTTTCAGCACTTGGCGGCGTTGCTGACCGGTATTTAATGCGCGACGTTTCAGATCCTGCGGCAGGGTGCCGAGATGGCGCTGCAATTGTTCCATCTGGTTCCACGCCGCCAGATGCGCCGGGTCGCTATCTATCCACAACTGCCAGGCCTTTTGTTCGGCGAGCGTTGGCGGATCAGCCTGAAACTGCACATACCAACTGGCGGCTGCTTCGAAGATCTGGCGATTGGGGGCGATGGCCATCAACGTTGCGCCATGATCAGGGCACATTCCGTCAGCGCGCGGATCATGTGCTTCTTCACCGTGGTCAGCGAAACCTTCAGCTGCAGAGCAATCTGTTGATAAGTCAGGCCATCGATCTGCGAGAGCATGAAGATCTGTTGGCTTCTGGCGCCAAGGCCGGCTAAAGCTTTATCCACAGCGACCAGGGTTTCGATGATCAGCGCCTTGTCTTCCTCGCTGATGGCGGTGGCTTCCGGTCGAGCCGCGAGGGTCTGCAAATACGCGGCTTCGATAGCCTGTCTTCTATAACGGTCAATCACCAGACCGCGTGCAATGGTCGCCAGATAATCACGTGGATCACGAATCTGCGCGGCATTACGCGCCGCCAGAATCCGCACAAACGTGTCATGCGCCACATCCGCCGCATCGCAGGCGTCATGCAATTTGCCCTTGAGCCAGCCATGTAGCCACGAATGGTGTTGCTCGTAGATTCGCTCGATCGCAGCAGTGTGGGCGGGTAGGGACATGGGGAAAACTGACGAGTTAATGATAATGCCTATTATTAGCCCCTGTTACGTTCTCTCACAATAGCCCGCGCACTTCCCTCCATCGGCTTCTTTATCGCCAGCGAACCCTCGCTGGTGTTTTTTTTGCACTCTGAAAAAGGCGTTTTATGGTTTTTCTGTGGATTAAGCCCTGTGAATAACTGCCACTAAGGGCAGTTGATAACAGGGCCTGAAAACTGGATATAAACCCCTCTGTGGATAACCACCCCTTTCATCCACAGGCTTAAACCGGTTATCCAAGGCCCTCATTGGCACATGAACACAGGGTTTTGAATCTCTGTACACATTGAAAACAAAGGCCTGTAGAGATCTATCCACAGAAAGTAGGCTCAGTAGAAATAAACATAAAAACAAAGGTTTTATAAATTTCTCTCTTTTTTATTCTTTTAACCTCGAGTTCTCCACAGCTGGTTAAATTTTGTGCAAAGGGTTCTTTAGGAAGGGCGAAGTCCCTATACTTGTCGACCAGGTTCAAAAACCTGATCTCAAACTATTCCTGAATTACCTACTTAAGCAGGCACGAGGTGCGTGGTGGATTTCCCTTCCCGTTTTGAAGTGATCGTCATCGGCGGCGGTCATGCCGGTACCGAGGCAGCACTGGCCTCAGCACGTATGGGGGCAAAAACCCTGTTGCTGACGCATAACGTGGAAACCCTCGGTGCCATGAGTTGCAACCCGGCCATCGGTGGCATTGGCAAAAGCCATCTGGTCAAGGAAATCGATGCCCTCGGCGGCGCGATGGCCACAGCTACCGACTTGGGCGGCATCCAGTTTCGTGTGTTGAACAGCCGCAAAGGTCCAGCTGTACGGGCGACCCGTGCGCAAGCTGACCGGATTCTGTACAAGGCCGCTGTCCGCGAAATTCTGGAAAACCAGCCCAACCTGTGGATATTTCAACAGGCTGCTGACGACCTGATCGTCGAGCAGGAACAAGTCCGCGGTGTTGTCACGCAAATGGGTCTGCGGTTCTTCGCCGATTCCGTGGTGTTGACCACCGGTACGTTCCTCGGCGGACTTATCCACATTGGTTTGCAGAATTTTTCCGGCGGTCGCGCCGGTGATCCACCGTCGATCGCCCTGGCACACCGTCTGCGTGAAATGCCACTGCGTGTCGGGCGCCTGAAAACCGGCACACCGCCGCGTATTGATGGCAAATCTGTGGATTTCTCGGTGATGACCGAGCAACCGGGCGATACGCCGATCCCGGTGATGTCGTTCATGGGCAACAAAGAACAGCATCCACGCCAAGTCAGCTGCTGGATTACCCACACCAACGCCCGCACCCACGAAATCATTGCCGCGAACCTCGATCGTTCGCCGATGTATTCCGCTGCCGGTGAAATCGAAGGCATCGGCCCGCGCTATTGCCCGTCGATCGAAGACAAGATCCACCGCTTTGCCGACAAGGAAAGCCATCAGGTGTTTATCGAACCGGAAGGTTTGACCACCCATGAGCTGTATCCGAACGGGATATCCACAAGCTTGCCGTTCGACGTGCAATTGCAGATCGTGCAATCGATTCGCGGCATGGAAAACGCACACATCGTGCGTCCGGGTTACGCGATCGAGTACGACTACTTCGATCCGCGCGATCTGAAGTACAGCCTCGAGACCAAAGTCATCGGCGGTCTGTTCTTCGCCGGGCAAATCAACGGCACCACCGGTTACGAAGAAGCCGGCGCCCAAGGTTTGCTCGCTGGTGCGAACGCGGCACTGCGTGCCAAGGGCAAAGAAGCCTGGTGCCCGCGTCGCGATGAAGCCTACATCGGCGTTTTGGTCGACGACCTGATCACCCTCGGTACCCAAGAGCCGTACCGCATGTTCACTTCCCGTGCCGAATACCGCCTGATCCTGCGCGAGGACAACGCCGACCTGCGTTTGACCGAAAAAGGTCGCGAGCTCGGTTTGGTCGATGACGCGCGTTGGGCGGCCTTCTGCAAGAAGCGCGAAAGCATCGAACTCGAAGAGCAGCGCCTGAAAAGCACCTGGGTTCGCCCGAACACGCAGCAGGGCGATGCGATTGCCGAGAAATTCGGCACGCCGCTGACCCACGAATACAACTTGCTCAACCTCTTGAGCCGTCCGGAAATCGACTACGCTGGTCTGGTCGAAGTGACCGGCAACGGCGCCGAAGATCCACAGGTTGCCGAGCAGGTTGAAATCAAGACCAAATACGCCGGTTACATCGACCGTCAACAGGACGAAATCGCCCGTCTGCGCGCCAGTGAAGACACGAAATTGCCTGTGGATATCGATTACACCAACATTTCCGGTCTCTCCAAGGAGATCCAGAGCAAGCTCGGCGCGACTCGACCAGAGACGCTGGGCCAGGCTTCGCGGATCCCGGGTGTGACCCCGGCAGCGATTTCGCTGTTGATGATTCATTTGAAAAAACGCGGCGCGGGCCGTCAGTTGGAGCAAAGCGCTTGAGTTCTAAGGTCACTTCGCAACACGCCGAAGAGTTATCCACAGGAGCCCGCGAGCTCGGTGTCAACCTCACTGAAACCCAGCACGAATTGCTGCTGGGTTATCTGGCCCTGTTGATCAAATGGAACCAGGCCTACAACCTGACCGCTGTGCGCGATCCGGACGAAATGGTTTCGCGCCACTTGCTCGATAGTCTCAGCGTGATGTCGTTCATCGAAAACGGTCGCTGGCTCGACGTCGGCAGCGGCGGCGGCATGCCGGGGATCCCGTTGGCGATCCTGTATCCGGACTCGCAAGTGACCTGTCTGGACAGCAATGGCAAGAAGACCCGCTTCCTGACTCAGGTCAAACTCGAACTCAAACTGCATAACCTGCAAGTTATCCACAGTCGTGTCGAAGCTTTCCAGCCTGCAGAGCCGTTCAACGGGATCATTTCCCGGGCGTTCAGCAGCATGGAGAACTTCACCAACTGGACTCGCCACCTCGGCGATGCCGATACACGCTGGCTGGCAATGAAGGGCGTTCATCCGGCCGATGAGCTGGTAGCATTGCCGGCAGACTTCAAACTCGATAGCGAACACGCCCTGGCCGTACCCGGTTGCCAAGGCCAACGCCATCTGCTGATACTGCGCCGCACGGCATGATTGGGAACACAAGCAAGAATGGCTAAGGTATTCGCGATAGCGAACCAAAAGGGTGGTGTGGGCAAGACCACCACCTGCATCAACCTCGCAGCATCCCTGGTCGCGACCAAGCGCCGGGTGCTGTTGATCGATCTCGATCCACAGGGCAACGCCACCATGGGTAGCGGTGTGGATAAACACGGCCTGGAAAACTCGGTCTACGACCTGCTGATCGGCGAATGCGATCTGGCCCAGGCCATGCACTATTCCGAGCATGGCGGTTATCAACTGCTGCCGGCCAACCGCGATCTGACGGCGGCTGAAGTGGTGCTGCTGGAAATGCAGATGAAGGAAAGTCGTCTGCGCAGCGCGCTGGCGCCGATCCGTGAAAATTACGATTACATTTTGATCGACTGCCCACCGTCGCTGTCGATGCTGACGCTGAACGCACTGGTCGCTGCTGACGGGGTAATTATCCCCATGCAGTGCGAGTACTTTGCGCTCGAAGGTCTGAGCGACCTTGTGGATAACATCAAGCGCATCGCCGAACTGCTCAATCCGAACCTGAAAGTCGAAGGTTTGCTGCGCACCATGTACGACCCGCGCCTGAGCCTGATGAACGACGTTTCGGCGCAGCTCAAGGAACACTTCGGCGATCAGCTTTACGATACGGTGATCCCGCGCAACATCCGTCTGGCCGAAGCGCCAAGCTACGGCATGCCGGCGCTGGCTTACGACAAGCAATCGCGCGGCGCCCTGGCTTACCTGGCCCTGGCCGGCGAGATGGTTCGTCGTCAGCGCAAAAATTCACGCATCGCCGCCGCTCAGGCAACTTAAGGAATCCCCATGGCCGTCAAGAAACGAGGTCTCGGACGTGGACTGGATGCACTGCTGAGTGGTCCGACTGTCAGCGCGCTGGAAGAACAAGCCGCGCAAGCTGACACCCGTGAGCTGCAGCACCTGCCGCTGGATCTGCTCCAGCGCGGCAAATACCAGCCGCGTCGGGACATGGATCCGCAAGCGCTGGAAGAGCTGGCGCTGTCGATCAAGGCACAAGGCGTGATGCAGCCGATCGTGGTGCGCCCGATTGGCGGAGGCCGTTTTGAAATCATCGCCGGTGAACGTCGCTGGCGCGCGAGCCAGCAAGCCGGGCAGGAAACCATTCCGGCGATGGTGCGCGACGTACCCGATGAAACCGCGATCGCCATTGCGCTGATCGAGAACATCCAGCGCGAAGACCTCAATCCGATCGAAGAAGCGGTGGCCTTGCAGCGTTTGCAGCAGGAATTCCAGCTGACTCAACAGCAGGTTGCCGAGGCTGTGGGTAAATCCCGCGTCACTGTGGCTAACCTGTTGCGACTTATTGCGCTGCCGGAAGTCATCAAGACCATGCTGTCCCACGGCGACCTGGAAATGGGCCATGCCCGTGCTTTACTCGGGTTGCCCGAGAATCAGCAGGTTGAAGGGGCGCGACATGTTGTCGCACGCGGTCTGACCGTGCGCCAAACTGAAGCACTGGTTCGCCAGTGGTTGAGTGGTAAACCGGAGCCTGTGGAAGCCAGCAAACCCGACCCGGATATCGCCCGTCTCGAACAGCGTCTGGCCGAGCGCCTAGGCTCTGCGGTGCAGATTCGCCACGGCAAGAAGGGAAAGGGTCAGTTGGTGATCGGTTATAACTCGCTCGATGAGCTTCAAGGTGTGCTCGCACACATCCGCTGAAACATTTCCTCATGTAGCGCGCAGTCGGAAATCACTACCTGACAGTTGAATAGGGGCAGAACCGCCCCTATACTCTGCGCGCATTTTGTCGGCACAAATTATGCCAAGTTATTGAATTCTGGCAGCCGACCATTGGAGAGCAATAGTGATGGAAACCCGCAAGCCAAACCGCCTGCCGTTCCATCGCCTGGCAGTTTTTCCGGTGTTAATGGCTCAATTTGTCATTTTGCTGATTGCCGCTTTGGCGCTCTGGCAATGGCACGGAGTCGTTGCCGGATACTCGGGACTTTGCGGAGGCCTGATAGCCTTGCTGCCCAATGTTTATTTCGCTCACAAGGCATTTCGGTTTTCCGGCGCCCGAGCAGCCCAGTCCATCGTCCGGTCTTTTTATGCCGGCGAGGCAGGCAAACTGATTTTGACAGCAGTGCTTTTTGCGCTGGTGTTTGCAGGTGTGAAGCCACTGGCGCCGATAGCTGTATTCGGCGTGTTCGTGCTGACTCAGTCGGTCAGCTGGTTCGCTCCCCTGCTGATGAGAACAAGACTTTCGAGACCTTAGGGCGTTTGAGGCAACCATGGCAGAAACAACCGCTTCGGGCTATATCCAGCACCACTTGCAGAACCTGACCTTCGGTCAGCTACCTAACGGCGGCTGGGGCTTTGCCCATACCGCAGCAGAAGCCAAGGAAATGGGCTTCTGGGCTTTCCACGTCGATACTCTCGGCTGGTCGGTCGCGTTGGGTCTGATCTTCGTTTTTCTTTTCCGCATGGCGGCAAAGAAGGCGACTTCGGGTCAACCGGGTGCTTTGCAGAACTTCGTTGAAGTATTGGTCGAATTCGTCGATGGCAGCGTGAAAGACAGCTTCCATGGCCGTAGCCCGGTGATTGCACCGCTGGCACTGACCATCTTCGTCTGGGTGTTCCTGATGAACGCCGTCGACCTGATCCCGGTCGACTGGATTCCTCAGCTGGCCATCCTGATCACCGGTGATCACCACATCCCGTTCCGCGCCGTGTCGACCACCGACCCGAACGCGACCCTGGGCATGGCGTTGTCGGTTTTCGCACTGATCATTTTCTACAGCATCAAGGTCAAGGGCATCGGCGGCTTCATCGGCGAATTGACCCTGCACCCGTTCGGCAGCAAGAACATCTTTGTTCAGGCCCTGCTGATCCCGGTGAACTTCCTGCTGGAATTCGTGACCCTGATCGCTAAACCGATCTCTCTGGCTCTGCGTCTGTTCGGCAACATGTATGCCGGTGAGCTGGTGTTCATTCTGATCGCTGTGATGTTCGGCAGCGGTCTGCTCTGGCTGAGCGGCCTGGGCGTTGTTCTGCAGTGGGCTTGGGCTGTGTTCCACATCCTGATCATCACCCTGCAGGCGTTCATCTTCATGATGCTGACCATCGTCTACCTGTCGATGGCGCACGAAGAAAACCATTAAGACCAGTCTCGACTAGTCTGATGTCCTTCCCGGTCAAACGGGAAGGGGCTCTTCACAGGGCACCTGAAACGATTTGTTTTACCGCTTTAATCTAAAAAACCTAAACCATACGACGTAAAAGTCGGGAGGAAAGATGGAAACTGTAGTTGGTCTAACCGCTATCGCTGTTGCACTGTTGATCGGCCTGGGCGCACTGGGTACCGCAATTGGTTTCGGCCTGCTGGGCGGCAAGTTCCTGGAAGGCGCAGCGCGTCAGCCAGAAATGGTTCCAATGCTGCAAGTTAAAATGTTCATCGTTGCCGGTCTGCTCGACGCCGTAACCATGATCGGTGTTGGTATCGCTCTGTTCTTCACCTTTGCGAACCCGTTCGTTGGTCAGATCGCTGGCTAATTACCCGGATTCTTCCGAGTAATTTGATGTGATGGACAACGTAACTGCGAGGTGTTGGCGTGAACATTAATGCGACCCTGATTGGCCAGTCCGTTGCGTTCCTGATTTTTGTACTGTTCTGCATGAAGTATGTATGGCCTCCGGTCATCACTGCCCTGCACGAACGTCAAAAGAAGATCGCTGATGGTCTGGACGCTGCCAGCCGAGCAGCTCGCGACCTGGAGTTGGCCCAAGAAAAAGCGGGTCAGCAACTGCGCGAAGCGAAAGCTCAGGCAGCTGAAATCATCGAGCAAGCCAAGAAACGCGGTAACCAGATTGTCGAAGAGGCCGTTGAAAAGGCCCGTGTCGACGCTGACCGTGTGAAGGTTCAGGCTCAAGCCGAGATCGAACAGGAACTGAACAGTGTCAAAGACAAGCTGCGCGCCCAAGTGGGTATGCTGGCTGTCGGCGGCGCCGAGAAGATCCTGGGTGCCACAATCGATCAAAACGCGCACGCAGAGCTGGTTAACCAACTGGCTGCTGAAATCTAAGCGAGGGCGATCATGGCAGAACTGACCACGTTGGCCCGACCTTACGCTAAGGCGGCCTTCGAGCACGCTCAGGCCCACCAGCAACTGGCCAATTGGTCAGCCATGCTCGGCCTGGCTGCAGCGGTGTCACAAGATGACACCATGCAGCGCGTGCTCAAGGCCCCGCGACTGACGAGCGCAGAAAAGGCCGCCACGTTTATTGACGTGTGCGGCGACAAGTTTGATGCCAAGGCACAGAACTTCATCAATGTCGTTGCCGAAAACGACCGTCTCCCGCTTCTGCCGGAGATTGCCGCTCTTTTCGACCTGTACAAGGCCGAACAAGAGAAGTCGGTAGACGTTGAAGTGACCAGTGCTTTCGCATTGAACCAAGAACAGCAAGACAAACTCGCCAAGGTTCTCAGTGCACGACTCAACCGGGAAGTGCGCCTGCAAGTTGCGGAGGATGCTGCCCTAATAGGTGGTGTCGTTATCCGCGCCGGCGACCTGGTTATCGATGGCTCGATTCGCGGCAAAATCGCGAAACTTGCCGAAGCATTGAAATCTTGAGTTTGAAGGGGCAGCAGAGCAATGCAGCAACTCAATCCTTCCGAAATAAGTGAAATTATCAAGGGCCGCATCGACAAGCTCGATGTGACCTCCCAAGCCCGTAACCAAGGCACTGTCGTCAGCGTATCTGACGGCATCGTGCGGATTCACGGTCTGGCCGACGTCATGTACGGCGAGATGATCGAGTTTCCGGGCGGCGTCTACGGTATGGCCCTCAACCTGGAGCAAGACTCCGTAGGTGCCGTTGTATTGGGCGCTTACCAGTCTCTGGCTGAAGGCATGAGCGCCAAGTGCACCGGCCGCATCCTCGAAGTTCCTGTTGGTAAGGAACTGCTGGGTCGCGTAGTCGACGCACTGGGTAACCCTGTTGACGGCAAAGGTCCACTGGGCAACACCGAGACCGACGCGGTCGAGAAAGTTGCTCCGGGCGTGATCTGGCGTAAGTCGGTAGACCAGCCTGTACAGACTGGCTACAAGGCTGTCGATGCCATGATCCCTGTCGGCCGTGGCCAGCGTGAGCTGATCATCGGTGACCGTCAGATCGGTAAAACCGCTCTGGCGATCGACGCGATCATCAACCAGAAAGACAGCGGCATTTTCTGCGTCTACGTAGCTATTGGTCAGAAACAATCGACCATCGCCAACGTGGTTCGCAAGCTGGAAGAAAACGGCGCCCTGGCCAACACGATCATCGTGGCTGCCAGTGCTTCGGAATCTCCTGCGCTGCAATTCCTGGCACCGTACTCCGGTTGCACCATGGGTGAATTCTTCCGCGACCGCGGTGAAGACGCGCTGATCGTTTATGACGATCTGTCCAAGCAAGCAGTGGCTTACCGCCAGATTTCCCTGCTGCTGCGCCGTCCACCAGGCCGTGAAGCTTACCCAGGCGACGTGTTCTATCTCCACTCCCGTCTGCTGGAGCGCGCATCCCGCGTTTCGGAAGAATACGTAGAGAAGTTCACCAACGGCGCAGTGACCGGCAAAACCGGTTCGCTGACCGCACTGCCGATCATCGAAACCCAGGCTGGCGACGTTTCCGCGTTCGTTCCGACCAACGTGATTTCCATCACCGACGGTCAGATCTTCCTGGAATCGGCCATGTTCAACTCGGGCATCCGCCCTGCAGTGAACGCCGGTGTTTCGGTATCCCGTGTGGGTGGTGCCGCTCAGACCAAGATCATCAAGAAGCTCTCCGGTGGTATCCGTACCGCTCTGGCTCAGTACCGTGAACTGGCAGCATTCGCCCAGTTCGCTTCTGACCTGGACGAAGCGACCCGTAAGCAACTTGAGCATGGTCAGCGCGTTACCGAGCTGATGAAGCAGAAGCAATACGCACCAATGTCGATCGCTGACATGGCGCTGTCGCTGTATGCCGCTGAGCGTGGGTTCCTGACTGACGTTGAAATCGCCAAGATCGGCAGCTTCGAACAAGCGCTGATCGCTTTCTTCAACCGCGATCACGCCGATTTGATGGCCAAGATCAACGTTAAAGGTGACTTCAATGACGAAATCGACGCTGGCATGAAAGCCGGTATCGAGAAGTTCAAGGCCACCCAAACCTGGTAAGCCGCAGCGGGAGCCGCGAGGCTCCCGCTTGCTAACCTGATAGGTGTTACATGGCAGGCGCAAAAGAGATTCGCAGTAAGATTGCGAGCATCAAAAGCACGCAAAAGATTACCAGCGCCATGGAAAAAGTGGCGGTCAGCAAAATGCGCAAGGCACAAATGCGCATGGCTGCTAGCCGTCCTTATGCGGAGCGTATCCGCCAGGTTATTGGGCATCTGGCCAACGCCAACCCGGAATACCGCCACCCGTTCATGATCGATCGCGCCATCAAGCGTGTCGGTTATGTCGTCGTGAGCAGTGACCGTGGTCTGTGCGGCGGCTTGAACACCAACCTGTTCAAGGCCCTGGTCAAGGACATGGCGGTAAACCGCGAAAACGGCGTCGAGATTGATCTGTGTGTCGTTGGTAGCAAGGGTGCGGCCTTTTTCCGTAACTTCGGCGGTAACGTCGTTGCAGCTATCAGCCACCTGGGTGAAGAGCCGTCGATCAATGATCTGATCGGCAGCGTCAAGGTGATGCTGGATGCCTACCTGGACGGCCGTATTGACCGCCTGTCCGTGGTGTCCAACAAGTTCATCAACACCATGACGCAACAGCCTACCGTGGAGCAGTTGATTCCACTGGTGGCCACCCCGGATCAGGATCTCAAGCACCACTGGGACTATCTCTACGAACCGGATGCCAAAGAGCTGCTTGACGGCTTGATGGTCCGCTACGTTGAGTCGCAGGTCTACCAGGCGGTGGTCGAGAACAACGCGGCTGAACAAGCTGCGCGGATGATCGCGATGAAGAACGCTACCGACAACGCCGGTGATTTGATCAGCGATTTGCAGCTGATCTACAACAAGGCGCGTCAGGCTGCGATCACCCAAGAGATCTCGGAAATCGTCGGCGGCGCTGCCGCGGTTTAACGGTTCAAATATTCAGAGGATCCAGCTATGAGTAGCGGACGTATCGTTCAAATCATCGGCGCCGTTATCGACGTGGAATTTCCACGCGACAGCGTACCGAGCATCTACAACGCTTTGAAAGTAATAAGCGATGCCGGCACCACTCTGGAAGTTCAGCAACAGCTGGGCGACGGCGTGGTTCGTACCATTGCGATGGGTTCCACCGAGGGCTTGAAGCGCGGTCTGGAAGTTACCGATTCTGGCGCAGCCATTTCCGTACCGGTCGGTAAAGCGACCCTGGGCCGGATCATGGACGTCCTCGGTAACCCGATCGACGAAGCTGGCCCGATCGACACCGAAGAGCGTTGGGGCATTCACCGTCCAGCGCCTTCGTTCGCTGAACAGGCAGGCGGCAACGACCTGCTGGAAACCGGCATCAAGGTTATCGACCTGGTTTGCCCGTTTGCCAAAGGCGGTAAAGTCGGTCTGTTCGGTGGTGCCGGTGTAGGCAAAACCGTAAACATGATGGAACTGATCCGTAACATCGCCATCGAGCACAGCGGTTATTCCGTGTTCGCCGGTGTGGGTGAGCGTACTCGTGAGGGTAACGACTTCTACCACGAGATGAAGGACTCCAACGTTCTGGACAAAGTGGCACTGGTTTACGGTCAGATGAACGAGCCGCCGGGTAACCGTCTGCGCGTAGCACTGACCGGCCTGACCATGGCCGAGAAGTTCCGTGACGAAGGTAACGACGTTCTGCTGTTCGTCGACAACATCTATCGTTACACCCTGGCCGGTACTGAAGTATCCGCACTGCTGGGCCGTATGCCTTCGGCAGTAGGTTACCAGCCGACCCTGGCTGAAGAGATGGGCGTTCTGCAAGAACGTATCACTTCGACCAAGGAAGGTTCGATCACTTCGATCCAAGCGGTATACGTACCTGCGGATGACTTGACCGACCCGTCGCCAGCGACCACCTTCGCCCACTTGGACGCCACCGTCGTTCTGTCCCGTGACATCGCTTCCCTGGGTATCTACCCAGCGGTAGATCCACTGGATTCGACTTCGCGCCAGCTGGACCCGAACGTAATCGGCCAGGACCACTACGACACCGCTCGCGGCGTTCAGTACGTTCTGCAACGTTACAAAGAGCTGAAGGACATCATCGCGATCCTGGGTATGGACGAGCTGTCGGAAGCCGACAAGCAGTTGGTAAACCGTGCTCGTAAGATCCAGCGCTTCTTGTCGCAGCCGTTCTTCGTGGCTGAAGTCTTCACCGGTGCTTCGGGTAAATACGTTTCCCTGAAAGACACCATTGCTGGCTTCAAAGGCATCCTCAACGGTGACTACGACCACCTGCCAGAACAAGCGTTCTACATGGTTGGCGGCATCGAAGAAGCGATCGAGAAAGCCAAGAAACTGTAATCCCGGCGCCCGGCAACGGGCGCTAATTTAGGTTGAGGCAATCAGATGGCTATGACAGTCCATTGCGATATCGTCAGCGCGGAAGGGGAAATCTTTTCCGGCCTGGTCGAGATGGTGATTGCGCACGGTGCACTGGGTGATCTTGGTATCGCTCTGGGTCACGCGCCGCTGATCACTAATCTGAAGCCAGGTCCTATCCGCCTGATCAAGCAAGGCGGGGAACCCGAGGTGTTTTACATCTCCGGTGGTTTCCTCGAGGTTCAGCCGAACATGGTCAAGGTGCTTGCCGATACCGTGCAACGTGCCGCCGATCTGGATGAAGCTCAGGCTCAAGCAGCTCTCAAGGCTGCCGAGAATGCCTTGCACGAAAAAGGCGCGGATTTCGACTATAGCGCTGCATCAGCACGTCTGGCCGAGGCTGCAGCTCAGCTGCGCACCGTCCAGCAGATCCGCAAGAAGTTTGGCGGTTAATCCGTCAGCCGCTTGTTGTGCGATTGATAAAAAAGGGTAGCCTCGGCTACCCTTTTTTCTTTTCCGATTTTTACAACCCGGTCGCAGTTGCTGACCACCCAGGATTGGTAGCCAGTCATGTCTCTTGAAATCGTTATCCTCGCGGCCGGTCAAGGCACTCGTATGCGTTCGGCCCTGCCGAAGGTGTTGCACCCGATTGCCGGCAACTCCATGTTGGGCCATGTTATCCACAGTGCCCGCCAACTTGATCCACAGCGCATTCATGTGGTCATCGGCCATGGCGCCGACGTGGTGCGTGAACGCCTGGCGGCCGACGATCTGAATTTTGTCCTGCAGGACAAGCAACTGGGCACCGGCCACGCCACCGCCCAGGCTGTGCCGTTCATTACTGCCGACACCGTGCTGATCCTTTACGGTGACGTACCGCTGATCGAAGTCGAAACCCTGCAACGTCTGCTCAAGCAAGTCGTGCCCGGGCAAATGGGCTTGCTCACCGTTGAGCTGGATGACCCGACCGGCTATGGCCGCATCGTTCGTGATGCCGATGGCAAAGTCACGGCAATCGTTGAGCACAAAGATGCCAGCGAAACGCAACGCGCGATCACCGAGGGCAACACCGGCATTCTCGCCGTCCCGGCCAATCGTCTGGCCGACTGGATGAGCCGCCTGTCGAACAACAACGCTCAGGGCGAGTACTACCTGACCGACGTGATCGAAATGGCGGTCAACGATGGTCTGCTGGTGGCCACCGAGCAACCGCACGATGCGATGGAAGTGCAGGGCGCCAATGATCGCAAGCAACTCTCCGAGCTGGAGCGTCATTATCAGTTGCGCGCCGGTCGCCGTTTGATGGCGCAAGGCGTGACCCTGCGTGATCCGGCGCGCTTTGATGTGCGTGGCGAAGTGACCGTGGGTCGCGACGTGCTGATCGATATCAACGTGATTCTCGAAGGCAATGTTGTCATCGAAGATGATGTGGTGATCGGTCCGAACTGTGTGATCAAGGACAGCACCCTGCGTAAAGGCGTGGTGATCAAGGCCAACAGTCATATCGAAGGTGCCATCCTCGGCGAAGGCAGCGATGCCGGTCCGTTCGCGCGTCTGCGCCCGGGCACCGTACTGGAAGCGCGTGCGCATGTGGGTAACTTCGTTGAATTGAAGAACGCGCACATGGGCGAGGGCGCCAAGGCCGGTCACCTGACGTATCTGGGCGACGCGGAAATCGGTGCGCGCACCAACGTTGGCGCCGGCACCATCACCTGCAACTACGACGGCGCCAACAAGTGGAAAACCGTGTTGGGCGCGGACGTGTTCATCGGCTCCAACAACTCGTTGGTGGCACCTGTGGATATCTCTGACGGTGCTACCACGGCGGCTGGGTCGACGATTACGCAGAATGTGGATAACGCGCAATTGGCGGTAGGGCGTGCGCGGCAGAAGAACATTGATGGCTGGAAACGGCCGGAGAAGATCAAGAAGGGCTGAGTTATCCACAGCGCTTTAAAGATCCAAAGATCGCAGCCTTCGGCAGCTCCTACATGGGACCTGTCGATGGCTGCGATTTTTTTTGTCTGGCGGGTTGACGATTTGTGGCTGATAGGTTTTGATTGCTTCCGTTATCTTTCGAATCGAAACTTAGGTCGTCATGTCGAAACGCAATACGCCCCAGCGCCGCCATAACATCCTTGCCCTGCTCAATGAGCAGGGTGAAGTCAGTGTGGATGAGTTGGCCAAGCGCTTCGAAACCTCTGAAGTTACGATTCGCAAGGATCTGGCTGCCTTGGAGAGTCATGGTCTGCTGCTGCGCCGTTACGGCGGAGCGATCACCATGCCGCAGGAACTGGTCGCGGAAACCGCGCAAAGCATTTCCAAATATAAGCAGGCGATTGCCCGCGCAGCGGTGAAACGCATTCGCGAGCACGCGCGCATCATCATCGACAGCGGCAGCACCACCGCCGCGATGATCCCTGAACTCGGCCAGCAGCCGGGTCTGGTGGTGATGACCAATTCCCTGCATGTTGCCAACGCCCTGAGCGAACTCGAACACGAGCCGGTGCTGTTGATGACCGGTGGCACCTGGGACCCGCATTCGGAGTCCTTTCAGGGTCAGGTCGCCGAGCAAGTACTACGCTCTTACGACTTCGACCAGTTGTTCATCGGTGCCGATGGCATCGATCTGGTGCGTGGCACCACGACCTTCAATGAGCTGCTCGGTTTGAGCCGGGTCATGGCTGACGTGGCGCGGGAAGTCATCGTCATGGTCGAGGCCGACAAGATCGGCCGCAAGATTCCCAATCTGGAACTGCCATGGAGCAGCGTCCATACCCTAATTACCGATGATCGCCTGCCCCAAGAGGCACGCGATCAGATACAGGCCCGCGGTATCAACTTGATTTGCGCGGCTGTCAGTCAGGAGAAATAAGCATGTGTGGAATTGTCGGCGCAGTGGCTGAACGTAACATCACCGCCATCCTGCTCGAAGGCCTCAAGCGCCTCGAGTACCGCGGCTATGACAGCGCGGGTGTAGCGGTCTACACCAACGAGGAAACTCTCGAGCGCATGCGCCGTCCGGGCAAGGTCAGTGAACTCGAAGCGGCACTGGCCGAGCATCCACTGGTGGGTCGTCTGGGTATCGCCCACACCCGCTGGGCCACCCACGGCGCACCCTGCGAACGCAACGCCCACCCGCATTTCTCCGGCGACATCGCCGTGGTGCACAACGGCATCATCGAGAACCACGAAGCCCTGCGCGAACAACTGAAAGCGCTGGGTTACGTGTTCACCTCGGACACCGACACCGAAGTCATCGCCCATCTGCTCAACCACAAACTCAAGGATCAGCCAGACCTGACCGTCGCCCTCAAAGCAACCGTCAAGGAATTGCACGGTGCTTATGGTCTGGCCGTGATCAACGCCAAGCAACCGGATCGTCTGGTTGCCGCGCGCAGTGGCAGTCCGTTGGTGATTGGTCTGGGTCTGGGCGAGAACTTCCTCGCTTCCGACCAACTGGCGCTGCGTCAGGTTACCGACCGCTTCATGTACCTGGAAGAAGGTGATATTGCCGAAATTCGCCGCGATAACGTGCAGATCTGGGACGTCGATGGCAACGCGGTCGAGCGCCAGACCGTGCAATACACCGACGGTGCCGAAGCCGCCGACAAAGGTGAATTCCGCCACTACATGCTCAAAGAAATCCACGAGCAACCGGCCGTTGTCCAGCGCACCCTCGAAGGTCGCCTGAGCAATGATCAGGTGCTGGTTCAGGCGTTCGGCCCACAAGCGGCCGAGCTGTTCGCCAAAGTGCGCAACGTGCAGATCGTTGCCTGTGGCACCAGCTATCACGCCGGTATGGTCGCCCGTTACTGGCTGGAAGAACTGGCCGGCATCCCGTGCCAGATCGAAGTTGCCAGCGAATTCCGCTACCGCAAAGTCGTGGTGCAGCCGGACACCCTGTTCGTGACCATCTCGCAGTCCGGCGAAACCGCCGACACCCTGGCCGCCCTGCGCAATGCCAAAGAGCTTGGGTTCCTCGCCAGCCTGGCGATCTGCAACGTCGGCATCAGTTCGCTGGTGCGCGAATCCGACCTGACCCTGCTGACCCAGGCCGGTCGCGAAATCGGCGTGGCCTCGACCAAAGCCTTTACCACGCAACTGGTCGGCCTGCTGCTGCTGACTCTTTCGCTGGGCCAGGTGCGCGGCACCCTGGACAAAGGCGTTGAAGCCACACTGGTCGAAGAATTGCGTCGCCTGCCAACCCGCCTCGGCGAAGCGCTGGCGATGGACAGCACCGTGGAAAAAATCGCCGAGCTGTTCGCCGAGAAAAACCACACCCTGTTCCTCGGCCGTGGTGCGCAATTCCCGGTCGCGATGGAAGGTGCCTTGAAGCTCAAGGAAATCTCCTACATCCACGCCGAAGCCTATCCGGCCGGCGAGCTGAAACACGGCCCGCTGGCGCTTGTGGATAACGACATGCCGGTGGTCACCGTCGCGCCAAACAACGAACTGCTGGAAAAGCTCAAATCCAACCTGCAGGAAGTCCGCGCCCGCGGCGGCGAACTGATCGTGTTCGCCGACGAGAAAGCCGGGATGACCAATGGTGAAGGTACTCACGTGGTGCAAATGCCGCACATCCACGACATCCTTTCGCCGATCCTCTACACGATTCCGCTGCAGTTGCTGTCGTACTACGTTGCGGTGCTGAAAGGCACGGATGTGGATCAGCCGCGTAATTTGGCGAAGTCGGTGACCGTGGAGTAAGTTATCCACAGCTGAGTTAACCGCAAAAGATCGCAGCCTGCGGCAGCTCCTACATGGGAATCGTATTTCACTTGTAGGAGCTGCCGCAGGCTGCGATCTTTTTTGATTTTGAGGTGAGCGTCGACTCTATGGACCGCTTCCAGGAAATGCACATCTTCACCACCGTCGCCCAAGAGCAAGGCTTCTCCGCTGCCGCTCGGCGTTTGGGCCTGTCCGCAGCTAGCGTGACCCGTGCGGTGGCGGCGCTGGAGTTGCGCATCGGTACGCAGTTGTTGATCCGCACCACGCGCAGTGTGCATTTGAGCGAAGCGGGGCAGCGTTATCTGGAGGATTGCCGGCGGATTCTTGCCGAGGTGCAGGAGGCCGAGGATTCAGCGGCGGGCAGCCATGCTCAGCCGCGCGGGCAATTGACGGTGACGGCGCCAGTGTTGTTCGGTGATTTGTTTGTCACTCCGGTGATGGCGGGTTATCTCGCGCAGTATCCGGATGTCACGATTAACGCCGTACTGGTTGATCGGATCGTCAACATGGTTGAGGAGGGCATTGATGTCGCGGTGCGCATCGGTGACCTGCCGGACAGCAGTCAGCATGCGATTCGGGTGGGCGAGGTTCGACGGGTTATTTGCGGTTCGCCGGCTTATTTCGCTCAGCACGGTCGACCGGTTCATCCTCATGCGCTGGCCGGTGTGCCAGTGGTAGCGACTTCTGCGATTGGTCAGCAACGCAGTTGGCCGTTTCTCGATGCAGGAGAGCCGCTCAGCGTGCGTCCCGAGCCGCGCCTGATCGTCACCGCCAATCAGGCTGCGATTACCGCCGCCTGCATGGGTCTGGGCATGACCCGCGTGTTGTCCTATCAAGTGGCGAGCAAGGTGGCGGCCGGCGAACTGGAAATCGTCCTTGCTGAGTTCGAACTGCCGCCACTGCCGATCCATGTGGTGTATCAGGGCGGGCGCAAGGCGCCGGCGCGGATCCGCAGTTTTGTCGATTTCGCCGCCAAGGCATTGCGTGACCACCCGGCGCTGCAAAATGCTGCGTTGTTGCACGAGATGAAATAATCGATTGCGGTTGCTGGTGATTCTGTTCTTTTCGCAGTGAGGGGATGATGGCCTGCATCGGCGCTCTCACCCTCGCAGTGGCGCCCCTGTTCAGCGGAGTCGACCATGCAAGCAATCAAACTCTACAACTTCCCACGCTCTGGCCACGCTCATCGCGTCGAGTTGATGCTGTCCCTGCTGCAACTGCCCACCGAGCTGATCTTGGTCGACCTGGCGAAAGGTGAGCACAAGCAGCCGGCGTATCTGGCGATCAACAGCTTTGGCCAGGTGCCGGCGATTGATGACGGCGGCGTGGTGCTGGCCGATTCCAACGCGATTCTGGTGTATCTGGCGCAAAAATACGGTCACGGTCGCTGGCTGCCTGCTGACCCGGTCGGCGCGGCGCGGGTGCAGCGCTGGTTATCCGCTGCCGCCGGGCCGATTGCGTTCGGCCCCGCAGCTGCGCGCTTGGTCACGGTGTTTGGCGCACAACTGAATGCTGAAGAGGCGATCAGCCGTGCGCACAACCTGCTCAAGGTGATGGACGTCGAGTTGGGCAAGACAGCGTTTCTGGCCGGCGACGAACCGAGCATTGCCGACGTTTCCGCCTACAGTTATATCGCACACGCACCCGAGGGCAACGTGTCGCTGGACGACTACGACAACGTGCGCGCCTGGCTGGCCCGGGTCGAAGCCTTGCCCGGTTTTGTCGGCATGCCGCGCACCGTCGCCGGTCTGCAAACCACCGCCTGATTTTCGCTATCCACACTGTGCCGTCGGCGCAGGGGAGAGGTCGTGATGGAACGTTCACCGTGGCACGCTGGCGAGCAACAGTTACAAGCCCATGTCGGCGTTGCCGAACGCATGGAAGCCTTCGGGCGTAAGGTGATTCGCACTTGGATGCCGGACCAGCACCGCGAGTTCTATCAGCAATTGCCCTTCCTGCTGTACGGCGCCGTCGATGCACAGGGCCGTCCGTGGGCCAGCGTGCTCGAAGGTGCACCGGGGTTCGCGCATTCGCCGGACCCCGAGCACCTGCATTTCGCCAGTCAGGTCGCGGCTGATGATCCGGCGCAACTGCGCAACGGTGAGCCGATCGGTCTGCTCGGCATCGAATTGCACACCCGCCGGCGCAATCGCCTTAACGGCCATGTCGGCAATCTGAACGCTCAGGGTTTCGCCGTGAGCGTGGATCAGGCTTTCGGCAATTGCCCGCAATACATCCAGCTGCGTCAGTTCCAGCGCGTGCCGCTGACGGATCCGCAGACTCGCCCGGCTGAACATCTCAACGCTCTGGATGATGCGGCCACCGCGCTGATCGCGGGAGCCGATACGTTCTTCGTCGCCAGTTATGTCGATGTCGACGGTCAGCGTGCGGTGGATGTTTCCCACCGGGGCGGCCAGGCCGGTTTCGTACGCGTGGACGGCAATCGTCTGACCATCCCTGACTTCGCCGGCAACCTGCACTTCAACACCCTCGGCAATCTGCTGCTCAACCCCAAGGCTGGCTTGCTGTTCATCGACTTTTCCACAGGCGATTTGCTGCAACTCAGCGGGCGCACCGAGATCCTGCTCGACGACCCGCAGATCGAAGCGTTTCAGGGCGCTGAGCGTTTGTGGACGTTCGAGGTGGAAACACTGGTGCGGCGCCCGGCAGCATTGGCGTTGCGCTGGCGCTTCGACGGCATGTCGCCGACCAGTCTGTTGACTGGCAACTGGACCGAGGCGGCGGCGCGTTTGCAGGCGCAGGCACTGGGCAACCAATGGCGGCCGCTGCGCGTGGCGAAGATCGAGGCAGAAAGTCGCAGCATCCGCTCCATCTACCTGGAGCCCGCCGATGGCGCCGGTTTGCCGGTGTTTCTCGCTGGCCAGCATCTGCCGCTGCGTTTCACGATTGATGGCGAGGTACACATTCGCACTTACAGCCTTTCGAGCGCGCCATCGGACGGTTTCTACCGGATCAGCGTCAAGCGTGAAGGCCTGATTTCATCACACCTGCATGAGCAGATCCGCGTCGGCGATGTGCTGCAAGCGCGGGCGCCGCAAGGGCATTTCACCGTGGCGCCGCTGGAGCACCGACCGCTGGTGCTGCTGGCCGCCGGTGTAGGAATCACGCCGTTGCTGTCGATGCTGCGCGAGGTGGTGTACCAAGGCTTACGCACGCGCGGGATTCGTCCGACGTTATTGCTGCAGAGTTCGCGCAGCCTGGCCGATCAGCCGTTTCGCCAGGAGCTGGACCGGCTGCTCGAATCCGCCGGTGACTCGGTGCGCGTCCTGCGGCTGCTCAGCCAGCCGGAAGCCGATCTGCAAGAAGGCGAGGACTTTGATCTGCTGGGCCGAATCGATAGTGCGGTGCTGAGGAACCTGCTGGAGGCCGATGATTTCGATCAGCTCGACTTCGTCCTCTGCGGCCCCGGTGGTTTCACCCAAGGGCTGTACGACATCCTGCGCGAACTGGATGTGCGCGATGCTCAGATTCATGCGGAAACCTTTGGCCCGTCGACACTGAAACGTCAGGCCGACCCGGACGCCATCGTGATCGAACAACCGCCCGCCGCGACTACTTCGGTGCCGGTGGTGTTCGAGCGCTCGGCAAAAGAGGCGCGCTGGCAGCCCGATGGCGGCAGTCTGCTGGAGTTGGCGGAAAGCCGCGGATTGCGTCCGGAGTTCAGTTGCCGTGGCGGGTCATGTGGCACCTGCAAAACCCGGCTGGTCAGCGGCGCGGTGAATTATCCACAGCCCCCGGCGGACATCCCTGAAGCCGGCCACGTGCTGATCTGCTGCGCCGTCCCGGCACAGAGCCCCCACCCGCTGGTCTTGGACCTATAAACCGCCCCCCTGCAGGAGCTGCCGCAGGCTGCGATCTTTTGATCTTGATGTCCTGAAAACAAGATCAAAAGATCG
>NZ_AKJD01000147.1 GCF_000282515.1 Pseudomonas sp. GM80
TGCGATCTTTTGATCTTGTTTTAAGATCAAGATCAAAAGATCGCAGCCTGCGGCAGCTCCTACAGTGGGCGTTCGGTATTCAGTGTTGTTGCCGGCTCAAACACTCCAGCAAACAACCAGGATCCAGCACCTCGTCATTCACATAAATCCCGCGTTCGGCATCGTACGTGCGAATAAACACCCGCACCGTCGCATCCGCCACCGTCGGCAGTTGCGAATCGGAGAACTCATGGTCACCCGGGGTCACCACAAAATCCTGCGGCGCCGTATCGTCGTAAGGCTTGGGCGGCGTGGAATTCAGCGAATACGGAGCAGGGTGGGCGAAGGGCTGGTTCGGCCCGTAGTAAACAAAATTGCTGTCCAGCGCCTGCGCCTGAGTGGCAGCAAGCAGACAACCCATCAACAACAGCCGTTCGAGCATTAGCATGGCGGCACCTGCGAGTGCGGTATTCCCCAAGGCTATTAACTATAGCTGCCCTGCATTCAAGCGACTGGGTGATTGATCGCATGCCCCGGCTGATCGCAGGCCTTGATCACATAGCCGATTGCGCGAAGAAACTCTTCGTTATCCCCGTCTGCGAGTACCTGAGACAGGTATTCGCTGATGGCTTCGTCACTGTCCAGCAATGCTGCCACGTCGAAATTCGTTAACTTCTGGCTCATGGTTAAACCTCCTTAGCCATTTTTTGTGCGCGTCGGATGTCTGCGCTTCGTGAGGATATCCATGTGAGCCGAGTTGAATAGTCAGCCGTGTCCGCTATCTGTTTTGATAATTCGCCGACACTTGTAGGCATAAACACTCAGATATGTAGGAGCTGCCGCAGGCTGCGATCTTTTGATCTTAAAACAAGATCAAAAGATCGCAGCCTGCGGCAGCTCCTACACGGTGTGGCTTACAAGTTTGCAACAATCGGGATTGGCGGGCTGATCTAGACTCGGATTCGCTCAATCACGAGCATCGTTTGGAGTGCGCCATGGAAGTGCCCAATAACAAAACCGCCATCGAGAGCAATCGACAGGCGTGGAACGATTCCGCTCGCCATCATGAGGATTCGCCTGATTGGCAGGCCTTGCTCGGCGAAGTTGCGCAGGCGGATTTCTCTTGTCTTGATGAGACCTTGAGCGGGTTGCTCGAGGTCGATGGTAAGGATGTGATTCAGCTGTGCTGCAACAACGGCCGCGAGAGCCTGTCGTTGTTTGCCCACGGTGCGAAGAGTGTGGTCGGGGTCGATCAGTCGGCGGCGTTTCTCGATCAGGCGCGTGAGCTGAACAAGCGTTCACCGCACAACGCTGAATTCATCGAAAGCGATATCCATCATTTGCCGGCGTCTTTGCACAACCGTTTTGACGTGGCGCTGATCACCATTGGTGTCTTCGGCTGGATGCCGGACATTGACGAGTTCTTTCGCCATGTCGCTTCGACGCTGAAACCGGGTGGCAAACTGGTGATCTACGAAACCCATCCGTTTCTGGAAATGGTTGATCCCGATGCCGAGGATCCGTATCGCCTCGACAGCTCATACTTCCGCACCGAGCCGTTTGTGCAGGAGGAGCCGATTGTGTATGTCGGCAAGGTCGAGCAGCAGGCGGCGAAGTCGTATTGGTTTGTGCACACGCTGGGGGATATTTTCAGTGGTGCGATTGCGGCAGGCCTGAATATTGCGCACTTCAAGGAGTATGCGCATTCGAATCGGGAAGAGGTGTATGACCAGTACCTGAATCGCGAGGCACAGATGCCAATGTGTTTTACCCTCATCGCCATCAAGACCTGATAATAATCTGCGCGGCTACCGGCCTCATCGCTGGCAAGCCAGCTCACACAGGATTTTGTGTCGTACAGATATAAGCGGTACACCGCAAAACCCTGTGGGAGCTGGCTTGCCAGCGATGGCAGCCTCAAAGAGGCCACTCATTTCAGATCTGAATCAAGCCTGCGCCGCCGCACTCACCACCGGCCGCCCCGGTTTGCGCAGCGGTTCCAGCCTTGAACCCTCATACCGCGTTTCGCGGAAAAACTTCCAGCGGCCAAACAGGCAATACACGTGCATCACGCGCCCCTGCTCGTGATAGCCCATCCGCATATGCAGCTTCAGCGCCGGAATGTTGTGCGTCTCGCAAACGTCCACCACCTTGTTGCAACCCTGCGCCGCCATGGCCTCCCACAGCGCCACCTGCACGTCCACCGAAAGGCTGCTACCGAAGTAGGTGCGGATCATCTCGCCGCCAAACTCAAAAAATTCACCCGGCTTCACCGGGAACGTGCAGCCGTAATAATGACGGTCGTGATAATCACGAATACTGCCCCAGATAAACCCGACCGCATGCCCGTCCGCATCGACGTACATGTGCCCGGTGTGACCCTCGCCGGCAAGTTCTGCCATGGTCTCGACCCGGTCGCCAAAATGCTTTGTGAACGCAACAGCATTCTCCGCCGTGATGTCGACTTTGCGCAGGCCCTCGTAAGGGCGCAGCTTGTGCGGCGGCACCGGGCTGACCAGGTCGCGCTCCATCCACAGCAGCTCCCAATGGAAGAACACGTAGCGTTTCCACAGCGTGCCGAAGGTGCGGCCGAGGCCTTTCTGGCGGATGCGTTCTTGTAGTTTTGTGATGACGCTCATGATGCCCTCCGTGGCCGCAGCCCGGGTGTTGTGGATGGTGCTTTTGAGGGTATAGATCACCCTTGCCAGTTCATTTCAAAGTGCCATCTTCGAAAGTATTGCAAGGTATGTAACTCAATCGAGTGCCGCGGCACCGCGTAGAAAATCCTTGTTCAGATCGGTGTAGGAAACCCGTGCAACACCTGCCAGCCGCTGCTCTAGCACGCGGCTCAGGGGTTCGTCGGGGTTGAGGTAGGCGTCACCGAAGTCGGCGCCGAGTTGCGTCGGGTGCGCGACGATTTCCAGCACGCCGTCGGTCGGCGCGCTGTCGTTACGCAGGTCGATCGGCGTGCACACATAGTCAGCGGTGATACCGGCCAGACTCTGCAGACGCCAATTGAGCAATCCCTTGAATACACGCTTGGGCAGATTGAGGTTCTGCCCCAGGTTACGCGCCAGCCGAATCGGCACACGTTGCTGGGCGGCAAACCGCGCGACGATCTCGCCAATCGGCCAGATGTTGTGCACGTGCTGATGCGAATCGATATGGCTGGGGCGCATGCCGTGGTCGACGCAACGCTGCCACTGCGCCTGCAACTCCTGATGCACCGCGTCACGGTCTTCGCGGCCGAGCCAGAGGCTGTGGCGCGGCAGGCTAAGGTCGAACACGCCGTGGTCATCGCAAAAGGTGCGGCGAGCAAGAATCGCCTGGCTCAGGGGGCGTCCGTAGGTCAGGTTGAAATGCAAACCGACCCGGCCTTGCAACGTCGGGTGTCGGGCCATGGCACATGCCGCTTCAAACGCCGGCATGTTGGCCATCGCGGTGGCAGAACTGATGACCCCGGCCTGAAACGCGGCAAAGATCACTGCGTTTTCGTTCGGGCTGAGGCCGAAATCGTCAGCGTTGACTATGACTTGGCGAGGCATGTTCGCCCTCCGTGGTGACCGCGACAGGTTTCAGTGGTGGTTTCGCCGGCTCGGCACGCCGCGCGCGCCAGGCTTGCACGTGCGGTTTGAGTCGATGCCACAGGCGCAAGCCCAGTCCGAGCACAAGGCCACTTGGCCGCCACGAATAGAAACTCCAGCGCCAGTGCTCAAGTTGCCCGGTCATGCGTTCGTGCAGTTGATGGCTGGAGTTTTCCAGGCTGACCCGCGAGGCATCGATCCAGCGCCAGTTGTCGTCCAGCCCCCAGCGAATCCATTCCTCCAGCAGCACCCGGCCGCTGCCCAGGTCGGCGTATTGCGGCAGAAAGGCGAGGTTGTAATCGTAGAGCCGGCCCTGTTCCAGCAAGCCGAGGCGATAGCTGATGCAGCGGCCGTTCAGCTCCAGCGTCACCACGCGCACCAGACCTTGGCCGGCGAGGGCGGTGAAGGCGCGTTCGATCAATTGCCGGCTGTGTTCGCTGGCAAAAATCCCCACGCCCTCGTCACCTTTCCAGCTCACCGCTTCGACTTCGCTGATGGCTTGCAACAACGGCCCCATGCTTGTCGCATCGGGAATGATCCTGCGCACTTGGGCACCACACGCGGCAATTCGCTTGCGCGCGCGGCGCAGCTTGTAGCGCGGATCGCCAGACACTTCTTGATGATCGGCCTCGCTGATCAGATGCACCGGCACCCGACAACTCAAACGTCGCTCAGCGGTCGAGCTGCGCGCCATCCATTCGGTCAGCGCACTCTCTTCACCGGCAGGCTCGGACAGTTCATTGAGTTGCAGCAGCGCATGGGGCAGACGTTGGCGAATCAACACCAGTGCCTTGTGCATGTCCTCACGGTCGAGCAACGACAGCAGGGCCAAGCGATCTGCCAGCGGATACCCCAAGTGATGCAGCACTCGAAACGGCACGCCGGCAAAGCGCTCGCGACTCGCCACCAGCGGCAGACACAAACGCAATTCGTCCGCTTCCCAGCCCAGCAGGATGTGCAACCGCTCATCCGTACCAAGGGCCTGCTCGGCCGCGCACAACCAACCGAGGTTGTTGAACGGCGTGTGATCCGTCACCCGCAGGCGCAACGTTTCATACGCTGCTTCGGGGAAATCGGCGGCGCACAGTGAAGTGCGCCATTCAAATCGCGTCAGCATAGGCTCAGGCCGCCGTGGCTGTTACGGGTGGACGGGACGGTTTGCGCAACGCATCCAGACGCGAGCCGCTGTAGCGGCTTTCGCGGTAGAAGCGCCAGCGACCGAACAGGGTGTACACATTCATGATGCGGTTTTGCTCGGTGTAGCCCATGCGCAAGTGCAGCTTGAGCGCCGGGATGTTGTGGAATTCGCAGACGTCGACGACCTTGTTGCAACCTTGCGCGGCCATGGCTTTCCACAGCTCCAGTTGCAGGTCCACCGACAGTTCTGTGCCCCAATAGGCGCGGGTCAGTTCGCCGCCGAACTCGAAGAACTCGCCGGGTTTCACCGGGAACAGGCAGCCGTAGTAATGCCGGTCGAAATAGTCCCGCGAACTGCCCCAGATAAACGCCACGGCATCGCCCTGATCGTCCAGGTGCATGTGCCCGGTGTGGCCCTCATTGGCGAGTTCGGCCATGGTGCCGACGCGGTCGCCGAAGTAGCGGGCGAAGGCGCTGGCGTTGTCTGGCGTGATCTTCACCACCCGCAGCGGCGGGTAGGGTTTGAGGTTGTGCGGCGGCACCGGGCTGACCAGATCGCGCTCCATCCACAGCAGTTCCTGGTGGGAAAAGATGTAGTGTTTCCAGGCTTTCGCCAACGTGGCGCGCAGGCCTTTTTGTTTGATGTGTTCGCTGAGTTTGCTGACGATGCCCATGGTGTGTACTCCTGAACCTTGGCCTCGGCGAAACCCTTGTGGGGGGCTAGTGTGGTGAAGGTTGTGGTGGAGGGCTTCTGTGGCGAGGGGATTTATCCCCGTTCGGCTGCGAAGCAGTCGTCGCTCTTTAGCCTGAAAAAGCAGGGGCCGCTTCGCAGCCCAACGGGGATAAATCCCCTCGCCACAAAAGCTCCCCAGCACAATTCCTCTCACCACAATAAATCCCATCACCACAGTTTTCAGGTTCGCCTGGCCTTTCTCATGATTGTTCGGAATTGGCTTCATGACGCGATCCAGCTCAGTGCAAACAGGGTCTGGCCTGGCAGATCAAAGCTGACGCGTCCATCGCGGCAGGTGAACGGCGCGTCGCGGCTGCGGTTGTCAGCGCCGAAGTAGCGCAGGGCGCCGTTGTTCAGCGGGCACTTGGCGCCGCTCAGATTCATGCGTTGCAGGCGCGTGCCTTTGTTCACCCCGAGCAAGCCACGCTGATCGTCGCCGGCCATCGCCAACACATCGACTTCAAAGGAATCGTTTTCCAGCCACAGCACCTGATGCAGCCAATGCTCAGCGATAAACTGCTGCGCCAGACCTACAGGTTTCAACTCGAAACGTTGTTCATCCGCCGAGACCCGCAGCATGCCTTTGGGGTACTGCGGCTCATCGGCGGCCTGAAACCAGTTGAGCATGCTCAGCAGTCCATCCTGCGAAGCGTTGATCACCACCGACGCCCACCACAGCGAAGCGTAGTGGGTTTCCTGATCGTAGGGGCTGAGGCTAGAGCCGCTGGACATATTGGTCTGATCGAGCAGCAAGGCTTTGCGCGGCTGGCCTTGGCTGTCGAGGCCAACCAGTTCGGCGGCACGGCGCACGCTGTCGCGATAAACGCGCGTGGCGAGCAGGTCGCGGATCATCCATTCGTGCCACGCCAGTGCATCGACCTGATCGCCGGATTCGCTGAGCAAACGCCGCGCCCAATCGATCCCGCGCTTGCCCGCCGCGTTGTCGGCGAACGGCCCGTTGACCAGGCGCGAACTGGCCGGCATGGCAATACGCACGCCGGCCTTGGCATTCGCCGGGTCGCTGCGTACCTGCCGGGCCATGCTGGTGAAGATCGCCTGATACTGCGCGTAGCTGGAGTAATTGAGGTTCGGCTCGTCGGCAAACCCAATGTAGTGCGTACCTTTGCCGCCCAGCGCACGCGTCCCGGCCAGCCACGCATCGAGGCCGCTGTTGCTCTGCACATCGGCGCGCAGATCGGCCTGACGCTGACTGCCGGCCAGCAAGGTGATGTCCTGCTTGATGCCGAAACGATCCTGATACACCTGACGGAACGCGTCTTCGAAATGCGGATTCTTCGCCATCACATCAACAAAGCTGTAATAACTCGCTGCCGTCGGTTTCAGCGCATCCAGCGCCGCGTGACTGGCGGGCGGCGGCATCACGTAGGGCAGGGCGATGCCCAGATCCGGCGTGCGCCCGAGGACTTTATCGTGCAGGGTCAAACGGGTTTGCCCGGCGTCTTCGCGCAGCGGTTTCAGTTGCTGCGGATTCTGTGCAAACAGGTTCGCCGTGCCATCGAGCCAGAACGCCGCTTTGCCGCTGCCTTGCAAACGCAGGCGCCAGATTTGCTCGCGCTCGCTGACAGGCAACGCAACCTGATCAAACTGCCAATAGGCACGATAGGGTTTCAGCGCCAGGGTCAGTTGCTGATCATCGCCAACCCGCTGCGCCTGCAATCCACTGACACCGCCATGAAACTTGCCGGCCAGTACCGCGTGCTCACCCGGCGCAACCTTGAAATACAACTCGTCGCCATTGTGCGTATCAGCGCTGAAATGCACTTTCGCCGGGGCGAACAACGCGACCGTGCGTTCGTCATGCTCGACGCGATAATTGCGGAAGCTGTAGCCGGGAATCTCCAGCCGATAACTGGCCGCGCCGGGCAACAATGGCCAGCTCTGACTGCCACGTACTTCGCTGGCCTTGATAAACCGATCACCCGCCAGTTTGCCCTGACCGTCGAGCAGGTACACATGCTCTTCATTGGCCTCGGCCTGCCACGCCGGCGTCCAGCGTACGGTCACCGTGTCCGGCCGCTCCGCTTGCAGATACAGACTGCCGTCGCGGATCTCGCCCCAACGCATCGACGCGGCAAAGGCGTCCAGCGACAGGCCGAGACCGAGCAACAGGGCCAGGCCTTTCATGCGGTTTTCCGGCGTTGCAGCATCAGCCACATCGGCGTGAGGTCGCGGGGCAGAATGATCAGCACTTGCCAGAACGGCACGCCGCTCAAGCGGCAGTAAAGCACCAGCATCGCCACGGTCACCGCCAGGTAGGCAATCGATGAAGCCGCCGCCGCACCGACAATCCCGTAAGCCGGAATCATCACCAGGTTCAGCGCTAGATTGAGCAGGGCGCCCAGACCCATCAGCAACGACACCGTGCCAGGACGATTCTTGCCGAGTAAATCAAGACGCAAAATGCTCGCGTAGCAAAGGCCCAACAGACCCGGCAGCAAGGCGAGCAGGGCTGGATACGCCGGTTGGTACACCGCACCAAACAAGGTGACGATCAGCCATTCGCCAATCACCGCCATGGTCAGGCAGGCGCCGAGCATTACCGTGGCCGTCAGGCGCAGGGCCAGCGGCGTGACCTTGTCCATGCCTTCGTCCTGTTGCAACAGGCGTTTCATCAGTGGCGTGGTCACCGCTTCCGGGACGATCAGCAGCAGTTCGGCGGCAGCGCTGGCCATGGCGTAATGACCGAGCGCGGTGCTGCCGAGCAAGGCGCCGATGAACAGATAATCCGAGCGCAGAATCACTTGCTGGAACAGCAGGTCCGGATGACTGCGCGCGCTGTAGCGCAGCAGTTCTTTCTGGCTGGCGCGGTCCCATTGCAATTGCAAAGGTTGCGCACGTTTGAGCCAGACCCAACCGGCCAGCACCACCAGACTGATCCCGGCCAGCCAACTGATCAGCGCCGCTTCGAGGGCGGCGCTTTTCCACATCCAGAACAGCGCAAGAAACAGCAGCAGCGGCGCCAGCGACTCGACCAGACGCAAGGCGTTGAACGCAACCACACCACCCGAGGCGTTGTGCAAAGTCAGCAAGCCGCTTTTCAGTACCGTCAGCGGCACCGCCAGCAGCAACAGCCAGGCGAGCAAGCCAAGCTGCATCGTGACGTCCATCTCGCTACCGAATTCACGCACCAGCGCCACCACCAGCAAAGTCAGCAACGCCGCGAGCAAACAGCCGAACACCAACACCTGACTCAGCAGCAAACCCATCGGCCGCTGCTTGGCCGCCTGATAGCCGACTGCCGAATTCAAGCCGCCACTGGTGGCCGCGCTGATCAGATCCGGCAGGGTGCTGAGCAGCGCAAACAGCCCGCGCTCACTCGGCCCGAGAATCCGCGCCAGCAACACGTTACGCAGCAAACGCAGGGCGATCATCGCCAGTTTGGTGCCCATGCTCAGCGCCAGATGCTTGAGGTAGTTGCTTCGGCTCATGGCCGCGTCCCGCGAAAAATCCGCCACGACAACAACTCCGGATTGCGTGCGGTGCGCTGGCTGACACCAAAACGCGGCAGGTTCAGCGGATCGCTTTCGCCGCGATAAATGCCGGTGCCGGTGCCAAGCGCAAACGGATATTCATGATTGGCAATCTGTTGCCGCACGCGCTCGTCGTTGTCGCCATTGGGGTAGCAATACACCGGCAGCGGCCGGTTGCAGCCGTTGTACAGGGCATCGCGGCTGCGAGTGATTTCTTCGTCCAGGCGCACATCGTCGAGGCCGGTGAGGATCGCGTGACTGGCACCGTGCGGGCCGAAACGCACCAGACCGGAGGCCTCCAGCGCGCGCACCTGATGCCAGTCCAGCGCTTGCGGTTGTGACTCCTGCGGGCACTCATCGGTCAGCCGTTCCAGCTCCTGCGGGTCAATCGACTTCAATCCTTGCAGGTAATGCAGCAGCGCCAGGCTGCGCCGGTCGACGTCGATGTCATCAAGCAATACCGGCAGCGGGTGATGCAGGCTGTGCAAGCATTCGATCAAATGCATCCGCGCCTTGTCGCCGTGGCTGCCCCACAGGGTTTCACCGAGGCTTTCCCACCAGAAGCGCTGGCGGCTGCCGATGAAATCGGTGGAGAGAAAAATACTCGCCGGCACCTGATGTTTTTGCAGCAGCGGGAAGGCATTGACCGCGTTATCGCGCCAGCCGTCATCGAAGGTCAGCGCCACGCGCGGACGCTCGGTGCGCAGCGAGTTGGGCTGGAGGATTTCCATCAGCGGCACGCAATCGAAATGCTTGCGCAGCCACACCAGCAAATGCTCGAAGGCTTTCGGCCCCACGCACAGTTCGTTGCGGTGCGGCAGGTCGGCGGCGCGGTCGTTGGCCAGCACCCGGTGCAGCATCAGAATCACCCCGGCGCCGTGCAACTGGTTGCGGCCCATCGACGAGTTGAGATAGAGCCAGCCACTGGTGCGTTTTAGTAGTTGTTTGATCGCCATGGCTTCGATCCTCTTAACGGTTCTGTTCAGGATTCCACTGGGCATACCGCTGACCGCGCAGGAACTGCCACAAACCGAGACTCATCCCGGCGAGGGTGACCAGCAGAAACGCGGCGAGGCGGAAGGGTTTCGGCAAGCGGTGTTGCGAATCCAGCAGCCCGGCAATCGCAATGGCGTAGCCGAACAGTTGCGCGATCAGGGCGAGGCGATAGAAAACGTGGTCGTCCCACAGCCAGAAGTTGCTCAGCAACAGCGGCAGCAACAGGATCGGCGCCAGTCGGCGTATCAGTTTGTGGCTGATCAACGCGATCGAATACAGACCATATTTCAGCGGATTGAGCAGCTCGCGACGTTGCGCGAGACTTTGCAAACCGCCGACGGTGACGCGCTGACGGCGACGGAATTGTTTGTCCGCCTCATCGACACCGTGGTCGATCACTTGCGCCTCGGGCACATAGACAATGCGTTTGTGCGCGACCGGCGCGCAGGTGCTGATGAAGAAGTCGTCGTTGACCTCGGCCGGCACGTTCTGGAACAACTCGCGGCGCAGGGCAAGCAGGGCGCCGTCGGCGGAAACCATGCAACCGGTGCGGTTCTCGACCCGGCGCAACCAGCCTTCGTAATGCCGATAAAGGCTATCGCCAACGCTCAAGCCACCGCCGGTGACCGGGATCACCATGTGCCCGGCACAGCCGCCGACCTGCGGATCATTCAACGGTGCGAGCAGGTAGCCGAGGGTTTCGCGGGACCATTGGTTATCGGCATCGGTGAACACCAGAATGTCGCCAGTGCTCAGGGCTACGCCGGCATTCAGCGTCGCGGCTTTGCCCTGGCGCGGCAGGTCGAGAATGGTGATGCGCGAGTCGACGATTTTGTGCGCGCAGGCCACGGTGTCATCGGTCGAACCGTCGCTGGCAAGAATGATCTGCAGGGTCGCTGGCTGATAGTCCTGCGCCAGCAACGTGCGCAACTTGTGCTCGATATGCCGCGCCTCATTGTGTGCGGCAATCACGATGCTGACATTCAGCGGCGGCGCCGGGGTGTGACGCCAGGCCGGAAACAGCGGCGCGACCAGCGTCAGCAGCAGCGGGTAGCCGACGTAGGCGTAGACCGGCAGCAACAGGCACATCCAGAAAATGAACTCAGCCACGGGCAGGCCTCCTGGCGTTCCAATGACACAGACTCAAAATGAACGCGGCGCCGGCCAGGTGCAGACGCACCCAGTGCAGGCCCCACAGTTGAAGGGTCAGGCCGATGTTCCGGTGTTTGAAACTTTGGCGCAGGCTGAGCACCAGCCCCGGTATCAGTGTCAGCGTGACCATGACGGCCGCGTGATGCGGAAAGCCGTCGAGCAGCGCCGAAATCGCCAGAAAATCCAGCAACCACACGAACAGCGACAGCATCGGGAAACGCAGCAGGCGCAGGCTGAAGCCATGGGTACGCAGCAGTTGCAGATGACTGCCCTGACGCCACAATTCCTTGCCCATCCACTCGCGCCAGTTCATCTCGTAACCCCAATGCAGAGCGACGTTGTCATTGATCGACAGCAGTCGCGCGCCCTGTTCGTGCAGGCGCAGGGTGAATTCCTTGTCCTCGCCAGTGCGCAGGGTTTCGTTGAAACCACCGACCTTGTCGAACCAGCGCCGACGCATCAGCAGGTTGGCGCTGGGCAGCCAGTCGACCACATGCGAGGTCTGCGACGACACGCGCAAGGTCCGGCGTTGCCAGGCGGTGGCGTACCACGGCGCTTCAGCGGGGGTGTGCAGATCCAGGGCGAAAACATCGGCCTGGCCGCTGGCCTCGATGTCGAACAATGGCTTGAGCCAGTTCTCCGGCATTTCGATGTCGGCATCGATGAACGCCAGCCACTCACCGCTGGCGATGGCCGTGCCGCGATTGCGCAACGCGCCGATCAACAACCCCGGCAATACCAACACTGTCGCACCGAACTGGCGGGCGATGTGCGGGCCATCATCGCTTGAACCGTTATCGACGACGATCAGCTCACATTCGACATTGGCGGCGAACGCGGCTTTTTGTGCGGCGAGCAGGGTGCGGCCAATGTGTCGGGCCTCGTTGAACATCGGGATGACGATACTGATCAGGCTCATGCCTTCGCCTCCATCGCCAATGGCGCCTGTTCGGCTTTCAGGCGCAGTACGCTGGTCAGCGCGAGCATGATCCACACGTATTTCTGGTTCGGCGCGCTGAGGAACATCAGGAACAGGGTCAGCGACAGGAAGCTCACGCCCAGGTGCGTCATCAAGTCCGCCTGATACGCATCGCGGCGCAACATCCACGCGGCGCGCGCGCGAATCAGGTTGTACAGACCGAGGCCGAGCATGCCGACGAACAACAGCCCGGCAGGAACGCCCAGTTCACTGAAAATTTCCAGATAGGTGTTGTGCGCCCGGCGGTACAAGTCGCCGATCTTGCGGTTGGCGGAAAACGCTTTGGCGTAACCGGTGGTCGCGTAGTGCAGCGGGAAGGTGCCGGGGCCGGAGCCCAGCAGCGGGTTCTCGCGGATCATCTGGCTGCCGACCACGATGTATGAAGCGCGGCGGCCGAGGGATTCGTCGTTGTGGCCCTTGGCACCGGCACTCAACACGCTCAGCGACTGAATCCGCGCGAGGTAACCGGCGGGCATCGCGTAAATCGTCAACGGAATCAAGATGGCCGCGCCGAGCATGGCGAAACCCAGATGCCGTGGACGGATGTGGGTCAGTTGCGAGCGGTAGTGCCAGCAGCCGATCAACAGACTCAAGGCCAATACCACTAGACCCGAGCGCGATTCGGTTTTGGTCATGCCGCCAAGCAACAGCAGGCAGCAACCGCCCCAGAACAAGCGGTGCAGCAGGTTCGGGCTGCGGATCACCAGCAGCAGGGCCATCGGCACAGCAAAAGCGATCAGCAGGGCGAAGGCATTGGGGTCTTCGAGCAAGCCGGCAGCGCGGCCCTGATCCTGGAATTTGGTCGAGAACATGGCCATCGCACAGGTGGTGCTGACGGCGAGGGTGACGAGGCGGGCGAACAGGTCGAGATTAAGGTCGCGACCAATTAACAGGGTGATAACGAACAGAATCAAACCGACGCTGAGTTCACGCAGATGCCCGAGCGACATGCCGAGGTCATCGGTATTCAGCAGGCTGAGGAAATACAGAACCATGAACCAGATCAGGTAACGCCAGATATTGCTGCGCAAGCGCTCCGATGGAATCTGGTGCAGCGCCAGTTGCAGCATCAGGATTACCGCCAGCCCGGCCCCGAGCAATTTGCTCCCGGAAAATGAACTGTCCTTGAAGAACCCTTCAAACGGCACCAGCGCGGCAATCCCGAGCAGGCCCCAAGTCGGCTTGCGATACAACACCGCAAAACCGACCATCCCAAGCACCGCCCCCGGCGCCAGATACGGATAGGGGCTGGCCAGCAAAGCGATGCAGACCAGGCCAAGAAAACTGACGATCGAGAGCGGGAAAATCATGCGCGTGCCTCCCGTGCCGTGCGGATGTAGAGCTGCGACCAGCGTTCGGCCAGGGCCTTGAGGTCGTAGCGATCCTGTTGCGTGCGTTTCGCGTTGTCGCGCAGTTGCCGGGCCAGTTTCGGCTCGCTCAGCAAGGTGTCGAGCTGGCGGGTGAGATCCGCGCAGTCGGTCGGTGTGGCGAGTAAACCGCTGTGCCGATGTTCCAGCACATCAGGGATCCCGCCGACGCCGAACGCCACCACCGGCACCCCGGCCTGCATGGCTTCGAGCAAAATCATCGGCGTGCCTTCGGTGCGCGAGCTGATCACCAGCGCATCGAGTTGCTGCCACCACGGTTGCATGGCGGTCTGATAACCGGGCAAGCCAATCCGCTCGTGCAAACCAGCGTTGTCGATCCGCGCCTGCAGCACCTCGCGCTCCGGGCCGTCGCCGAGCATCACCGCATCCAGTTGCGGATGTTGATGACACAGCGGAATCAGCGCGTCGAGAAACAGATCCGGGCCTTTCTCACTGCTCAAACGACCTACGTAACCGGCCAGCCAGCGTTGCCGATTCGCATCCGGCACCATGGCTGCCGCCGCCGGCAAACCGTTGGGGATCACCTGCAACTTATCCGCCCGCACGCTGGCCTGACGGTGCAGCGTGGCAATACTTTCCGCCACGCACACCACCCGATCCACCGACGCGGTGCGGCACAGTTGCAGGCTGAGCCAGGTGTAGAACTTCTGTTTGCGACTGCGTGGGGTAAACCCGTGCTGGGTGATCACCAGCGGCAGGCGCCATAACGTCGCGCCGACCCAGCCGAACAACAGACCCTTGAAATTGTGCGTGTTGATCAACGGCTTTTCACTGCGACGCTGGCGCAAGTGCCGCAGCAACTCCCCAAGCCCGGCACAGCCACGACAGTCGACCCCGGCCTCGCGAAAGCGCGCGATCAATTCTGGCGGCGCGTCGAGGAACAGCACCTGATGCTGCCCCGGCGTCGCCAGACAGTGATCCAGCAACATCCGCTCGGCCCCATAGAAACCGCCGCTGCTGAGCAAATGAATGATCGGCAGCGCGGCCACAGGGGAGGGTGCGATGTTCAATTGCGCACCCAGTGCAGGAAGCTCGGCACGGTCCAGTTCTTGTGCGGATTGCTTGGCAGCGCGTTCTGGTCGTTGATCACCAGCAGCACCGGTACGCCCAGTTCGTGGCTGATTTGCGCTGGGTGTTTGAAACGGTGATCGAAGAACTCACGCACGTAGACCAGGGCAATCGCCAGCAGCAACCCGGTGAACAAGCCGAACGGAATGATCAGGCCCGGTTTCGGGAACGCCGCTTCGGTCGGTTCGAACGGCGGGCTGAGCACCCGGGCGTTGGACAGATCGTCGCTGAGCGAACGGGTGGTGCTGCTTTCGGCAAAGCGCTGGGCGTAGGTCGAGAATGCGGCATGCATCGCATCGATCTCGGTGTCCATCTGCCGCAGTTTGCTTTGAGTCTGCTGCAACTCGTGGATGCGGTTTTTGAAGTCAGCGATGCGCGCGGTTTTCTGATCGATGACTTGCTTGACCACCGCCAGATCGTTGGTGCGTTCCTGAATGCGGTTGCTCACCACTTTGAGAAACTGTCCGCGGGTGCGGGAGATCTGCTCACGGGTCAGCAGCATCGGTTCGCTGCTCGGCTGAAACACTGCCAAATCGTTCATGTAGCGGCTGACCTGTGTGGTCAGTTGCTCACCGAGCTGTTTGATTTCCCGATCCTCGAACGCCACGTTGTCGACGGTGGTGGTGAAGGTGTAGGGGAAGGTGTAGTCGTTGAGCTTGTTATTGCTCGCGGCGGCGAGGCTGGTTTTCAAGTATTCGAGCCAGCGCTGGCTCTGCAGCAGACGATCCTGGTACAGGTTCAGCGCCTGCTCTTCGGTGTTGATCGCGTTGAGACGGAAGGTGATTTCTTCCTTCGGATCCGACGAGCCAACGCTTTCCAGCAGGGCCTGACGGTTACTTTCGAGGCCATCGAGACGCACTTGGTAGACCTGCTTTTTCGACTCGTAGAAGGACTGCGGCAAGTCGATTGACTGCAGGGCCTGACGGCTCACCAGATAGTTCTGCAAGAGGGCGGCGACAAACGTCGTGCCCTGATGCGGATCAGGGAAGCTGTAGATGATCGAGATCACGTTGGAACCTGGCAGCGTCTCGATTTTCAGGCTGTCGATGGCCTGCTGGGTCAAGGCATCGAGCGCGGTGTCACGCACAGGATCGGTCTCAAGCCCGAGCATATTGCGCACCGGGTTGATCACGTACTGGCGCAGCGGCGAACTGACGTAGCGCTTGAACGGGTCGGCCACCAGTTTGCTGAAGATGCCCGGCGAAGGTGTGTATTCACCCTTGTCGCGCAGTTCGCTGATGGTCTGGCGGATCAGCGCCGGCGAACGGAGGATATTGCTCTCGGTTTCCATGTCCGCCAGCGACGGCGGAATGAACGTGGCGTTGTCCACTGTCAGTGACGTGGTGGCGTCACCCTGGGAGAGTTTTTTCGACTGCACGATGACCTGCGCGGTGATATCGAAGCTCTGTTTGAGCACCAGCGGCAGGAGCAGGGCGATCACTGCAAAGATCAGGAAGACCCGTTTCACCAGTTGCTTGTTGGCGAAGAAGATCCTGAAGAACTCGTGCAGGTAGTTTTCCTTTGGATTCATGTCGGTCACCTGAGAGTTAGTTGCTGTCACTGTCTTTGTTGTCGACGCGGTAGCCGAAGCTGAACCCGACGCCCTGGAACAGCACCACGTCGGCCAATTGCCGGGCGAGTTCGCCGGCGCTGGCCAATTTGGTTTTCGGTACGTAAAGCATGTCGTCCGGTTGCAGGTAGGCGATTTGCGGCGCCTCACCCGACAGGGCCTTCTCGACGTCGTAACGCACCGCCTGCACCTGATTGCCGTTGCGGCGCATGATCACCACCGAATCCAGGCGCGCCTTGACGTTGGTGCCACGAGCCAGGGTCAGCGCTTCCAGTACCGAGACCGGCCGGCGGATCGGGTAGGAACCCGGTTGGCCGACTTCGCCGAGCACATAGATTTCGTTGCCGGCGGTGGACTTCAGCAGCACGTCCACGGTCATCCGGCCGGGCAGTTGCGCGTACTTCTTGTTGAGGAAGGTTTCCAGTTGATTGACGGTCATGCCTTGCAGCGGCACGGCGCCGATTTCCGGGAAACTCGCGTAGCCGTCGGTGCCGACGGTGATCTCGCGGCTCATGCCGGTGGCCGGGTGATTCAGCGCGCTTTTCAGGTTTTGCTCATTGGTCAGCGGGCTGATGATCTGCACGGTCAGCTGATTGCGATTGGGCTGGAACAGCTGTTTACGTTGATAGGCACGCTGGATTTCTTCGCGCGCCTGATCACTGGTCAGCCCGGCGATTTTCACCGAGGTGTTGGCGCCCGGCAGTTCGATGGTGCCGTCGGGCAGCACCAGTTGATTGCCGTTGAGCTGGCTGGCGGCGGTGAAGTTAAGGCCGATCTGGTCACCTGACTGCACACGGTAAGCGTCCGAGCCGCTGGTGCTGATGTGGAAGATCACGTCGAGTACATCCTGCGGACGCAGGGTCTGCTCGATCTTCGGCATATCAGTCGCCTGGGCGTTGGCCGGCGTGGCGGTGAGGATATTCACCGGCATGTTCTGGGTTTCGGAGGTGCTGGAGCAACCTGCAAGCGGCAGCATCAGCAGCACAAGAATCTTGGCGTTCATGGCGTCATCCTTCGCGTTCGCTTAGAGGTTTTTGTAAAGCCATTTGGGCATGTAGTACTTGCGCCGGTTGAACACGCTGCCGACCACTTTCGCCCCGGCCTGAGTCAGGCGTTGCACGGCGGCCTGGGCGACTTCCCAGCGGGTGTCTTCGGCGCGCACCACGAACACCACGCCATCGACTTGCGTACTGATCACCAGCGTGTCGGCGGCGGAATACACCGCGTCGCCGTCGATCACCACAAAGCGGTACTGGCTGCCCAGTTGATCGAGCAACGGGCTCAGGCGCTCGGCGGTCAGGTGTTCCATGGTGCGGATCGGCCGGCCGTTGGGCAGCACGTGGAAGGGCAGGCTCGACACCTGCACCACGCAATCCTGCAACAACGGTGGGTTGTCCGGGTTGAACAGCAAGTCGCGCAGGCCGCGTTCCTTGCTCAGGTTCAGTTGCTGGGTGAGGTTGCTCGCCGACTGGCTGGCGTCGACCAGCAGCACCTGGCCGCTGCTCATTTGCGCCAGTTGGCTGGCCAGCGCCAGTGCGCTGGTGGTCGTACCCGCGCCGGGGTTGGCGGCGGTCAGGAACAGGATCCGCAGATCGAGATCCAGCACGGTCGAGGTCAGGTTCGATTCGCTGGGGTTGGCAATGCTCAGGCTTTTGTTGGTTGAACCGTCCATTAGCTTGCTCCGTGGCCGCTGAATACTTTGAAGGGGGTTTTCAACAGAATCTTCAGATCAAGCAAAAGGCTCTGCTCGGCGATATAGCTGAGGTCCAACTCAACGCGCTGGTCGAAGTCGATATTGCTGCGCCCGGAGATCTGCCACAGGCCGGTCATGCCGGGGTAGATCGCCAGACGGGCGAGGTGACTGTCCTTGTAGCGGTAGGCGTTGAACGAGGTCGGACGTGGTCCGACCAGGCGCATGTCGCCGGTCACTACATTGATCAGGTTGGGCAGTTCATCGAGGCTGGTGCGCCGCAGAAAACCGCCGATACCGGTAATGCGTGGGTCCTGGTCAATCTTGAAGTCGATGGCGTCGGCACCGTGTTTGTTGAGGTGACGCAGCGACTCTTTCAATTCTTCGGCGTTGGCGACCATGGTGCGGAATTTGTACATGCCGAATTTGCGACCGCGATAACCAGTGCGCTTTTGCACGAACATCACCGGGCCTTTGCTGGAGTACTTGATGGCCAGTGCGAGCCCGAGCAACAGCGGCGAAATCAGCAACAGAATGGTCAGCGCGCCGAGGCAGGCGACCACGCGGTTGGTGCGTGACAACTGCCATGGGCGACCGCCGTCACGGCCGGTAAACCAGCCGCGGCCCTGACGATGAATCGCTGCATCGAGGCGCATTCGTTGTTCCGGATCCATGCGTTTATCACGCTGCAGTTGTTGGATCGGTACACCTTTTTCATGTCCAGTCATAAAGTCCTCCGCTGATGTTCAGCCGCGAGCGGCGCGTGGGCGATAGGCAGTGGGGTAGTAGTCGCGAAACCATGCGATGAAGCGTCCAAGTCCTTCGTCCAGCTCGATGCGTGGCTGGAATCCGGTGGCCTGGGCCAGATCGCTGGCGTCGGCACAGGTGTTGAGCACGTCGCCCGGTTGCAGCGGCAGCAGCTCGACAAGGGCTTTCTGGCCGAGGTGTTTTTCCATCAGCGCCAGATAGGTTTTCAGCTCGACCGGGTGCTGCCCGCCGATGTTGAACAACCGCCACGGCGCCATGCTGCTGGCCGGGTCGGGCTGCTCGCGATCCCACTGCGGGTTGACCTGCGGGGGTTGTTCGATAAGGCGGGCGATGCTTTCGACGATGTCGTCGACGTAAGTGAAATCGCGTTGATGTTCGCCGTAGTTGAACAGCTTCAGCGGCTCGCCTTCGCTGATCGCCCGGGCGAACTGGATCGGCGACATGTCTGGCCGGCCCCAAGGACCGTACACGGTAAAAAAGCGCAGGCCGGTGCAGGGAATGCCGAACAGGTGGCTGTAGCTGTGCGCCATCAGCTCATTGGCTTTTTTGGTGGCGGCGTATAGCGACAGCGGGTGGTTGACGCCGTCCTTCACCGAGTAGGGCGTGTACTGGTTGGCGCCGTACACCGAACTCGACGAGGCGTAGATCAAATGCTCGACCGGGTGATGCCGGCAGCTCTCCAGAATGTTGAGGAAGCCGTTGAGGTTGCTGTCCAGGTACGCCCGTGGATTTTCCAGCGAATAACGCACCCCGGCTTGCGCCGCGAGGTGAATCACCACTTGCGGGCGTTCGCGGACAAACAGCGCTTCCATGGCCGAGGCATCGGCCAGGTCAACCGTTGCGAGCTGGAAATCGCCGACCTGCTCGCGCACCCATTGCACGCGATCGTGCTTGAGTTGCGGGTCGTAGTAGCTGTTGAAATTATCCAGCCCGACCACCGAGTGCCCGTCGCGCATCAGCCGCAACACGCAATGAGCACCAATGAAACCGGCCGCGCCGGTGACCAGAACCTTCATGGCCGTAGTCCTTCGGGCGCGATGTGGCGCAGGCCGATGCCGCTGTAATGCAGGCCGGCGGCGGCCACTTGTTCCGGGTTGTAGAGGTTGCGGCCGTCGATGATCACCTTCGAACGCAGCTTTTCCGCGAGCAGTTCGAAATCGACCACACGGAAGTTTTTCCACTCGGTGCAAATCACCAGCGCATCGGCGTCTTCGAGGGTGTCGTCGCGGGTCGCGCACAGGTGCAGGTCGTTGCGGTAACCGTAGAGGCGGCGGCATTCGGACATGGCTTCCGGGTCATAGGCCTGCACGCTGGCACCTTCGGCCCACAGCGCGTCCATCAGATAACGGCTTGGCGCTTCGCGCATGTCATCGGTGTTCGGTTTGAACGCCAGGCCCCAGACCGCGATGGACTTGCCGGCCAGCCCTTGCGGGAACTGTGCTTTGAGTTTGCTGAACAGAATGTGCCGCTGCAGGTCGTTGACGTCGGTGACGCTGCGCAGCAATTTCAGCGGCATGCCGTTGTGTTCGGCGGTGTGCAGCAGGGCGCGCAGGTCCTTGGGAAAGCACGAGCCACCGAAGCCGCAGCCCGGATAGATGAAGTGGTAACCGATGCGCGGATCAGAGCCGATGCCTTTGCGCACCGCCTCGATGTCGGCACCGAGCAGCTCGGTGAGATTGGCCAATTCGTTCATGAAGCTGATGCGCGTGGCGAGCATCGCGTTGGCCGCGTACTTGGTCAGCTCGGCGCTGCGGTTGTCCATGAACATCAATTTTTCGTGGTTGCGGCAGAACGGCGCGTACAACTCACTCATCTGCTCGCGCGCCGCGTCGTCGCGGGCTCCGATGATGATCCGGTCCGGGCGCATGCAGTCGGCGAGGGCACTGCCTTCTTTGAGGAATTCCGGGTTGGAGACCACGCGCACGTTCAGCTCGGATTTACCGCGAAGCAGCAGTTCGCTGTTGGCAGCGGCCAGCACCTGATCCGCCGTGCCGACCGGCACCGTCGATTTGATGATCAGCGTGCGATCGGCCTCCATGTGCGAGGCGATCTGCCGGGCAACGTTGAGCACATGGCTGAGGTCGGCGGAGCCATCCTCATCGGCAGGCGTGCCCACGGCGATGAAGATCAACTCGGCGTGCTCGACCGCATCGCTGGCCTGGGTACTGAACAATAAGCGCCCGGCTTTAATGTTTTCTTCCAGTGTGCTGGATAAGCCCGGTTCACTAATCGGAGGAACTGCTTGTTGCAGTTGCTTGATTTTATTCGGATCAATATCCACGCACAAAACGCGATGTCCAACATCGGCAAGTGCCGCTGCTTGTATCAGGCCAACATAGCCCGTACCAAATACGCTCACGTCCATATTGGCGTGCCTCGTAAGACGGTGGAAGAGTTCGAAATGAGACTGTCAAAAGGGGTATAGCGCAGGGTGGGAAAAGCGTGTCAGCAAAATGACATGTTGCACGTGTATAACAGCCCCAATTCTGGGGGCGATTGGCCATCAAGTGCTTGCTATTGCTGGATTTGTCCCGTGCTTGACGCTTTTTTCACATTTAAAAGAAAACGATAAACGGTCGAAGGCCGCGAAATTAAAGGCTTTCAGCAACTTGAGTGTGTCAGATTTGAGTCAACGTTTTTTTGACGCTTTATCGAAAAGTCAGCCATTTCTTGCGCTTTGATGGCCGGGTGCTAGTGTCAGATTTTGACCGACAAAACCTTGACCCTTTGCCGTCACGCTCGACCGGAAAAGCCATGTTTCGATACCTCAAAGAACTGCTTTTACTTATTTATCTGCTGCTTTATTGCGAATATTACATTGAGCGGTTAAATGCTATCGGCCTCGGTTTTTCTGTAGTTCTTTTTGGCGCGATGTTTTTGGCGCTTACTTTAGCGTTATATCTAACGGCCTATATACGACAGACCCTCGTTCGACATTTATTCGCATTGGTAATGTTTGCCTCTGCGGTGTTTTTTGATGTCTATACACGGGTCACTGCCGATTACCTGAACTACAGCAGTTTTGTCTCGCTGGTGTATTCCGGTGGCTTCATCCAGGAGGCCGCGTATCAGTATCGCGATGCGATCCTCCACGGCGTGCTCAACGGTTTGTTGCTGCTGTTCGGTATCGGTCTCAAGCCTCGCCATTCGCTGGTGATACCCAATGCGTTGCGCGTGGCGGCACCGGTGTGCGCCGTGTTGCTGCTGAGCGGGGTGCTGTTTTTACGTGCGGGTGAGGGCGCCCGCGGCTTGCCGATCATGTACACGCCGCTGGCCTACCTCAATCTGTTTGCCTATGAGGCGCTGCACAACACCGTCGGCCCGCGTGAACCGGTAACGCTGGCGCGCGTTTCGCAACCCGTCGGCCATGACATCGTGCTGATCATCGATGAAAGCATCTCCGGCAATTACCTCGACATCAACGCGCCGTTCGGCGTGCACAGCAACCTCAAACAGGCGCACTCAGGCGTCGACATTTTCAATTACGGCTACGCCGCGTCCATTGCCAATTGCAGCGCCGACACCAACGTCACCCTGCGCTACGGCGGCACCCGCGCTGATTACATGCGCATCAACAGCACGCTGCCGTCGATCTGGCAGTACGCGAAAAAGGCCGGGCTGCGCACGGTGTACATCGACGCTCAGCGCACCGGCGGCAATCTGCAGAACCTGATGACTGACACCGAAAAGAAGGACATCGATGAGTTCGTGCAATTCGACCAGACCAGCGTGCGCGATCGCGACATGGCGGCCGCGGCGAAGTTGATTGAATTGCTCAACGACGACAAAGCGGAGCTGGTGGTGATCAACAAGGTTGGCGCGCATTTCCCGGTGCACGACAAATACCCCGATGCGTTCATGGCGTACCGCCCGACCTTGCCGCGCGGTCAGTTCACCGAGGTGGCGGATACCGGCGAGCGCACCGGTTTCAATGGCCAGCCCGATGATTGGGTGCTGTACCGCAACGCCTACAAGAACACCGTGTTGTGGAACGTCGGCGAGTTTTTTGCGCGGGTGTTTGCCCAGGCCAATCTGAATAATGCGTTGCTGATTTATACGTCTGACCATGGTCAGGATCTGCATGAGCGCGGTAATCCGGGGTTGAACACGCACTGCGGTGGCGATCCGGTGGAGGAGGAGGGGTTGGTGCCGTTGGTGGTGATTCAGGGCCGCGATCTGAAAACGCTGGATTGGTCAGCGAAACTGGCCGTGAACAAGGATCGCTCCAGTCACTACAACATTTTCCCGACGCTGCTGCAGTTGATGGGCTATGACCTGGCGGGGATCGAGGCGGTTTATGGCAAGCCACTGAGCGTGGCTACGGCGGATGAATTCACGTTTAACTACCGGTTTAATGCGCGGTTGGGGGCGAAGCCGGAGTGGAAGCATATTGATCTGGGCAGCATTGTCACGCCGACGCAGGCGCCGGCGAGTGTTGCGGCGGGGCAATAGATTTTGCAGTGGCAGGGCCGGCGTCATCGCTGGCAAGCCAGCTCCCACAGGGATTGAAGCTGTTGCAAATTTTGAGTACACCACCGGACACTGTGGGAGCTGGCTTGCCAGCGATGTGGCCGTTCAATTCACCGCAAGATTCCGAGCGGTCATCGGCATCCGCTATCCTTGCCCCACACTGACCGATCAGGTGGCGGCATGCTTCGCGTTGAAAACGTTTTCAAAAGTTATCTCACTCCTCAAGGACCGTTGCCCGTGCTGCAAGGCGTCGACCTGACGCTGGACGCCGGCAGCAGCCTGGCGCTGATGGGCGAATCAGGCAGCGGCAAAAGCACGTTGCTGCATTTGGTGGCCGGTCTGGACAAGGTCGATCGCGGCAGCATCCGCAGCGGCGAGCATCGGCTGGAGGAGATGAACGAGGCGCAACTGGCGAACTGGCGGCGTACTGAAATCGGTCTGGTGTTCCAGCAGTTCAACCTGATCGGCAGTCTGCGCGTCGAGGACAATCTGGCGTTTCAGGCGCGTCTGGCCGGGCGCCATGAGCCGCGCTGGCAGGCGCATCTGGTGCAGCGCCTGGGTTTGGGTGATTTGCTCAGGCGTTATCCCGAACAACTTTCCGGCGGCCAGCAACAACGGGTCGCGTTGGGCCGGGCACTGGCGTCGCAACCAAAACTGCTGTTGGCTGATGAACCCACCGGCAGCCTTGATGAAGCGACCAGTGATGAAGTGCTGCGGCTGCTCCTCGAATTGCTCGATGACACGCCGACGACCTTGTTGATGGTCACCCACAGTCAGCGAGTCGCGGCGCAATTGGCGCAGCGCGTGGTGCTGTCCAAAGGTCGGCTGACGTGAAGGTTTTTCGCCAGACCCTGCGCGCGTTGCTCAGCCATTGGCGGCGCCATCCGGTACAGTTTTTCAGTGTGCTGACCGGGTTGTGGCTGGCGACCAGTCTGCTGACCGGCGTCGAAGCGCTGAACAGTCAGGCCCGTGACAGCTACGCCCGCGCCAGTCGGATGATCGGTGGCGAACCGCAGGCCAGCCTGAGCACGCCAAGCGGGGCGACGTTTACCCAGCAGTGGTTTGTCGATCTGCGGCGTCAGGGCTGGCCGGTGTCGCCGCTGTTGCAGGGCCGCCTGACGCTCAAAGGTCACGAAAACCAGCGGCTGCAACTGATGGGCATCGAGCCGGTGTCGCTGCCAACGGATTCGGCGGTGGCCGGGCAAGCCATGCCGATCGAGCGCATCGTCGAGTTCTTCACGCCTCCGGGTAACACCTGGATTTCCCCGGAAACTCTACAAGCCCTGAACCTCGCCGAGGGTGCCACGCCGCAGACCGTCAACGGACGTTTACTGCCGCCGCTGCTTGCACAAAAGGACATGGCGCCGGGCGTGTTGCTGGTGGACATCGGCATGGCGCAAACCCTGCTCGAACAACCGGGGCAGCTGTCGCGGCTGTTGTTGCCCAAGGATTTCCACGCTGAGTTGCCGTCCTCATTCAAAGGCCAGTTGCAGCTGAAAAGCAGCGATGAGGAAAACAATCTGGCGCGCCTGACCGAGAGCTTCCATCTCAATCTTGATGCCCTGGGATTTCTCTCGTTTCTGGTTGGTCTGTTCATCGTCCACGCCGCCATCGGTCTCGCCCTGGAACAGCGTCGAGGCTTGCTGCGTACGTTGCGCGCCTGTGGTGTCAGTGCGCGGATGTTGATCGGTTGTCTGATCGTCGAGCTGGGTGTGCTGGCGCTGATCGGCGGACTGTTCGGCGTGGTCAGCGGCTACTGGCTGGCCAGCGTCTTGTTGCCGGACGTCGCCGCCAGCCTGCGCGGTTTGTACGGCGCGGAAGTGGCGGGGCAGTTGCGCCTGAGCCCTTGGTGGTGGTTGAGCGGCATCGGTTTGAGCCTGCTCGGCGCCATGCTCGCGGGCGGCAACAGCCTGCTGCGCGCGGCGCGTTTACCGTTGCTGGCCGTGGCCGACCCGCAAGCCTGGCATCAGCAATACGCGCGATGGTTGCGTCGTCAGGGTTGGCTGGCGGCCGTCCTGCTGGTGGTGGCCTTGGCGGCATTGATCTGGGGCGACAGCCTGGCCAGCGGTTTTGTGCTGATGGCCGGATTGCTGCTCGGCGCTGCATTGGCGCTGCCGGTGTTGCTCAGTGCGATCTTGAATCAGTTGCTGGGTCGCAGCCGTTCGGTGCTCGGCCAATGGTTTCTCGCCGATTGCCGCCAGCAATTGCCGGCATTGAGCCTGGCGCTGATGGCGTTGTTGTTGGCGCTCGCCGCCAATATCGGTGCGGGCAGCATGACCGCCGGTTTTCGCCAGACCTTCAACGACTGGCTCGAACAACGCTTGAGCGCCGAGCTCTACATCAACCCGAGCAATCCTGCGCAGGCTCGCGAAATGTACAGCTGGCTCCGACAGCAGCCGAACGTCACTGCGGTGCTGCCCAACTGGCAGGTCTCAGTGACGTTGCAAGGTTGGCCAGCGGACGTCTTCGGCGTGATCGATCACCCGCATTATCGCGAACACTGGCCGTTGCTCGATGCCAGCGGCGGCGATCCGTGGGGGCACCTGGCGACGGATGATGCGGTAATGCTCAGCGAACAACTCGCCCGACGCCTGAAATTGCACGCCGGTGAACACCTGGCGATTCCCACGCCGAATGGAACGTGGTCGCCGCGCATCGTCGGCATCTACGCCGATTACGGCAATCCCAAGGGACACCTGCTGGTCAACGTCAATCACCTGTTGCGCGGCTGGCCGCAGCTGACGCCGAACCGCTTCAACCTGCGTATTGAACCGCAGAATATCGCGACGCTGCTCAGTACGTTGCAAGCGCGCTTCCAGCTCGATGACAGCCGTATCGTCGATCAGGCGCGGCTCAAGGGCTGGTCGGTTCAGGTGTTCGAACGCACCTTCGCAGCGACGGCCGCATTGAACAGTCTGACCCTGGCGGTCGCGGGCGTGGCGTTGTTTATCAGCCTGCTGACGCAAAGTCAGAGCCGCCTGGGGCAGCTCGCGCCATTGTGGGCGTTAGGCGTTACGCGGCAGCAACTGATGCTGCTCAACCTCGGGCAAACCTGGCTGCTGGCGGTGTTGACGCTGGTGTTGGCGTTGCCTTTGGGGATTGCCCTGGCGTGGTGTCTGGACGCGGTGATCAATGTGCAGGCGTTTGGCTGGCGCCTGCCGTTGCGGGTGTTCCCTTGGCAATTGCTGCAATTGATGGGGTTGGCGTTGCTGGCGACGTTATTGGCTTCGGCCTGGCCGTTGTATTCGCTGTACCGCACGCAGCCGGCGGATTTGTTGAGGACGTTTGCCCATGAGGATTAACCGCGCGGTGCTGATGCTGGTGCTGCTGCTCGGCGGCTGCGATCAACCCGCGCCCGAACAGAAGGGCTTTGCCGGCATGGGAGATGAGGCGGCGGCGTTCACTGCGGTGGTGCCGGGGCGGGTGTTCAGCTTTCCGGCGGATCACGGCGCGCATGACGGCTTCCGCATCGAATGGTGGTACGTCACGGCCAATCTCAAGGATCAGCAGGGCCGCGAATTCGGTGTGCAGTGGACGTTGTTTCGCAGCCCTTTGAAAGCGCTGCCCGAGCAAGCGGGGTGGGGCAATCAGACGATCTGGCTGGGACATGCGGCGGTAACGTCCGCCGCTGTTCATCACGCCGCCGAGCGTTATGCGCGGGGCGGCGTCGGGCAGGCGGGTGTGCGGGTGGCGCCGTTCGAGGCGTGGATTGATGATTGGCGGTTCGCCAGTCAGGCCGCCGATCCTATGAGTGACCTGCAACTCAGCGCTCGCGATAAAAATTTCGCCTATCAACTGCACCTCACTTCCAGCCGTCCGCTGGTGTTGCAGGGTGACCAGGGTTTCAGCCGCAAATCCGCAGAAGGGCAGGCCTCGTATTACTACAGTCAGCCGTTTTTCCAGGCCAGCGGCACCTTGCAGATCGACGGCAACACCTACAGCGTCAGCGGACCGGCGTGGCTTGATCGCGAATGGAGCAGCCAACCCCTGAGCGCCAACCAGACTGGCTGGGACTGGCTCTCCCTGCACCTGGACAACGGTGAAAAAGTCATGCTTTTCCGCACTCGACAGAAGGACGGCGCACCGTACCTGACCGGCACCTGGATCGCCGCCAACGGCCAGACGCAAACCCTGCGCAGCGAGCAGATCACGCTCACCCCGCAAGACACCGCCGAGGTGGCCGGCCGCAAAATGCCGATACGCTGGGCGATCCGCATCCCCGACAAACACCTCGACATCTCACTCGATGCCCTCAATCCGAATGCCTGGATGAGCCTGCGCATCCCCTACTGGGAAGGCCCGGTGCGCATCAGCGGCAGCCATCCGGGCCGAGGCTATCTGGAAATGACCGGCTACTGACCGACCCCACATACAGACCCCAGGATATGCCTACTGATTGAACCTACAAACCCATGTAGGAGCTGCCGAAGGCTGCGATCTTTTGATCTTGTTTTTTGCAGGGCAAAATCAAAAGATCGTCCGAACGCGGCCCGAGCCTTCGGCAACTCCTACA
>NZ_AKJD01000148.1 GCF_000282515.1 Pseudomonas sp. GM80
ATCTTTTGATCTTGTTTTTAAGATCAAAAGATCGCAGCCTCGTTTCACTCGACAGCTCCTACAGGGATTTTGGGTACAAAAAAGGCGATCCCGTGGGATCGCCTTTTTTATTCGCCTGAAAGTCAGCTGCTCACCGGCAATATCGGGCTGCCCAGTCGTTCCAGCAACGTTGCCTGCGCGCTGCGCGGGTTCTGGTTGCCGGTCGGCGTGTTGCGGATGTAACGGCCATCCGACTGCAAGCTCCAGCTGTGAGTGTTGTCGGTCAGGTACAGCTCCAGCTCTTTCTTCACCCGGGTCAGCAGCTTCTTGCCTTCGACCGGGAAGCAAGTCTCGACGCGTTTGTCGAGGTTGCGCTCCATCCAGTCGGCGCTGGAGAGGAACATCTGTTCGTCGCCGCCATTGAGGAAGTAGAACACTCGGGTGTGCTCGAGGAAGCGGCCGATGATCGAGCGTACATGGATGTTGTGCGAAACCCCGGCAATCCCTGGACGCAGGCAGCACATGCCGCGCACCACCAGATCGATGCGCACGCCGGACTGGCTGGCCTTGTACAGCGCGCGGATGATCTTCGGATCGGTCAGCGAGTTGAACTTGGCAATGATGTGCGCCGGTTTGCCTTCGACGGCGAACTGGGTCTCGCGGGCAATCATGTCGAGCATGCCCTTCTTCAGGGTGAACGGCGCATGCAGCAGCTTCTTCATGCGCAGGGTTTTACCCATGCCGATCAACTGGCTGAACAGTTTGCCAACGTCTTCGCATAAGGCATCGTCGGAAGTCAGCAGGCTGTAGTCGGTGTACAGCTTGGCGTTGCCGGCGTGGTAGTTGCCGGTGCCGAGGTGCGCGTAACGCACAATTTCGCCGGCCTCACGACGCAGGATCAGCATCATCTTGGCGTGGGTCTTGAAACCGACCACGCCGTAGATCACCACCGCACCGGCCGCTTGCAGACGGCTGGCCAGTTGCAGGTTGGATTCTTCGTCGAAGCGCGCCCGCAGCTCGATGACCGCCGTCACTTCCTTGCCGTTCCGCGCGGCATCGACCAGCGCATCGACGATCTCGGAGTTGGCGCCCGAGCGGTACAGGGTCTGGCGTACAGCGAGCACGTGCGGATCTTTCGCGGCCTGGCGCAGCAGGTCGACCACCGGGGTGAACGACTCGAACGGGTGCAGCAGCAAGATGTCCTGCTTGCTGACCACGCTGAAAATGTTTTCGCTGTTCTGCAGCAGTTTCGGGATCTGCGGGGTGAACGGCGTGTATTGCAACTCCGGATGACTGTCCAGACCGGTGATGCTGAACAACCGCGTCAGGTTGACCGGGCCGTTGACCTGATACAGCTCGCTCTCGCTCAGGTTGAACTGCTTGAGCAGGTAGTCCGAGAGATGTTTCGGGCAAGTGTCAGCGACTTCCAGACGCACCGCATCACCGTAACGACGCGAGAACAACTCGCCACGCAGGGCGCGAGCCAGGTCTTCTACGTCTTCGGAGTCGAGCGCCAGGTCGGCGTTTCGGGTCAGACGGAACTGGTAGCAGCCCTTCACCTTCATGCCCTGGAACAGGTCATCGGCGTGGGCGTGGATCATCGACGACAGGAACACATAGTTGTCGCCCGGGCCACCGACTTCTTCCGGCACCTTGATGATCCGGGGCAGCAAACGCGGTGCCGGGATGATCGCCAGACCGGAATCGCGACCGAAGGCGTCGATGCCTTCGAGCTCGACGATGAAGTTGAGGCTCTTGTTCACCAGCAACGGGAATGGGTGCGTCGGGTCGAGGCCGATCGGGGTGATGATCGGCGCGATCTCGTCGCGGAAGTAGCGGCGCACCCAAGTCTTGAGCTTGACCGTCCAGTTGCGGCGACGGATGAAGCGCACCTGATGCTTTTCCAGCTCCGGTAACAGGATGTCGTTGAGGATCGCGTACTGACGATCAACATGGCCGTGGACCAACTCGCTGATCCGCGCCAGTGCTTGATGCGGTTGCAGACCGTCGGCACCGGCCTGTTCACGGGCGAAGGTGATTTGCTTCTTCAGGCCGGCGACGCGGATTTCAAAGAATTCATCAAGGTTGCTGGAGAAGATCAGCAGGAACTTCAAACGTTCCAGCAACGGATAGGACTCGTCCAGCGCCTGTTCCAGCACGCGGATGTTGAACTGCAATTGCGAGAGCTCGCGGTGGATGTACAGGCTGCTGTCATCCAGACCGGGAATGGCGATCGCCGGCACCGCCGCAGGTTCGGCCGCCGGCGCGGGTGGCGCTGGCTCCAGTTCCGGCGGGGTCTCGGTGATCTGCTCCACCACCGGCTGAGCTTCTTTTACTGCAACTTCAGTGAGTCCTTCGGTATTCATTGAATGTTCCTGGGAGGGCTATTTCTGCTCTCGTAACAATTGAGCGGCACGGACAGCAAAGTAAGTCAGGATGCCATCAGCGCCGGCACGTTTAAAGGCGGTCAGTGATTCGAGAATCACCGCCTCGCTCAACCAGCCATTCTGGATCGCCGCCATGTGCATGGCGTATTCGCCACTAACCTGATAGACGAAGGTCGGCACTTTGAAGGCATCTTTTACCCGGAAAAGAATGTCCAGATACGGCATGCCCGGTTTGACCATGACCATGTCCGCGCCTTCAGACAAGTCCGCACCGACTTCGTGCAGCGCTTCGTCGCTGTTGGCCGGGTCCATCTGATAAGAGGCTTTGTTGGCCTTGCCGAGGTTCGAAGCTGAACCCACGGCATCGCGGAACGGGCCGTAATAGGCGCTGGCGTACTTGGCCGAGTAAGCCATGATCCGCACATTGACGTGGCCGGCGATTTCCAGCGCTTCGCGGATCGCCTGAATGCGACCGTCCATCATGTCCGACGGTGCGACAACCTGCGCGCCGGCTTCGGCGTGGGACAGTGCCTGGCGCACCAGTGCGTCGACAGTGATGTCGTTCTGCACGTAGCCTTCTTCGTCGAGAATGCCGTCCTGACCGTGGGTGGTGAACGGATCAAGCGCAACGTCGGTGATCACGCCGAGTTCCGGGAAGCGCTCACGCAAGGCGCGAGTGGCGCGCTGGGCGATGCCTTCAGGGTTCCACGCTTCAGCGGCGTCGAGGGATTTCAATTCAGGAGGTGTGACCGGGAACAGCGCCAGCGCTGGAATCCCCAGTTCAACCCACTTTGCCGCCTCTTCGAGCAGCAAATCGATGGTCAGGCGCTCTACACCGGGCATCGAGGCCACGGCTTCGCGGCGGTTCTCACCGTCGAGCACGAACACCGGCAAGATCAGATCATCCACCGTCAGCACATTTTCCCGCACCAGCCGACGCGAAAAATCGTCGCGGCGATTGCGGCGCAGGCGCGTGGCAGGGAACAGACGGTTGGCGGGGGTAAAGCTCACGGCGGACTCCTGAGCCCGCGCAAACGGGCGAGCGTGACAGTTATAGACGGCCATTATGACCAACAGATGACAGTTGTGTGAGACCTGTGTCACGTAGCCGCATTCCATTCTCAGTGTAGGAATTGTTCACGTCGAGACACATTTCGACACTTTCATGAATGTGTCCGAAGGGTTAGGCTGCGCGTTCATTTCGCCAGCACCCAGACAATGCTCCAACAATTTCTGCATGACTTTGGCTACTTTGCCTTGTTCCTCGGCACGTTCTTCGAAGGCGAAACCATTCTGGTGCTCGCGGGCTTCCTCGCGTTTCGTGGATACATGGACATCAACGTGGTGGTGGTCGTGGCGTTCTTCGGCAGCTATGCCGGCGATCAGCTGTGGTACTTCCTCGGCCGCAAGCACGGGCGCAAATTACTCGCGCGCAAACCGCGCTGGCAGATGATGGGCGACCGCGCGCTGGAGCACATTCGCAAACATCCGGACATCTGGGTGCTGAGCTTCCGCTTCGTTTATGGCTTGCGCACGGTGATGCCGGTGGCGATCGGCCTGTCGGGCTATCCGCCGGGACGTTATCTGCTGCTCAACGGCATCGGCGCAGCGATCTGGGCGACGGCGCTGGCGGCTGCGGCTTACCACTTCGGCGCGGTGCTGGAAGGCATGCTCGGCAGTATCAAGAAATACGAGCTGTGGGTGCTGGGTGCGCTGCTGGTACTCGGTGTTGGCCTGTGGCTGCGTCGCCGCTTCAAGAATGCGCGCCTGGCGAAGAAGATCTACGAGGACGAGCAAGCCGCCAAAGCTGAACAACTCCAGCTCGCCGAACCAGCCAAGTCCGCCGCACCTAAACCGCCAGTCGAGTAACGCGCTGACGGCAGCTGTACAGCCCGATGCCGCTGAGCAGGCTGTACCCGAGCAAGCCAGCCCAGATCATCGGGCTGGCCGGCCACAATCCAACCAGCGGCGCCAGCCACACCAGTGGCACATTCAACCCCAGCCGCAACAGTTCGACCTTCAGCGCCCACGGGCGATTCTCCAGGCTAACGCCCAACGCAAACACCCCGAACGTCACCGCGCCCCAGCCAAGCAACAGCGCAGCGGTCGGCAGGCTGCGTTCCAGATTCATCAGATAACTGCCCAGCGCGATGTAAAGGCAAAACTGCAGCGCCACGTAAAACTGCTGACGACGCTCAAGCGGCACTTCGAATTTACGGAAGCGGGCCAGATCCGGCTTGCTCATCGGGTACTTCGCCGCAACGTCCGCCGGGCGCCAACCGGTGCGCATGAACCAGATCCGCAGCTTGTCCCAGTTGCGCTCGGCCCGCCGCGCGTCATCCCATAATTGCGCATAAAACTGCAGGTTGGCCCACAGCGGATTCCAGCTCGCCAGCGGCGTGGTCACTCCGAAAATCACCGGTTCGTTGTCGTCCTCTTCCTGAAACGAGCCGAACAGACGATCCCAAAAAATGAACACCCCGCCGTAGTTGCGATCCATGTAGAGAGCGTTCTGTGCATGGTGAGCCCGATGATTGGACGGCGTAACGAAGAACCACTCGAACCAGCCGAGCTTGGGAATGTGTCGGGTGTGGACCCAGAATTGATAGAGCAGGTTCAGCGCCGCGACGCTGACGAACACCAGCAACGGCACGCCGAGCACGGCCATCGGCAGGTAGAAAATCCAGCCGAGCAGAAACCCGGTACTGGTCTGGCGCAGCGCGGTGGAGAGGTTGTACTCCTCGCTCTGGTGATGCACCGAGTGCGCGGCCCAGAGGATATTGCGTTCATGGCCCATGCGGTGCAGCCAGTAGTAGCAGAAGTCGTAGAGGACGAACGCAAACACCCAGACCCAGACGCGGTCCGCCGGCAGTCTGAGCAAGGCCAGATGATCGAGGGCAAAGGCATACGTCAGCAGGCCGACGCCCTTGGTCAACAACCCGGTGGTGGTCGACAACACGCCGGTGCTGATGCTGTTCAGCGCATCGGCGAGGCGATAGTTGCTCACCCCGCGCCAGCGGTCGGCGACCAGTTCGAGCGCAATCAACACGAGGAAAAACGGCACCGCATACAGAATGAAGTCCATGACGCGCCCTGCTCGCAATCGTATGAACAGATCCTAGGTGTAGCCGCCCGTTTACCCTATGGCAACGCGCGACAATTTAGTGGACATTTAGCGCCATGAATCTGGAGAGAAACCCATGAGCAAAAAAGTTGCAGTGATCCTGTCCGGCAGTGGCGTGTACGACGGCGCCGAGATCCATGAAAGCGTCATCACCCTGCTGCGTCTTGATCAACGCGGCGCGCAGGTACAGTGCTTCGCCCCGAACATCGCGCAATTGCATGTGATCAACCACCTGACCGGCGAAGAAATGCCCGAGACCCGCAACGTGCTGGTCGAGTCGGCACGGATTGCCCGAGGCAACATCAAGGACATCCGCGAGGCTGACGTCGACGACTTCGATGCGCTGATCGTGCCCGGCGGTTTTGGGGCGGCGAAGAACCTTTCCAACTTTGCTGTCGAAGGCGCCGGCTGCAGCGTGCAGCCTGAAGTGCTGGCCTTGGCCGAGGCGTTTGCCGAAGCGGGCAAACCAGTGGGTTTGATGTGCATTTCGCCGGCTCTGGCCGCGAAGATCTACGGCCCGGGCGTGACCTGCACCATCGGCAATGACGCCGACACCGCGACGGCGATGAACAAGATGGGCGCGACGCACGAAGATTGCGCGGTGACCGAGATCATCGAAGACAAGGCGCGCAAACTGGTGACGACCCCGGCTTACATGCTGGCGCAGAACATCAGCGAGGCTGCTTCGGGGATCAACAAACTGGTCGACCGAGTATTAGAGCTGACCCACGAAAACGACGCCTGACACGGTCTATTGTAGGAGTGAGCCTGCTCGCGATGGCGGTGTGCCAGGCAACATATCTGTTGAATGATCGACCGCTATCGCGAGCAGGCTCACTCCTACAAGGGATTTGTGTTGGGCTCAGCGTTTGCGGGTCAGGCGCGTGAGAATCCGGTCCAGCGCATTGGCAAACGCCTGCTTCTCGCGATCGCCAAATGGCGCCGGGCCGCCGCTCATCTGGCCCTGTTCACGCAGATCGGTGAACAGGTTGCGCACCGCCAGCCGCTCGCCCATGTTCTGCGCATCGAATTCCTTGCCGCGCGGGTCGAGCGCCGCCACGCCCTTCTTCACCAGACGATCGGCCAGCGGGATATCGCTGCAAATCACCAGCTCCCCCGGCACCGCGTGCTCGACCAGATAATCGTCCGCCGCATCCGGCCCGCTCGGCACCACGATCAATTTGACGATGGCCAGCCCCGGCTTGATCTGCGGCTGCCCGGCCACCAGCACCACTTCGTACTGGCGCTTGAGGGCGAACTTCACCACCAGATCCTTCGCCGCCCGTGGGCAAGCGTCGGCATCGATCCATACACGCATTTTTTACCTCTCAAAAGCAAAAGATCGCAGCCTGCGGCAGCTCCTACAGAGTGCGCGTCGCGCCGCAATATTGCGACATGCGCGGCCCCTGTAGGAGCTGCCGCAGGCTGCGATCTTTTAAAGGATCACCCAATCAAGCAGCCGAAACCCGCCGCTTTTCAGCCACCCAACTACGCCCATACAACACCACAATCGCGACAATCGCCACCGCCTGCGCCGTCAGCGAATACGCATCGGCATGAATCCCCAGCCAGTCAAACTCAAAGAACGCCACCGGCCGCGTGCCGAAGATCCCGGCTTCCTGCAACGCCTTCACACCATGCCCGGCAAACACCACCGACAACGCACAGAGCAGCGCGGCGTTGATGCTGAAGAACAACGTCAGCGGCAATTTCGCCGAACCACGCAGAATCACCCACGCCAGACCGACCAGCAGCACCAGCGCCGTCGCCCCGCCTGCCAGCACCGCGTCATGCCCGGCTGGCCCTGCCTGCAACCACAGGGTTTCGTAGAACAGGATCACTTCGAACAACTCGCGATACACCGAGAAGAACGCGAGGATCGCAAAACCGAAACGCCCGCCCCCGCCGACCAGACTGCTCTTGATGTAATCCTGCCAGGCCGCCGCGTGACGACGGTCGTGCATCCACACGCCCAGCCACAACACCATGACGCTGGCAAACAACGCCGTCGCGCCCTCGAGCAACTCCCGTTGCGAACCACTGACGTCGATCACATACGCCGCCAGCGCCCAAGTGCCCAGCCCCGCCAGCAACGCCAGGCCCCAACCGACGTTGACGCTGCGCACCGCCGATTGCTGGCCGGTGTTGCGCAGGAACGCCAGAATCGCCGCCAATACCAGAATCGCTTCCAGACCTTCGCGCAGCAGAATCAGCAAACCGGAGATGTAGCTCAGCGACCAGCTCAAGCCATCGCTGCCAAGCAGCCCGGCGGACTCCTTCAGCTTGGCCTTGGCCGCGTCCAGACGCTGCTCGGCCTGTTCGACCGGCAAGCCGTCCTGCAACGACTGACGGTAAGCCATCAGCGATTTTTCGGTGTCTTTGCGCACGTTGGCGTCGACGTTATCCAGCGAACTTTCAACCAGTTCGAAACCTTCGAGGTACGCCGCTACCGACAGGTCATAGGCCTGATCGTGCTCACCGGCACGGTACGCCGCCAGACTCTTGTCCAGCGTCGCCGCGGTGTAGTCAAGCAACTGCGCCGGGCCGCGCTTGACCTGCGGTGGCTGGGCACGCTGCGCGCGGAACGTCGCCGCCGCTGGCGCGCCCTCGGCGCCTTGCACTTCGGCCGGGGTCTGACGCGCCAGATCGGCAATGTTGTAGGTTTTCTCGGAGTTGGCAGCCGTTGCATCGGCACTGAACCCGGCGATGTACGTCGCCAGATCCCAGCGCTGACGATCGTCGAGCTGATCGGCGAACGCCGGCATGTCGGTGCCTTCGACGCCTTGACCGAGGGTGCTGTAGATCGCATACAGGCTCAGGTGATCCATCCGCGCAGCGTCACGCAGGTTGGCCGGCGCGGGCGTCATGCCGAGCGCCGCCGGGCCGTCACCGGCGCCGCTGTCGCCGTGACACACCGAGCAGTTTTGCGCATACAGCGGCGCGCCACGTGTCGGGTCCGGGGTGATGATCGGTGCCTGGCTGACTTCATAGGCCACGGCCAGTTTCGCCCCCAGTTGCCGCGCCTGGCGGGCGACGTCCGCACCGTCCTGCTTCGCCGTGATCGCGCTGTGCAGCGCCTCGACACCCTGCTCCAGCGCGATTTTTTCCGGCTTGGCCGGCAGCGCGCTGATCAGGCTCTGCAACGCCTGAGTGAATTCCAGCTGCTCGCGGTATTCGGCGTCGTCGAGAATTTTTCCCGCCTCGACCGTCGGCGGGTAATCGGCGCTGATGTAATCAAGCAGGTGCAGCGCTTGCGGCGCGCCTTCCACGGTATCGGCCAGCAGATTGAAACTGCTCAGGGCGCACAGCGGAAACACCAGCCAGGCCAGAAAGCGGGACGAGGCAGTCATGAAAGGTTCTCAAGGGGAAATACGGAGTTACATATTGTTCACTCCGACGACGAATCCCTCAAGCTTTGTCGTTGCCATGGTGAACACCACGATGCTCATCGGCCCCTGAAAAAACATCAAAGCAGTTAGCCATCATCCACCCCTATAATGCGTCACCTCTTCGTACTGTCCGTTCAAGGAAGAACCCGCTCATGCGCCATTGTCTGCTGCCATCGCTGCTGATCGCCGCCATTTTGCAAGTCAGCGGCTGCGCCGCGTACCGCGATTACGACCTGGAACTGCAACAGACCACGCAACAGCTCAAGGCCGGCAACATCGATGGCTCGCTCGCCTTGATCGAGGCGCACAACCCGGGCGAAGAGAAGGATCTGCTCCATTACTTCGAGAAGGGCGCGGTATTGAGCGCTGGCGGTGAGTTCCCACAGAGCCAGGTCGCCTGGCGCAGCGCCGAGCAGATGGTCATACAGCGCCAGGACACCCTAGAAACCACCGGCGACAAGTTGCTCGCCGCCATGGGCAATCAGTGGGGCAGCATCATCAATGACAAGCTGCGGCGCTACGATGGCTACGATTACGAAAAGGTCATGCTGACCACGCAAATGGCCCTGAATCAACTGGCCCTGAATGACTTCGACGGCGCCCGTGCCGACATCAAGAAAACCCACGAGCGTGAAGCACTGATCGCCCGGCAACGGGAACTGGAATACGAGCGGGTCGAAGAAGCGGCCAAGGCCAACGGCGCCCGCGTTCACTACAAGGATCTGCAAGGCTACCCGGTAGTCATGCTGGAATCGGCCGCCGTGATTGCCTTGAAGAACGGTTATCAGAGCGCGTTCAGTCACTACCTCGCGGGCTTCACCTACGAGGCACTCGGTGAAAAAGATCTGGCGGCACCCGGCTATCGTCAGGCAATTGAGCTGCGCCCGGACATGGCGTTTTTCCAGCAGGCCCTGCGCGACCTCGACAGTCCTGGGCTCAAGGCCAACGAAAGTGACGTGCTGATCATCGTCCAAAGCGGTCTGGCGCCAGCCCGCAGCTCGGTGCGCGTACCGTATCCGGTGAAGCTTAAGGACGGTCAGGTCATCGTCGCCAATGTCTCATTCCCGGTGATGGTGCCCGACACGTCGACCCCTGCCTTCAATCAAGTGAGCATCGACGGTCGGCAGAACAAGCTGATCGCGGTCAACAGCATTACCGACATGTCCTTGCGCACCCTGCGTGACGACATGCCAGGCATTATCCAGCGCACCACCTACCGGGCCTTTCTGGCGGCGGACGTTCAGGCCACGGACAATCGACGCGATCCGAGCAAAGCTTCGTATGTCACCCACTGGGACGGTTTCGAGCAGGCCGACACACGCACCTGGCGCACCTTGCCCAACCTCACCCAAGTCGTGCGCCTGCGCCTGAAGAAGGGCGACCACTTGATCAGCCTCCCCAACACCCCGGGGACTGCTCCGTTGAAAATCCGTATCGACCAGAACCGCCAAGTCGTTGGTCTGCGCGCCCTGGGCGATCGAATATTTGCCAATGGCAGTGCATTTCAGTCCAGTGGAGCACCGGCAAGCAGCGTGGTATCGAACCTGAAATAAGTAATGGCACCTAACTAACCAGTGCAATTAAAAAGCTATTACATAGCCACCATTCGCCGCTTATAATGCCGCGCCCTCGCTAACGCGAACCGGCATTAAAGCTCCTCAGGATATGAGGAATTGGCAGGAGGCCAGCGCCACTGTCGATGGGTCACACCAGCCCGACCAGCATCCGCGGCTGTATTTACTCCAGGGAAGAAGTACCCCCATGGCATTCCGCGCTCCCTCCTTGATCGCGCTCAGCGCGGTCACTTTGCTGTCCGGCTGTTCCGCTTTCCGCAATTACGACTCCGAACTGGCCCAGACCAATCAGCAACTGGCGACCGGCAACGTCGACGCTGCGCTGACCCTGCTGGAAAAGAACAACAGCGGCCCGGACAAAGACCTGCTCTATTACTTCGAGAAAGGTGAGTTGCTGCGCGCCAAGGGTGACCTGTCCGGCAGCCAGAGCGCCTGGACCAGCGCCGATCAGGTGGTCGGTCAGTGGGAAGACTCGGTCAAGCTCGACACTGGTAAGTACCTGGCTCAGTTCGGCAGCTTCATCGTCAACGACAAGGTGCGTCGTTACGAAGGCTACGACTATGAAAAAGTCATGCTGACCACGCAGATGGCCCTGAACCTGCTGGCGGTGAATGACTTTGACGGCGCACGCACCGCGATCAAGCGGACTCACGAGCGTGAAGCGGTGATCGCTGACCTGCGCGACAAGGAATACCTCAAGAGCGAAGAAGAGGCCGAGAAAGAAGGCGTCAAGACCCAGTACAAAGACCTGCAGGGTTATCCGGTCGCCAGCCTCGATGCACCGGAAGTCGTCGGCCTGAAGAACAGCTACCAGAGTGCGTTCAGCCATTACCTCTCCGGTTTCGTCTATGAAGCCCTGGGCGAGAAAGGCCTGGCTGCACCGGGCTACCGCAAGGCCGCCGAACTGCGTCCGAACACGCCGCTGCTGGAGCAGGCGCTGATCAACCTCGACAAGCCGGTCAAATCCGACGACAGCGATATCCTGATCGTGGTGCAAAGCGGCCTGGCGCCGGCACGTGACTCGATCCGCATTCCGTTGCCGCTGCCGATTTCCAACAGCGTGGTGATCACGCCGCTGTCGTTCCCGGTGATCAAACCGGACACCTCCACCGCCACCTTCGCGCAGATCGGTGTCGACGGTCAGCAGGTTGACCTGACGGCCCTCAACAGCACCACGGCGATGTCCCGTCGCGCCCTGCGCGACGACATGCCGGGGATCATCGTGCGCACCACCGTGCGCGCAATCACCAAAGGCGTGGCGCAGAAGAAGATCAACGAAACCAACCCGCTGGCCGGTCTGGCTGTCGGTATCTCTTCAGCTGTGCTCGAAGGTGCCGATACCCGTACGTGGCGTACCCTGCCGGACTACACCCAAGTGGTGCGTCTGCGCCTGAAAAAAGGCGAGCATCAGGTTACCCTGCCGAGCGCGGTTGGCGGCTCGGTGGTCAAGGTCACCGTCGACCAGCGTTATCAGGTCATCAGCCTGCGCGCCGTCGGTAACCAGGTGTTCGCTGGCGGTCTGGCCGCCCACGTGATCCCGAGTGCCAGTGCGACCAACGTCGCCAGCCTCAAACAACCTTAAGAACGGAGTCTTTGCATGCGCTTCAAACTCATCGCCGTCGCCGCCCTCGCCTTGCTGGCGAGCGGCTGCGCCACCCCGCCACCACCTGAGCCGGGCAGCGCCGCGAGCAAAGTCGTGGCCATGGGTCCGCAGAAACACATCGTCGTCGGCGCCATGCGCGTCGCCCGCGAAAACGGTTTCATGACCGTCAACGTGCAGTTGAGCAACACCCTCAACAGCAACAAGACGTTCTACTACCGCTTCGCCTGGCTAGGCCCGGAAGGCTTCCCGATTGCCGACGAGGAAGTCTGGAAAAGCCAGATGATGTACGGCGCCCAGACCAGCTTCATTCAGGGCATCGCCCCGACGCCGAAAGCCGTGGACTTCCGTCTGGAACTCAAGACGCCGTAAGCCCGCCACCCTATTTCTGATTTAGAGAGCATTCCCATGTTTGCACGCTTTTCCTGCATCGCCGTTATTGCCCTGCTGGCCTCCGGCTGCGTCAACACTTCGCCGACCCTGGGCAGCAAGAACATCAGCTACGGTGATACCAAAGCCGTTGAAACCGTGACCAACGAATTCGGTTCGACCGACCTGCAGATGATTGCCGAGTCGATGACCCGTTCGATGGCTCAGTCCGGCATCCTGCAAGGTCGCCCGGTGGTTCAGGTCTACGATGTGAAGAACAAGACCAGCGAATACATCGACACGCGTGAGATCACCACCAGCATCAAGACTCAGCTGATGAAGACCGGCGTCGCCCGTTTCGCCAGCGACAACACCGCCATGCAGAGCCAGGTCGACCAGCTCAAGCTGCAAAACCAGAGCGGTCTGTACAAGAAAAGCACCGTGGCCAAGACTGGCAACATGATCGCGGCCAAATACCGTCTGGAAGGTTCGATCAGCTCGATCGTCAAGCGCAGCAGCGACTACAAGGACGTCTTCTACAAATTCAGCCTGCAACTGATCGACGTTGAAAGCGGTCTGGCCGAGTGGATGGACGAAAAAGAGATCCGCAAAACCACGGAGCGTTAATTGATGCGCGCATGGATTGGCATGATGGCCCTGGCTTGCGCGTTCAGCGTGCAAGCGGCCCCGAAAGTCGCGGTAACGGATCTGGCGTACCAGGAACGTGTGGAGCAATACATCCACATCGTTTCGTCGCAGAACAATTACCGCGAGGGTTACTACAGCTCCAGCGGCTCGTCGAACTACAACGAGTACGAAGCGAACACCAGCTACATCGAGCAGGCCGAGCTGCGTAAATTCACCGGCGACATCAAGGGTGAAATTCTCCGCACCGGCATGTTCCAGCTGATCCAGGGCACGCCGTACACTGCCTCGTCCAAGGGTGACATCTACGATGTGATCAAGCGAATCAAGTCCGGCGCCTTCAAAGGCGCCGACTATGTGTTGTTCGGGACGGTGTCGGACATCGACTTCACCCAGGACATCAACGAGCTGGCGAACACCGACAGCTATTCGGCGGTGCTGGGCCTGACGCTGGTGGCGGATTTCAGCCTGATCAACACCAAGACCTTCGAGATCACTTCGGCCTTCACGGCGATGGGCGAAGCGCAGGACACCAAACTGGTGAACCACCGCGACATCAAGATCTCACTGAACCGCCCACGGGTGGTACGTGACGTGTCGAAGGCGCTGGGTGAGGACGTGGCCGGGCAGCTGAGCATGCAGCTTGGTGGTGGCGGGTACGAGCAGCCGCGCGAAGCACCGCAGCGCAACAACCTGCCGCGCGATACTGCGCCGGTGATCCTGCGCTGATTGCAGGCCTGCACAAATCTGATGTGAACTTTGTGCTGTGGACTTTGTGGTGAGGGGATTTATCCCCGATGGCTCGCGAAGCGGGCCCCCTCTTGATCTTAAAAGAAGGGGCCGCTGCGCAGCCCATCGGGGATAAATCCCCTCACCACAGTTGTGTGTCTGTGAGGTTTAGGCGGCTGCTTTGCGCAGCGTCGCCATAAACGCCGCCGCGCCAATGAACAGCCCGGCAAACGTGCGGTTCATGCGTTTCTGCTGTTGCGGTGTGCGCAACAGACGCAGCACCTTCGAGGCCAGACCGGTATAACCGGCCATCACAATCAGGTCGACGCAGATCATGGTTGCGCCGATCACCACGTACTGAATCAGCAGCGGCGCGTGCGGATTGATGAACTGCGGCAGCACCGCCAGCATGAACACCAGCGCCTTGGGGTTGCTGATGTTGACCAGAAAACCACGGAACACCAATGCCAGCGGCTTGCCGATCGGCCGCACCGCCGCGTCATCGCTCATGTCCATGGGCTGCGCGCGCCATTGCTTGATGGCCAGATACACGAGGTAAGCGACACCGAACCATTTGATGGCGTGGAAGGCAGTCGCCGAAGCGGTCAGGATCGCGCCAACGCCGGCGCCGACAATCGCAATCTGCACCGCCAGGCCAATCTGCAGGCCGAGGGCGTTCCAGTAACCGCGCCAGAAACCGTATTGCAGACCGCTGGACATCGACGCAATGGCGCCAGCACCCGGGGACAGACTGATCACCCAGCAGGCGGCAAAAAACGCCAGCCATGTTTGAAGCTCCATCGCACACCTCGCATCTGAATCGTGACAGACGCTCAAGCTAATGCGGATCGGAGCTAAAAGCAAAAGATCGCAGACTCCGGCAGTTCCTACGTGAGAATGCGATCCCTGTAGGAGCTGCCGAAGGCTGCGATCTTTTGATCTTGCTTGAAACCCTACTTCTCAAAACCGCTAGACGGAAACACATCCGTCCCACGCCAACGCCGTACCGAACGCTGGAAGAACAGACTGTTCGGCACCTGCACCATCGCGCTCCCCGTCCCCAACTCTTCCGCTTCGATCAACGTCGTGTAAAGCAGATTGATCGCCACCACCCGCCCCTTCACGCCAGGCTTGTCCGTGGTGTCGACCAGTTCAACGATATCGCCCAGCCGAAACGGCCCGACCGTAAAGATCAGAATTGCGCACAGCAGGTTCGACAGCACACTCCACATCGCGAAGAACGCGACCGCCGCCACCGCGACGAAACCCGACAGCGCCGTCCACAACACCGTGGCCGAAACACCGAGGCGTTCCAAAACAAAGATCACCGCACTGCCCATGATCAGCCAGCGCAGCACGCCACGCAGCGGCATCAGCAACTGCGGCGGGAACGGATAGCGCTCACCCAGGCGGGTCAGGCACTTGGCAACGAAGCGTTGGGCGAGATAGCCGGCCAGCAGGATCAGCAGAATCTGCACGCCCAGCCAGATTGGCTCGACCCACATCGCCGGCAGCGGCAGCTTGAACGCTTCCATCAGGACAGCGCCTCCAGCTCCGCCTGCATGCTTTCCAGCACCTCGAGGGCTTCCATCCACGCCTCTTCCAGCTCGCCTTCGCGAACCTTCAGCTTGGCTTGTTCGGCCAACAGATCACGCAATTCGTTCTTGCGCGCCGGCTCGTAGATATCGCTGTCGCCGAGGCTGGCATCGACCTTGGCCAGTTTCTCGTGAAGCTTGCCCAGTTCAGCTTCAAGCTTATCGGCTTCGCGCTTGTGCGGCGCCAGTTGCTGACGCAACGCAGCTGCAGCCTGACGCTGAGCCTTCTTGTCAGTCTTGTCCGGGTTGGCCGGAGTGTTGCTTACCGGCGCATTGCGCTGGCGGTATTCCACCAGCCAGCGCGCATAGTCTTCGAGGTCGCCATCGAACTCTTCGACCTTGCCGTCCGCGACCAGGTAGAAGTTATCGGTGGTGCTCTTGAGCAAGTGCCGGTCGTGAGACACCACCAGTACCGCGCCGCTGAATTCCTGCAGCGCCATGGTCAGCGCCAGGCGCATTTCCAGGTCGAGGTGGTTGGTCGGTTCGTCGAGCAGCAACAGATTCGGACGTTCCCAGGCGATCAACGCCAAGGCCAGACGCGCCTTTTCGCCACCGGAAAAATTCAGCACCGGCTCATCGATGCGCGCGCCACGGAAGTCGAAACCGCCAAGGAAGTCGCGCAGGGTCTGCTCGCGCTCGCTCGGTGCCAGACGTTGCATGTGCAGCAATGGGCTGGCCTTGGAATCCAGCGAGTCGAGCTGATGCTGGGCGAAGTAGCCGACCACGGTGTTCTCGCCACGGGTCAGGCGCCCGGCGATCGGTGACAGCTCGCCGGCGAGGTTCTTGATCAGCGTCGATTTACCCGCGCCGTTCGGCCCGAGCAGGCCGATCCGTGCCCCCGGGGTCAGTTGCAGCTTGACCTTCTCCAGGATGGTTTTGTCGCCGTAACCCAGTCGCGCATCGGACAGGTCGATCAGCGGGCTGGAGATTTTCGTCGACTCGCGGAAGACGAAGTCGAACGGCGAATCGACGTGAGCTGCCGACAACTCTTCCATCCGCTCCAGGGCCTTGATCCGGCTCTGTGCCTGACGGGCCTTGGTCGCTTGCGCCTTGAAGCGGGCGATGTAGCTTTCCATGTGCGCACGTTGCGCCTGCTGCTTCTCGTAGGCCTGCTGCTGCTGGGCCAGACGCTCGGCACGGGCGCGCTCGAACGCGGTGTAGCCACCACGGTAGAGGGTGATCTTGCGCTGATCGACATGCGCGACGTGATCGACGACTTCGTCGAGGAAATCACGGTCGTGGGAAATCAGCAGCAAGGTGCCCGGGTAGCTTTTCAGCCACTCTTCGAGCCAGATGATAGCGTCGAGATCCAAGTGGTTGGTCGGTTCGTCGAGCAGCAATAAGTCCGAAGGACACATCAAGGCTTGCGCCAGGTTCAGGCGCATCCGCCAGCCACCGGAGAAATCCCCGACCTGACGATCCATCTGCTCGTTGGTGAAACCGAGACCGGCGAGCAACTTGCGCGCTCGCGCATCGGCGGTGTAACCGTCGGCGCTGTCGAGTTCCGAGTGCAGGCGGGCCTGAGCGGCACCGTCATGCGCCGCTTCGGCGGCAGCGAGGTCACGTTGCACCTCGCGTAGACGCAGGTCGCCATCGAGCACATAGTCGACGGCAAGGCGCTCGAGCGTCTCGATTTCCTGGCGCATGTGGGCGATGCGCCAGTCGGCCGGCAGGAAGCAGTCACCCGAGTCCGGGTGCAGTTCGCCCCGAATCAAGGCGAACAGGCTCGATTTGCCGGCGCCGTTGGCACCGATGAGGCCGGCTTTGTGGCCGGCGTGCAGGGTCAGCTCGGCGTCTTCTAGCAGACGTTGCGGGCCACGCTGTAAAGTCAGGTTCTGAAGTCGGATCATAATGGCGGCGGAGTCTACCAGCTTCGCTCACAACTGGCGCGAGTAGCACGATGTCCTCTGACCTGTGGAGCTTTTCCCTTGCCGTCTACGCCCGTCCGGGCGTGGAAGATGCTTGTCTGCAACTGCAAACGGCGGGCGCGAATGTGTGCCTGCTGCTGTGTGGTTTGTGGCTGGAACAACGCGGGGTGACTTGCGATGAACAACGCGTTCGCCAGCTTCAGGCGCTGACCGAGCCGTGGGATATCGAGGTAGTGCAGCCGCTGCGGGCACTGCGCATGCAATGGAAAACCCGGGCGGTGGATGATGCGGTGTTGAAAGGCATGCGCGAGCAGATCAAGTCACTTGAGCTGGAAGCTGAGCGAGTGTTGCTGTCACGGCTTGAGGGTGTGGCGCAGGAGTGGACGCGAAACGAGGCAGGTTCGATGACCTGGCTGGAAGGCTTGGCCGGCATGGCAGCCAGCCCGAACCGCGACGCGCTGCAAGTGCTGCGCGTCGCGGCTACCGGCACTTAGGAAGCGCTGGTTGGGTTGTTGCTGGTGCTCGACACAACGGCTGGCGATGACGCAGTCGAAGGGGTCGAGGTGGTAGCGGCTGGAGCAGGTGCCGCTGGCGCAGCCGACGCTGCCGGTGCGGCAGGTTTGGCGGCAGGCGCGGTAGCCGGTTTGGCGGCAGCTGGTTTGGCAGCGGCTGGCTTTTTAACGGCAGGTTTTGCAGCTGGCTTGGCGGCTGTTTTTGCAGCAGCAGGCTTGGCGGCAGCAGTCGTTGGTTTGGCAGCAGCGGCCGGTTTAGCGGCTGGCTTGGCTGCCGGTTTGGCGGCGGCTTTCACGGCTGGTTTTGCAGCCGGTTTTGCAGCAGCTTTGGCTGGCGCTTTTGCCGCAGGTTTGGCCGCTGCTGGTTTAGCGGCAGTCTTGGCAGCTGGTTTTGCAGCAGCAGGTTTTGCCGCAGCTTTGGCAGCAGGTTTAGCGGCCGGCTTTGCAGCGGTGGCTTTCGCTGGAGCAGCTTTGGCAGCAGCTGGTTTTGCGGCTGGTTTAGCAGCAGCGGCACGGGTAGCCGGCTTGGCAGCGGCAGTACGCGCAGCAGGTTTTGCCGCTGTGGTTTTAGCCGCTGGTTTTGCAGCGCTCGCCGCAGCAGGTTTTTTCGCAGCAGGTTTTGCAGCCGCTTTGGCCGCTGGTTTTGCAGCGGTTTTCACTGGTGCTTTTGCAGCAGGCTTGGCAGCGGTTTTAGCAGCCGCTTTTGCAGCAGGCTTGGCCGCTGCAGTTTTCGCTGGAGCTTTGGCTGCAGCAGGTTTTGCAGCAGCTTTCTTCGCCGGTGCCGCTGCTGGTTTGGCCGAGCGAGTCGACAATACTTTGCCCACGGCTTCTTGAACGCGGCCAACACCCTGGGCCAGTTTCAGGCTTTCCTGGGCGTCACGCTTGAGTTGCAGAATGTAGCTGCGGGTATCGGACTGACGATCCTTCAGCGCATCGAGCAGGTCTTCCAGTTCTTTCACTGCGCCTTTGGCTTTGGTCTGTGCCTTGGCTTTACCGGCAGCCGCTGCGTCTTGCAATTTGGTACGCGATTTGTGCAGTTTTTCTTGCGCCTTGCCGCGTTGCTTTTCCAGTTTGGCGAGCAGTTTTTCAGCATCAGCCAAGGCTTGCGAGCAAGCGTTTTCCAAATGCTCGAGCAGGCTGCCCGAGAGTTGTTGGAGTAAGTGCAACGGAGTGTTTACAGGCTTCTTGGTGGCCGACATGGTTTACCTCCTGGCTGACGTGAATGCGGCTCATACTAGACCTCTGCTGCTACCGCCGCTAGGTCATCTTGACAGTATCGAAACGGTTGCGTTGCAACGAAGTGAAAATGTTCTTCGACAAGTCAAAAGCAGTTCACCGTTGCAGACGTTTGCGCTGGCATAATCCACCGCATCTCAGGACGGAGAGTGCCCATGTCGCGCTACCTTTTTTTATCCCTCTGCATGGTTTTTTCAGTGGTTCACGCCGACGAAAAAACCACCGCGAATGACGCTCACGATCTCGCCTACAGTCTCGGTGCAAGCCTGGGTGAACGCCTGCGTCAGGAGGTTCCGCAGTTGCAGATTCAAGCGTTGGTCGAAGGCTTGCAGCAAGCCTATCAAGGCAAGCCATTGGCGCTGAGTGAAGCGCGTATCGAACAGATTCTGGCTGATCACGAAGCACAAAATGCCGAACATTCAGCGCAGCCTTCCAGTGATGCCGCGATGGAAAACGAGCAGAGGTTTCTCACGGCAGAAAAAGCCAAGCCGGGCGTGAAGGAATTGGCCGACGGCATCCTCCTGACCGAGCTGACGCCAGGCACTGGCGCCAAAGCCGGGCCGGATGGAAAAGTGCAGGTGTTGTATGTCGGTCGCTTGCCCGACGGCACCGTGTTCGATCAGAACACTCAGCCGCAATGGTTCAACCTCGACAGCGTGATCGCCGGTTGGCGCACCGCTTTGCAAAACATGCCGGTGGGCGCGAAATGGCGCCTGGTGATTCCATCGGATCAAGCGTATGGCGCGGACGGTGCCGGTGACCTGATCGCGCCATTCACACCGCTGGTGTTTGAAGTGGAATTGCGCGGCGCGACCAGTTGAGCAGGCAATAAAAAACGGTGCGCTTTGGGCGCACCGTTTTTTTTGATCGGTAGAAAGGATCAGGCCTGGACCGGATCTTCTTCCTTGTGCGCTGTGTGCAGCACTTCAATCAGGCAGTCTTCGAGTTCGAAGCGCTCGTGCAGCAAACCACCGAGCTCCTTGAATTTCTCGGCAACGCATTTGCCTTCATCACACAGATCGTTGAACGCGAGCAGCTTCTCGGTGATCACGTCGATGCGCGGATAGATTGTCTCGGCGAGTTCCAGGCCGCGCTTGTCGTTGAACGCCTTGGCTTCGCCGGTCAGCTGTTCGTAGATTTCGAAATGCCCGGCCGATACGTAGTCCACCAGCACGCCGCAGAATTCCTGCAAGGGCTTGCGGTTCTCGGACAACTTCTCGGGTTTCGCACCAAGAGCATCATAGGCCCGAACCAGTTCATGCCGCTCTTGCAACCAGCGGTCGATCAGCAGATGAACTCCACCCCAGCGTTCCTGAGCATTCTGACAACTTTCGAGCATGGCGATCTCTCTTCCCTTGTGGGTCATGCTGCTCTACACCCGCGCCTCTCTTCTGGTTTATCGCTTGGAGTGCGGACGGGCAGAGCGTCATCGAGCAACATAAATCCAATGACACGTGCGGGCCAGATTATGCCCGCGCGCCTATGGCTTCAAGGTACGCAGGAGATAAAGTTCATACAAGTGTTTAATCCCTGACCAGCCCCCGGTGCGACGCTTCGCCGCTGAGCGGTCGTTGCAGAGCGTTCCAGACCTGTCGCACGAGTTGAAAAAACGCCAGCACGGAGACGGCCATAAAGAACAGCAGGCTCCACTCTGGAACGCTCAGGTCAAACAGCGTCCAGGAAATTTCCGCGCAATCGGCGCTGCCGTTAATCATCCGCACCGCCGCACACAGCCATGGCAGGTTGCTGAACAAGGTGGCTGGATCGGGTGAGCAGTTTGCCAGCTGTAACACCGGATCGCTCTGCAACAACACCTGTCGCCAGGCCGCAGTGGTTCCGCCGAGGCTCGCACCCAGCGCGGCCACCCAATAGAACGACAGACCGAGGCGTTGCGGGCCGTGCACCGCCGCCAGTCCGCAACAGGCTGTGAGCAGCGTCATGCACAATCGCTGCACCAGGCACAGGCTGCACGGCACCAGGCCAACCGCGTATTCAAGGTAATAGGAAGCTCCCAGGGCAACGGCCCCCGCAGTGAAAGCCATGAAAAACAAGGAGCGTGAGCAGGCCAACGACATGGCTTTTCCGTAACAGTAGAGACAGGCAGTTACGGTAGAGGAAAGCGCGTCAGCCTTTCAAGGCGGTGGGCTGGCGACACTTCGGTAAAGGTGTAGGGAAAACCCGACAGGGTAGAGAGGAAAAGGTAAAGCACGCTGTAGGACTTTGCCTTCGAGGCTGATTTGCAGGCAATCAATAGTCGCGAAACGAAAACGAGGGAGCGAACTCCCCCGTGTTTTCAGGCGCGAGCCGGTACCGGCAACGGCGCCGCCAGCAGGCGCTCATCCAACAAACCGAGGCCTTCCTGGAACAGCTGGTTGCTGCGCTCGGTATCACCCAGTTGCGCCAGCAAACGCGCCAGTTCCGCGCAGGTTTCCGGATTGCGCTGCACACGCAGGCTGCTTTCCAGATAATCGCGCGCCTTGCCCCACAGGCTGGTTTGCAGGCACAGACGCCCCAAGGTCAGCAGCAGGCTCGGATCGTTCGGATGCTCCTTGAGCCAGCCTTCAGCCGTCTGCAACTGACGCGCCGGATCGCTGCCGCGCACCAGGCCATACAGGCGGGCCAGATGACTGTCGAACTTGCGTTTGATGGCGCCGCGCAAGACTTCCTCGGCTTCCACCTGAGCGCCCAACTGCCGCAGTTGCTCGGCATACGCCAGCACCAGCGGCGACTCCTGACGTTGCGCGGAAGTCAGTTGCTGCCATGCCCGATTGAGCGATTGCAGGCCCACCGTGCCGTCCTCTTCGCGATGCGCCGCCAACGAAAGGTTCTCGCCCCAGGCGCGTCGTTCGAGTTCAGCCAGTTCGGCCGCTGGCAGGACCTTGTCCTTGCGCAGCTCCGGCAGCAGGCGAATCACCGCCGACCATTCACCACGCTGCTGATACAGGCGCTGCAACTGGCGCAACGTCTGCGCATTGTGCGGATGGCGCTCGTGCATCGCTTGCAGCGTAACCAGCGCCCCATCGGTATCGCCGCGATCGGTTTGCAGTTGCGCATGGCTCAAGGCAATCGCCAGTTCGGCCTGCGGCTGACGCTCCAGCGCACGCTCCAGCAGGCGGTCGCATTCTTCGTAATTGCCTTGCTCATTGGCGGCGCGCGCAGCGCCGAGGTAGTACAGCAACGGTTGGCGCTCGGCTTCAGCCGCGCGATGCAGATGACGTTGCGCGCTGGCCCAACGCCCTTCGGCCAGGTCCAGTTGCCCGTGTTCGATCGCCACTTGCACGCGACGGCTGCGGTTGCGCCGCGACCATGGATTGACCACGCCGCTGGAGGTCATCACCAGCTCGACCAACGCCTTGATGCCCCAGATCAGCAGCCACAGCACCGCGATGACCGCCAGCGTTGCCCACAGGCTCGCTTCGTAGCGAAAGCTCTTGTAGGCGACCAGCACGTAACCGGAATGCTGCGCCACCGCAAAACCCAGCGCCGCTGTCGCCGCGATCACCAGGAACACGATCACATACAGGCGCTTCATGGCGTCGCCTCCTGCGCGGAATTGGCGGCAGGCTTGGCAAAAGGTTTCACCGATTCTTCAGCATTGACGTTGCGCCGTTCCAGATACGCCTGCACCGCGCTGAGAGTGCCGGCCAGATCCGGCGTGTTGACCGTGACCGGCTCTTTGCTCAATTCGCCAACCTGCTCCAGCATCACTTTGCTCTGCGGGTTGTCCGGATTGAAATTGCCTTTGAGCACGTCACGCGCCTCGGCCAGTGCCTGGGTATAAACCGGCGCCTGTCCGTTGAGCGCCGCCCACTGCGCCTGCTCCAGCGCCAGGCTCAGGGCCAGACGTACCTGGCTCAGGCTCTGCCCGGCCAGCAGCGGCCGCACATTCTTGTCAGCGTTGAAATCGATACGGATGTAACGCGAAACCTGATCCCACCACTGTGCCCAGCGACTGGCGCCGTCACCGTCGGCAGTCAGGCCCAGCAGCGATTCGCCGCGATCCTTGTACTCCGGCGCCAGCTCGGTGAGATCAATGACCTGATCGCGCAACGCGCCGAGGCGCAGGAACAGCCCGGTGCGATCCGGCTGCGCGGTGCTGCGCAGGGCCACCAGGGTTTTCGCCACTTGCTCGCGGGCAGCGAAAGAACCAGGGTCGTTCTGTTCGCGGAGAATTTCGTCGGCGCCCTGCACCAGTGCCTGCGCGCTGCTGATGTCCTGCAACGCGGAAAGACGCAGGCTGGCCAGACGCAGAAGGTGTTCGGCCTCGGCCAGACGCCAGTCCTTGCGGCTCGCCCCGAGGACGGTTTCCAGGCGTTGGTTGAGGCGTTGCTGATCGCCCTGAAGCTGCGTCACCAGACGCTGGCGCTCGGCAAGTTCGTCGGCGCCCGGCAACTGCGCGAGGCGCTCGGTCAGACGCTGCTCGTTGAGTTTCAGGCTCTGCGCCTGATCGTTCAGCGCCTGCACCTGGCCCGACTGTTGTTGGGTGTTGGTCTGCAGGTGACGGACCTGCCAGACACCCCAGCCACCGATCGCGACACCGGCAGCACCGAGCAACAGGGCGACGATGGCCAGTCCATTGCCTCGGCGCGGCTCGTTGGCCGGCGGTGGAGTTTCAACCTGCTTTTCAAGCACGACAGGTTGGACATCATCTTTTGGCAAGGCTGTTTCGCTCACGTATCCATCCTTTGCATTAGAGAACGGGCCCGGGATGCTCCCGTAACGCCGTCAGCAAAGCCGCGGCACTCGCGCCGCGGCAATCCACAACTGTTTGAGCCCCGGCGGCACGTGCCAGCTCGGCGACCCTTGGGCTTGGAACAAACAACGGCAGCTGCGCAATCTCGGGCCAGGCATCGCCAGCCATTTCGCGCAGGTGCTCGAAACCCTGTCCACTGCTGACCACCAGCCCGTTCAAGCGTTCCGCTGCGATCCGCTGCGGCAACGCGTGCGGTGCATAGGCTGGCAGGTCACGTCGATACAATTCCAGATACTCGACACTAGCACCTAGCTCACGCAAACGCTCGGCGAGCAGCTCGCGCCCGCCCTGCCCGCGCAGGATCAATACCTGCGCACCGGGCTGGCTGACCGCCTCACGCAGACGCGGCAATTGCAGCAACGCTTCACTGTCATCGCCCTCAGACGGGAAGTGCGCATCGAGGCCGCGATCCAGAAGGATCTGCGCGGTTGCCGCACCGACGCTGAACCACGGCATCGTCAGCGCAGGCGAGCCGCCGAGTAAATCCAGTGCAATGCGCGCCGCCGGTTTGCTGACCACGATCACCGCGCTGCAACCCGGCAACTGCGCAATCGCCTGACGAATCTTGTCAGAGACTGGCAGCGCGACAATGTCCAGGAGCGGCAGACAACTACTGAAAACGCCCTGCGCCGCCAACGTCTCGGCGAGCGCCGCACAATCTTCCGCAGGGCGCGTCAGCAGCAGGCGCCAAGCGGTCACTCGTGACCTGCCTCGCCGTAGACTGCTTTGAGAATGTCGGCGGCGCCCTGGCTCAACAGATCTTCAGCTACCTGCACACCCAATGCTTGGGCATTAGCACGTGGCGCACGGGCTTCAGCGCTGAGCAGCTTGCCACCGCTCGGCTCGCCGACCAGACCACGCAACCACAACTGCTCGCCTTCGAGCACGGCGTAGCAGGCGATCGGCACCTGGCAGCCGCCATTCAGATGTTTGTTGAGGGCACGTTCGGCAGTCACCCGCGACGAGGTGTCGGCGTGATGCAGCGGGGCGAGCAAGGCGTGGATTTGCGTGTCGGCGCTGCGGCATTCGATACCGACCGCACCTTGGCCACCGGCCGGCAGGCTGTCATCGACACTGATTGCCGAAGTGATGCGCTCTTCGAAACCGAGGCGGATCAGGCCGGCCGCTGCGAGGATGATCGCGTCGTACTCGCCAGCATCAAGCTTGGCCAGACGCGTATTGACGTTGCCGCGCAGGAAGCGGATTTCAAGATCCGGGCGACGCGTCAGCAGTTGCGCCTGACGGCGCAGACTGGAGGTGCCGACGATGCTGCCGGCAGGCAACGCTTCAAGGCTTTCATAGGTATTGGAAACGAAGGCATCGCGCGGGTCTTCGCGCTCGCAGATGCAAAACAGACCGAGGCCTTCGGGGAAGTCCATCGGCACGTCTTTCATCGAGTGGACGGCGATGTCGGCTTCGTTTTCCAGCAGCGCGGTTTCCAGTTCTTTGACGAACAGGCCCTTGCCGCCGATTTTCGACAGTGGCGAATCGAGCAGCTTGTCGCCGCGACTGACCATGGGCACCAGCGTCACCAGCAGGCCCGGGTGGGCCGCTTCCAGACGGGCTTTGACGTATTCGGCCTGCCAGAGGGCCAACGCACTTTTACGGGTGGCGATGCGGATTTCGCGAGAGGACATGGATCAATCCGTACTGAATAGATACGGCGGATAATAACAGCTCAGCCAAATCCACTTTGACTTGAATCAGAGTCGGCGCGGCCTCCCTGGCCTGCAATGCCCGATGGAAAGAAATGTGAGCCGCCGGAAATGTCCGGCTTACAGGCCCTGCATCATTTTGCGCACACCGGCCACGTGCCGACGGCTGACGATCAGCGCATCACCATTGAGGCCTTTGAGGAACAGTTGGAAATGCCCCAGCGGCGTGCGTTGCAGACGTTCGATGCGGTCGCGGGCGACCAGGGCGTTGCGGTGGATACGCACAAAGCGTTCGCCGAATTCGTCTTCCAGAGCCTTCAGTGGCTCGTCGAGCAGCACTTCGCCGGCCTCGTGGCGCAAGGTCACGTATTTGTGGTCGGCAATGAAATAGACCACCTGATCCAGCGGGATCAGTTCGATGCCTTTACGGGTGCGGGCGCTGATGTGGCTGCGTGGGCCGGTGCCACTTTCGGCAGCGGGACGGGTCAGGGCCGAGAGTTGCGCCCGGTTGGGACGTTCCGCCCGTTTCAGGGCGTCATGCAGATGTTCGGTTCGCACGGGTTTCACCACATAGCCCACGGCGCTGGCCTGCAGGGCTTCCACGGCAAATTCATCGGGGCTGGTGCAAAACACCACGGCGGGCGGCGTTTCTCGTTCGCACAGACGGGCAGCAACTTGCAGGCCATCGAGGCCCGGCATGCGGATATCAAGCAGCACGATATCCGGTTTGTGGCTGTCGATCAGTGCCAACGCCTCCTCGCCATTCGTGGCGCTGGGCTCCAGAACTGTATAACCCTCGAGCTCGCTCACCATTCGGCTGAGGCGCTCGCGAGCCAGTGGTTCGTCATCAACGATCAGGACATTCATATTGCGCTGGATTCCTGCGTGAGTCTCGCACAAGGATAGCGTAGACAGGTGAAGTGACGTCCGTCACCGCGATCCACGCTAAGACTAGCCCGAGCGCCAAAAAGTGCCGTACGTCGGCCAGCAATATTTGCCAGTGTCCGGGTCGTACTGCTCAAAGCCCGCTGTTTCCTGCGTTTCTCACGGGGATTGCCGAAGGACAATTACACCCACCCCCCTCTTCTTATAGTCGGCGGCCAGACCTTTGCGCGATCGAAAGTCGCGCCGACCCTTATGTCCTACTGTAGACGCTCGTCGGGCCGATATTGCTCAATCGAAAAATATCCTTGCGCAAATCTTCCGGGCGCAGCGCCGACTATGACTGAGCCAATGAGAAAAAAACGTATCGACCGGTGTCAGCGACAGTCTGGGCAACCCTGTTATTATCCGCGCCAGCGTTTCACGCCTTTTTTCTTCAAGCCGATACGAGCGAATTCATGAGCACTGACAAGACCAATCAGTCCTGGGGCGGCCGCTTCAGTGAACCCGTCGACGCCTTCGTCGCCCGCTTCACCGCCTCCGTCACTTTCGACCAGCGCCTGTATCGCCACGACATCATGGGCTCGATCGCCCACGCCACCATGCTGGCCAAGGTCGGCGTGCTGACCGATGCCGAGCGCGACAGCATCATCGACGGCCTGAACACCATTCAGGGCGAAATCGAGGCCGGCCAGTTCGACTGGCGCATCGACCTCGAAGACGTGCACATGAACATCGAAGCACGCCTGACCGATCGCATCGGTGTCACCGGTAAAAAATTGCACACCGGGCGTAGCCGCAACGACCAGGTGGCCACCGACATCCGCCTGTGGCTGCGTGACGAGATCGACCTGATCCTCGCCGAAATCACCCGTCTGCAAAAAGGCCTGCTGGAGCAAGCCGAGCGCGAAGCTGCGAGCATCATGCCGGGCTTCACCCACTTGCAGACCGCGCAGCCAGTGACGTTCGGGCACCACATGCTGGCCTGGTTCGAAATGCTCAGCCGCGATTACGAGCGTCTGGTCGACTGCCGCAAGCGCACCAACCGCATGCCGCTGGGCAGCGCCGCGCTGGCCGGCACCACCTACCCGATCGACCGCGAATACACCGCACAACTGCTGGGTTTTGACGCGGTTGGCGGCAACTCGCTGGACAACGTTTCCGATCGCGATTTCGCCATCGAATTCTGCTCGGCCGCGAGCATCGCGATGATGCACTTGTCGCGTTTCTCCGAAGAATTGGTGCTGTGGACCAGCGCGCAGTTCCAGTTCATCGATCTGCCGGACCGTTTCTGCACCGGCAGCTCGATCATGCCGCAAAAGAAAAACCCCGACGTGCCAGAGCTGGTACGTGGCAAGACCGGCCGTGTGTTCGGTGCCTTGATGGGCCTGCTGACCTTGATGAAAGGCCAACCGCTGGCCTACAACAAGGACAACCAGGAAGACAAAGAGCCGCTGTTCGACGCCGCCGACACCCTGCGCGACTCGCTGCGCGCCTTTGCCGACATGATCCCGGCGATCAAACCGAAGCACGCGATCATGCGTGAAGCGGCGCTGCGTGGCTTCTCCACCGCGACCGACCTGGCGGATTATCTGGTGCGCCGTGGTTTGCCGTTCCGTGATTGCCACGAAATCGTTGGCCATGCCGTGAAGTACGGCGTGGACACGGGCAAGGATCTGGCCGAGATGAGCCTGGAAGAACTGCGCCAGTTCAGCGATCAGATCGAGCAGGACGTGTTTGCCGTGTTGACCCTGGAAGGCTCGGTGAATGCCCGCGACCATATCGGCGGGACTGCGCCGGCGCAGGTCAAGGCTGCTGTAGTGCGCGGTCAAGCGCTGATCGCCAGCCGCTAAAAGCATCGCTGGCAAGCCAGCTCCCACAGGGTTCTTTGCTGGAACACAATTTTGGTTCGACCCAAAGACCTGTGGGAGCTGGCTTGCCAGCGATGACTGACTTCAGAACGCTAAAAAAATCACTTCTTTGCAGCGATCATCGCCAAAAACGCCGGCATCGCCGCATCCTTGTCCGCCGCAATCTTCTGCACATGCGGATTCTGCTCAAGCCGCTCCAGCAACGCCTTCGCCTGCGGCATCTCCGCCAGCAAATCAATCCCGAACAGCTTCTGCCCGACCGCACAGGCCAGCGGCACGCTGTAGAGGAAGTACAAATCGGCAATACTCAAGCTGTCGCCCGCCACGTACGGGGCGAATTTGCCGTGTCGGCCCAAGGCCGCAAAACCCAGCAACAATTCAGTCTTGGTCTTTTCCTTGATCGCGTCCGGCAAAGTCATGCCGAAAAATGCTTCGCCATAACAGGCACGCCCCGGCAACTCGATGTACAGCTCGATTTCCTTGGCAATCGCCAACACCTGCGCACGCTCGAACGGATCGCTCGGCAGCAGCGCTGTGCCTTTCTGGGTCTGCTCCAGGTATTCGAGGATGATCGCGGTTTCGTTGATGTAACCACCATCGACGCCGAGCACCGGCACTTTGCCGCGCGGGCTGATAGTCAGGGACTCCGGGGTTTGCGCCGGGTAGAACGTGACCTCTTCGAACGACAGGCCTTTTTCCAGCAGCGCCAGTTTGACCATGTTGTAGTAGTTGCTGACTGAGAATCCATAAAGCTTGAGCATCACATAGCCTCCAGGCCGTGCGGGGTGGGCAGTGCCTGTTTATAGAACGTGCAGGCCAATCCCGCCAGCAGCATCACGCCTCTGAATGCGGGTAAACTGGCGCCTTTCCTTGAGGAGCCTGCCATGAGCGAGCCGACAGACATCGACAATGACAACGACGAAGAAGAGTTCACCGAAGCGACGTTGATCGAAGCCATCGAGAACCAGATCGAAAGCGACAACCCGCCGGCCGCCAAAGCGACGTTCAACAAGCTGACCCTGGTCGGCGTTGAGCGTGAAGAGATCCTCAATCTGATGGCGCACGTGCTGGCCTACGAGATTGACGCGATGCTCGATGAAGATCGTGCATTTGATACTGAATGGTACGAAGCGGCGCTGCGTGCGCTGCCTGAGTTGCCGCCAGAAAAATCCTGAATCAAAAGATCGCAGCCTTCGGCAGCTCCTACATAAATCCCCTGTAGGAGCTGCCGAAGGCTGCGATCTTTTTTATGGGGACTACACTGGAATCCGCCTCAAGACAAAATCCCTGATCTGAGCACTGGACATGCCGCAAAAGCGGGTTCACCTTAGGGGCGCTGTCGTCCAATTCCTAGAAAGTCTGGAGTCCTTATGTCGCTTACCCCTGAGTTGGTTGCCGAACTGGAAGTCCTCGCACTCTTTCCCCTGGACAGTTCCCAGGAAGGTTTGAAAATTCATCAGACCGCTGCCCCGAAACATATTTCTGCCGCCAAACGCCTCTTTGAAAAAGACCTGACTGATCAGCCCGATGGCGGTTATCTGACCAGCCTCGGTCGCGATGCAGCACAAAATGTGCAGACCGTGCTGACCATTCTGAGAGAGCAAGAAACCGCCTGATCCTCCCCGACTTCGCCCACGGGAACTCCTGCCACGGGATTTCCGCGGGCCTGCCTGTTCGCCCGCGATAGAAATCTGACGTCAAAAAACAAAATCAGCTAAAAGTCCCGCCGCGCTAAGGCTAAACTGCCTGACATTCCGAGACCCTCTACGTCCGAGCCTGCGAGCCGGTTTGAGCTGACATGACGCGCACCCACGAAATCCGCCCCGACCTGGACGAAGGCATTGACCGCAAAGTCCTCAGCCAACTGCGCGCGCGGTTTCTCAAACTCAATGAAGGCCGCCTTGGGCGCGCCCTCGAAGGGTTGTCGACACGCCAGCAAAGCGTACTGACGCTGCTGCCGCTGTTCTTCCATGTCAACCATCCGCTGCTGCCGGGTTATGTGTCGGGCAGTACGCCGGCTGGTCTGTCTAATTACGAGCCCGACGCCAATGTGCTCGCCGAAGCCCAGCGCCTGACCCGATCGTTTTCTTACAAGCCACGTCACGGCAGCAACCCGCCGCGACCTATTCACGGTCTGTTTCTGATGGGCAGCCTCGGCACGCTGGCGCAGGCCGATCAGAGCGACATGGACGTGTGGGTCTGCCATGCGCCAGACCTCAACGAAAGCGAACTCACTGAGCTGAGCAAGAAATGCCAATTGCTGGAAGTCTGGGCCGCGAGCCAGGGCGCCGAGGCGCATTTCTTCCTGATCGACCCGGTGCGCTTCGTCAAAGGCGAGCGCGACACCCAACTCAGCTCGGAAAACTGCGGCAGCACCCAACACTATCTATTGCTGGACGAGTTCTACCGCACCGCGATCTGGCTGGCCGGGCGCACGCCGATCTGGTGGCTGGTGCCGGTTTACGAGGAAACCGCCTACGACCTGTACACCCACACCCTGCTGTCGAAGCGCTTCATTCGCGCCGACGAAACCCTGGATCTCGGCCATCTGGCGACGATTCCACCGGGAGAGTTCATCGGCGCGGGTTTGTGGCAGTTGTTCAAGGGCATCGAGTCACCGTACAAATCGGTGCTCAAACTGTTGCTGACCGAGGTTTACGCCAGCGAGCACCCACACGTGCAGTGCCTGAGCCTGCGCTTCAAGAAAGCCGTGTTCGGCAATCAGCTCGATCTCGACGAGCTGGATCCGTACATGGTCGTGTACCGGCGCATCGAGGAATACCTCATTGCGCGCAACGAGCCGGAACGCCTGGAACTGGTGCGCCGCGCGCTGTATCTGAAGGTCAACCGCAAGCTCACCGGCAACAGTCGCACCCAGAGCTGGCAACGTTCGTTGCTCGAACGGCTGGCCAGCGAATGGCATTGGGATCAGCGGCAACTGGCGCTACTCGACAGCCGCAGCCAGTGGAAAGTCCGTCAGGTCAGCGCCGAGCGCCGCGCGCTGGTCAACGAGCTGAATTACAGCTATCGCTTCCTGACTCAATTCGCCCGCACCGAACAGACGGTCAGCCTGATCAACAAGCGCGACCTCAACGTGCTCGGTCGCCGGCTCTATGCCGCCTTCGAACGCAAGGCCGACAAGGTCGAGTTCATCAACCCCGGCATCGCCCCCGATCTGGCCGAAGACACCCTGACGCTGGTGCAATCGCGCAACAAAAAGGAACCTGGGCAAACCCAGTGGGGCCTGTACAACGGCAGCCTCACCGCGCTGGAGTGGGAGCACTTTGCGCCGATCAAGCGCAGCCGCGAGTTGCTTGAACTGCTGACGTGGAGTCACCGCAACGGCGTGATCGACAGCAGCACCCGCCTGGCGCTACACCCTGGCACCAGCGACCTGAGCGAGTTCGAGCTGTTCAACCTGCTCGGCAGCCTGCAACAGTGCATCGCTTTGCCATTGCCCACTGTGGCCGAAGAGCCATTGCTGCGCGCCGCCGTGCCGAGCGAAGTGCTGATGCTGGTCAACGTCGGCGTCGACCCGCTCAAGCATCACCGCGACCTCAACATCCTGATGACCACCGAGCGCACCGACTCGCTGAGCTACGCCGGTGTGCGCGAAAACCTCGTGTTGACCCTCGATCAAGTCACGCTCAACAGCTGGAACGAAGTGCTGGTCAACCGCTTCGACGGCCCGCACGCCCTCCTCGACTGCCTGCGCGATTACCTCAACAACCTGCCACGCGGGCCGTCGCAACCGTCGTTGAAGGTGCGCTGTTTCTGCCACAACCGCGCGCAGTTCATTGCCCGGCGTGTCGAGGAAATCGTCGACACCGCGCAAAACCTGCTGCTCAGTGATTTGAACCACCGCTACCTGATTCAAGTGCAGCAGCACTATCACGTGCTGGAGTTGGTGCCGGGCCAGGTCAACCACGTCGCCCTCGCGACCCTGCCGGCACTGCTCGATTACCTCGGCGAAGAACAGCCGCGCTACAGCCCGCTGCACCTGGACCCGATGGCGCTGGAGGAGCACGACCTCGCGCTGATCCTGCCAATGGGCCAGCCGGAATGCATTCAGGTGTTCTACCGCATCACCGAACAGCAAGCCGAGCTGTACGTATTGGATGAATTCAATGCGCTGTGGCAGCAGCATCTGCCTTATCACGACGAGCAGAGTCTGTTGGTGCCGTTGCAGCGTTTCCTGCAATCGATCCTGTACCGTCGCGAAGCCGTGTTGCCGATGGACGCCGGCCCGGGTGCCCGTCTCGAAACGTTGTATTACCAGTTATTGCCTTCGGGTCCGGGGCGCGCGCGACGGGTCGAAGCGCGACCAGCACCGCAGACCCCGGTAAACAAGCCGTTCTACGACGTGCAGGCGATCGTCGGCAAAGCCGCACCGGGCGAAGTGCAAGTCACGCTGTATTGCAATCAACGGGAATTCAGTGAGCTGGAACATGGCGACCAGCTGTTCAGCGTGGTCGCCCAGGAGATCGTCGAGCAGCGCCGCGACAGCGAACGCTATCGCTGCTACATCACCGACCTCGACCTCTCGGGCCTGCTCGGTGACGGGCAGAGTTCAAGCAATCTGTATCTACGCTACAAGGCTGACCTGGAGCGCGCTCTGAACGAGGCACTCGAACAGGTCTGAAGGCGGGTTACTCGCGGAAATCACCGCCGTTGGCCGGCTGCGATTCGACTTCGAGCAAGGTCAGCTTGAGGGTCTTGCCACCCGGTGCCGGCCAGTCGATGTGTTGACCGACTTTCAGGCCCAGCAGTGCACTGCCGACCGGTGCCAGAATGGAGATCTTGCCTTCGTCGGCGTTGGCATCCTTGGGATAGACCAGCGTCAGGTGGTAGTCCTTGCCACTGCCTTCTTCACGGCAATGCACGCGGGAATTCATCGTCACGACATCGGCGGGCACTTCATCGTGGCCGACCACGTCGTCGGCACGGTCCAGTTCGGTTTGCAGCGCGATCACGCCCGGCGCAGCCTGGTCTTTGTCGTTCAGGCTGTCGATCAGGCGCTCCAGACGTTGCACGTCCAGACGGGTGAGGGTGATGGAAGGTGCGGTCATGATCCGGGCAGACTCCTTTCTTCTGCACAAAAAAAGCAAAACCCCGCCAAAAAAGACGGGGTTTTCACCGTGCCTCGGTGGTTTGAGGCGTCTGCGGACACTATCACAGCTCAAAAAATATACAAGTCACCCACTTTTTGCCTGGGTGAAACCCTTGTGGCGAGGGGATTTATCCCCGTTCGGCTGCGCAGCAGTCGTAAAGATTTTGGGGCCGCTACGCGACCCAACGGGGATAAATCCCCTCGCCACAATGGGGTATCAAACAGAATTTTGGCGGGCAGCAGCCTGCTGGCAGATGACCCGGCGTCGCTGATCGTCTGCCGAGCGCCATTCGCGAATGTCCTCGACATGGCGGAAGCAACCCAGGCAGACCTTCTGCTCATCCAGCCGGCACACCCCGCTGCACGGCGAAGGCACGGCCGCGCTGACATTGCTGTAAAGCGGCTTCGGCGGACGAACGGGAGCAGTATCAGTCACGGAATCACAGACCTTCGAAATCGAAGTCGGCGCCGGCCTGCTGCTTGACGATGCGCTCGAGCATTTCGCCCAATTGCTCTTCGCTCTTGTCGCACATCCAGCGCTCGCTTTCTTCGTCGTAATCAAAGTGGAAACCACCGGACACCGCCGCCAGCCACAGCTGACGCAGCGGCTCCTGGCGGCTGAAGATCAGCTGCGAGCCGTTTTCGAACTTGACGGTGAGCACACCGGCCGAGTTCTCCATGTCGATATCCAGGTCGCTTTCATCAAAGATGTCTTCCAGTTTTTCCTGGGTTTCATCGACCAGATCGTGGAAACGGGCTTCGGACAAACTCATTGCGGCAACCTCAAAAAATGTTCTGATCAGGCTCAAGCGCCGAAAGATACGGACGCTGCCGGCCGATTGCAAAGATTAACGACCAAGCACCGATCGGCGTAACAAACCCGGTACCTGTGGGAGCGGGCTTGCCCGCGATGAGGCCGGCAAATTCAACATTGATGTCGATTGAACCACCGCAATCGCGGGCAAGCCCGCTCCCACAGGGTTCTATATGCTGGTGGGCAAGCCCCGCCGGACGGGAAGGCCATCACATAGGCAAGCTGCCGGGTGGCCGGTATACTCCGGCGCAATTAACGCATTTTCAAGGATTTCGCCATGAAGCGCCTGATCTCTTCCCTTGCTGCGCTCGTCGCGGTTGCCTGCCTCGTTTCGGCCTGCGGTCAAAAAGGCCCGCTGTACCTGCCCGATGACGATCAGGACCCGGCCGAGCAAGCCAAATCGTCGCAACAACAGCCTGCCTCCAAGGCGCACAAGCACGACGTTTACCAATAAGGGATCGCCATGGACGCTTTTAACTACCGTGGCGGGGAACTGTTTGCGGAAGGTGTGGCGCTGTCTGCCATCGCCGACCGCTTTGGCACGCCCACCTACGTTTACTCGCGCGCACACATCGAAGCCCAGTATCTGGCGTACGCCGATGCGCTGGCCGGCATGCCGCACCTGGTCTGCTTTGCGGTCAAAGCCAACTCCAACCTCGGCGTACTGAATGTCCTGGCGCGTCTGGGCGCCGGTTTCGACATCGTGTCCCGTGGCGAACTGGAACGCGTGCTCGCCGCTGGCGGCAGCCCTGAAAAAATCGTCTTCTCCGGTGTCGGCAAGACCCGCGACGACATGCGTCGTGCGCTGGAAGTCGGCGTGCACTGCTTCAACGTCGAATCCACCGACGAGCTCGAGCGCCTGCAAGTGGTTGCCGCCGAACTGGGCGTCCGCGCCCCGGTTTCGCTGCGCGTGAACCCGGACGTCGATGCCGGCACCCACCCGTACATTTCCACCGGTCTCAAAGAGAACAAGTTCGGCATCGCCATCGCCGACGCCGAAGACGTGTACGTGCGTGCCGCGCATCTGCCGAACCTGGAAGTGGTTGGCGTCGACTGCCACATCGGTTCGCAACTGACCACGCTGCCACCGTTCCTCGATGCGCTCGACCGTCTGCTGGATCTGGTCGATCGTCTCGGCGATTGCGGCATTCACCTGCGCCACATCGATCTCGGTGGTGGTCTGGGTGTGCGTTATCGCGATGAAGAGCCGCCATTGGCTGCTGACTACATCAAAGCCGTACGCGAGCGTCTTAACGGTCGTGATCTGGCGCTGGTGTTCGAGCCGGGCCGTTTCATCGTTGCCAACGCCGGCGTGCTGCTGACCCAGGTCGAGTACCTCAAGCACACCGAACACAAGGATTTCGCCATCGTCGATGCGGCGATGAACGACCTGATCCGCCCGGCGCTGTATCAGGCGTGGATGGACGTTACCGCGGTCAAGCCGCGTGACAGCGCTGCGCGCAAATACGACATCGTCGGCCCGATTTGCGAAACCGGTGACTTCCTCGCCAAGGATCGCGAATTGGCCCTGGCCGAAGGCGATCTGCTGGCGGTGCATTCGGCCGGCGCCTACGGTTTTGTGATGAGCTCCAACTACAACACCCGTGGCCGTGCCGCTGAAGTGTTGGTAGACGGTGATCAGGTTTTTGAAGTGCGTCGCCGCGAGACCGTGGCCGAGCTGTTTGCCGGCGAAAGCCTGCTGCCGGAGTAACCCATGCTGCTGCGTTTTACTAAAATGCACGGCTTGGGCAATGACTTCATGGTTCTCGACCTGGTCAGCCAGCACGCGCATATTCAGCCAAAGCACGCCAAGCAATGGGGCGACCGCCACACCGGCATTGGTTTCGACCAGTTGCTGATCGTCGAGGCGCCAAGCAACCCGGACGTGGATTTCCGTTATCGGATCTTCAATTCCGACGGCTCCGAAGTTGAGCAGTGCGGCAACGGTGCGCGCTGCTTTGCGCGCTTCGTGCTCGACAAACGTCTGACCGCCAAGCGGCAGATCCGCGTCGAGACCAAGGGCGGCATTATCGAACTGGACGTACGTAACGACGGCCAGATCGGCGTGAACATGGGCGCTCCACGTCTGGTGCCGGCGGACATTCCGTTCGAAGCGCCAGCGCAAGCCATCAGCTATCAGCTGGAAGTCGATGGCACCACGGTCGAACTGGCCGCGGTGTCGATGGGCAACCCGCACGCGGTATTGCGCGTGCAAGACATCAACAGTGCACCGGTGCATGAACTGGGGCCGAAAATCGAACATCACCCGCGCTTCCCCGCGCGAGTGAACGTCGGTTTTCTCCAGGTCATCGACCGCAACCGTGCGCAGTTGCGCGTGTGGGAACGTGGTGCCGGGGAAACCCAGGCCTGCGGCACCGGCGCTTGTGCAGCGGCTGTCGCTGCGATCAGCCAGGGGTGGATGGATTCGCCGCTATTGATCGACCTGCCCGGCGGGCGTCTGTCCATTGAATGGGCGGGCCCTGGCCAACCGGTGCTGATGACCGGTCCGGCAGTGCGTGTATACGAAGGACAAGTACGTCTTTGAGTGAGCAGAAACCATGACCGATAAGCCTCAGGTACCCGCCCGACAGTCCGACGAATCAGCGTCCGAGAGCCTGGAGGCGGCAGCGGTTGCTGCGTACCTTGAGGCGCATCCGGACTTCTTCGTCGAGCACGAAGAACTGCTGCCCGCCCTGCGCATTCCGCACCAGCGTGGCGATACCGTTTCGCTGGTCGAGCGGCAGATGACTATCCTGCGCGACCGCAACATCGAGATGCGTCACCGCCTCTCGCATTTGATGGACGTCGCCCGCGACAACGATCGCCTGTTCGACAAGACCCGCCGCCTGATTCTTTCTCTAATGGACGCCGCCAGCCTGGAAGACGTGGTGATCAGCGTCGAAGACAGTCTGCGCCAGGATTTCCAGGTGCCTTTTGTCAGCCTGATCCTGCTCGGTGATAACCCGGCACCGGTTGGCCGTTGGGTCACCCACGCCGACGCGCAAGTCGCCATCGGCGGCTTGCTCACCGAAGGCAAAAGCGTCAGCGGCAGCCTGCGCGAACATGAGCTGGACTTCCTCTTCGGCGAAGAACAGCGCAAGCAGATCGGCTCAACTGCCGTGGTCGCCGTCAGCCATCAAGGCATCCACGGCATTCTGGCGATCGCCAGCCGTGATCCGCAGCACTACAAGAGTTCGGTCGGTACGCTGTTCCTCAGCTATATCGCCGAAGTCATGGGCCGCGTGCTGCCACGGGTCAACAGCTCCCTGCGCTCGGTACGCTGAACATGGAACGACAACTGGACGCTTACTGCGAACACCTGCGCAGTGAGCGACAGGTGTCGCCGCACACGCTGTCGGCCTACCGCCGCGACCTCGATAAAGTCCTTGGCTGGTGCGTGAAACAGAACATCGGCAGTTGGTCTGCGCTGGACATTCAGCGCCTGCGCAGCCTGATTGCTCGCTTGCATGCGCAGGGCCAGTCCTCGCGCAGCCTCGCCCGATTGCTGTCGGCGGTGCGCGGGCTCTATCACTATCTGAATCGCGAAGGCCTTTGCGACCATGATCCGGCCACGGGTCTGGCACCGCCGAAAGGCGAGCGCCGCCTGCCGAAAACCCTCGACACCGACCGTGCGCTGCAACTGCTTGAAGGTGCGGTCGAGGACGATTTTCTCGCACGTCGGGATCAGGCGATTCTGGAGTTGTTCTACTCCTCCGGTCTGCGCCTTTCCGAACTGACCGGGCTCAATCTTGATCAACTCGACCTCGCCGATGGCATGGTGCAAGTGCTCGGCAAGGGCAGCAAAACCCGCCTGCTGCCGGTGGGTAAAAAGGCCCGCGAAGCACTGGAACAATGGCTGCCGTTACGGGCCATGACCAACCCCGCAGACGACGCTGTGTTTGTCAGCCAACAAGGCCGGCGCCTTGGCCCGCGAGCGATTCAGGTACGAGTCAAATTGGCCGGCGAACGCGAATTGGGGCAGAACCTGCACCCGCACATGCTGCGGCACTCGTTCGCCAGCCATCTGCTCGAATCCTCACAGGATCTGCGCGCCGTGCAGGAATTGCTCGGCCACTCAGATATCAAGACCACGCAGATCTACACCCACCTGGACTTCCAGCACCTGGCGGCGGTCTACGACAGCGCCCACCCACGGGCCAAACGCATGAAAGGCGATGATTCATGAGCATCCAGTTGATCACCTTCGACCTCGACGACACCCTGTGGGACACCGCGCCGGTGATCGTCAGCGCCGAAGCGGTATTGCGCGAATGGCTGAGCGAACATGCGCCGAACCTGGGCGCGGTGCCGGTCGAACATTTGTGGACGATTCGCGAGCGTGTACTGGCTAACGAGCCGGGGCTCAAGCACCGGATCAGCGCGCTACGTCGGCGGGTGTTGTTTCATGCGATGGAAGACGCTGGATATGCCCATGGCGAAGCTACCGACCTGGCAGACAAGGGTTTTGAAGTGTTTCTGCATGCGCGGCATCAGATCGAAGTGTTCCCTGAAGTCGAACCGGTGCTGGAGATCCTCGCCAATCACTATGCGCTTGGCGTAGTCACCAATGGCAATGCCGATGTGCGGAGGTTGGGCCTGGCGGATTACTTCAAGTTTGCGTTGTGCGCGGAAGATATCGGCATCGCCAAACCGGATGCGCGGCTTTTTCATGAGGCTCTGCAACGCGGTGGCGCCACCGCCGAAACCGCCGTGCACATCGGCGATCATCCGGGTGATGACATTGCCGGGGCACAACAGGCGGGGTTACGGGCAATCTGGTTTAACCCGGCGGGAAAAGTCTGGGAAGCGGATCGTCTGCCGGATGCCGAAATCCGTAGCCTCAGCGATTTGCCAGCCGTGCTTGCACGCTGGAACCGCTGAAAAGATCGCAGCCTTCGGCAGCTCCTACAGGGGAACGCATTCCAATGTAGGAGCTGCCGAAGGCTGCGATC
>NZ_AKJD01000149.1 GCF_000282515.1 Pseudomonas sp. GM80
GCTGCGATCTTTTGATGTTGTTTTTAAAGACAGCATCAAAAGATCGCAGCCTGCGGCAGCTCCTACAGGGGAAAAGTTGTGCGGTGTTCGCACGGTTTTCGGATTGGCGTGTTTTTGATTCTGGAACTCGGTTCTAAATTGTTGCTGGAGTGGTATTCCAATAACAATCACAAGAGGATCGCGCCTTGAATTCGCCCCTTCGAATCGCCCTGATCGGCGCCGGCAACATGGGCCAGCAACATTATCGACACCTGCAAACCCTGAGCGAAGCGACGCTGTGCGCAGTGGCTGATCCTGGGTCGCAAGCCGCAGCCCTGGCGGCTGAGTGGGGTGTAAGGCATTTCGCTGATCACCGTCAGATGCTCGAGCAGATCAGGCCAGACGCGGTGATCGTCGCCAATCCGAATAATCAACATGTCAGCACGGCCCTCGATTGCCTGGCGGCGGGCGTACCGGTGTTGCTGGAAAAACCGGTCGGCGTGCACCTCGATGAAGCGCGCGTGTTGGTCGCGGCGGTCAAAAGCAGTGGCGTGCCGGTATTGGTCGGCCATCACCGACGGCACAATCCGCTGATCGTGCGAGCCCATGAACTGGTGCAGAGCGGCGCGCTCGGGCGTCTGACCACGGTCACCGGGCTGTTCCAGTTGCGCAAACCGGACAGCTATTTCGAGATCCCGTGGCGTCGTGAACCGGGCGCCGGCATGTTGCTGACCAACCTTATCCACGACCTCGATTTGCTCCGGCATCTGTGCGGTGAAGTGCGCTCGGTGCAAGCGTTCACCGACAACGCTGTGCGGGGTTTTGCCAATGAAGACAGCGCAGCGGTGTTGCTGCAATTCGCGGGCGGCACATTGGGTACGTTGAGCGGTTCGGATGCGGTCGCCGCGCCGTGGAGTTGGGAGCTGGACTCCGGCGAAAACCCGGTGTATCCGCGTCAGGCCGATCAGCCGTGTTACTTGCTGGCCGGGACCGCCGGCGCATTGAGTATTCCGCAGCTCAAGCACTGGCATTACGCCGCTGATCAGGTGGATGCCGGTTGGCATGAACCGTTACAGGTGGTGCAAGAGTCCTACAGCGGTGACGACGCTTTACGTTTGCAGTTAGAGCATTTCGTACGCGTGGTGCGGCGTGAAGTCGAGCCGCTGGTCAGTGCGGCCGACGCCGCCCGCACCCTTGCACTGATTGAAGCCATTCGCGCCGCCGCCGCTACCGGCCGTGCTTGCGCCCCTGCACTGATCGAGGCTTGAACATGAGCGAACGCATCCTGTCCCTGGCCAGCCTTACCGTGCTGGAGTTGTCGCCACCGCAAATGGTCGAAGTCGCTGCACGCGCCGGTTATAGCCATGTCGGTCTGCGCCTGGAACCGGCAACGCCTGAGGAATATCACTTTCCATTGGTAGCCGATGGCGACTTGCGTCGTCGGACGTTGGCGCAGTTGCGCGATAGCGGTATCCGTGTGCTCGACGTGGAAATCCTCCGTCTGAAACCGCAAACCGTGGTGGCCGACTTCGAGAAACTTCTTACGGTCGGTGCGGAATTTGGCGCTACTGAATTGCTGGTCGCCGGTAACGATCCTGACGAGCAGCGGCTTACCGATAATTTTGCGGCGCTGTGTGATCTGGCGGCGCCGTACGGGTTGCATCCGCACCTGGAGTTCATGCCCTGGACGGATGCGCGCAATCTTGAGCAAGCGCTGCGCATTGTTGAAAACGCTGATCGGGAAAATGCTGCGGTGCTGGTCGACGCGTTTCATTTTGATCGTTCGGCGTCACGGCTGGAGGATCTGGCAGATGTGCCTGCGTCGCGCCTGCGATATGCGCAATTATGTGATGTCGCGGGGCCGAGGCCGTCAGACATGGCCGAGATCTTGCGTCAGGCGCGCAACGAGCGACGGTTTCCCGGCGAGGGCGATTGCGATCTGCTCGGGTTGTTGAAAGCGCTGCCGACTAATATTCCACTGAGCCTGGAAATTCCCACGGTGAAACTGCTGGAGCAGGGCGTGAGCGGATTGCGGCGGGCGCAGATGGCGATTGATAAAACTCGAGCGTTGTTGGCGCGACTGTAAGCGGTGCTGCGCACCTGTTCGCGGGCAAGCCTTGCTCCTACGGGGTTTACCCAACCCCTGTAGTAGCAAGGCTTGCCCGCGAAGCTTTTGATCTTTTTCGGCACCACAAGGAAACCCAATGACCGTCAGCACCCCGCTCTCCGGTGTCAATCAACCCTTCAAGGGCATCTTGCTGATCGTCGTGGCGACCTTTCTGTTTTCCAGTCACGACGCACTGTCGAAATACCTGTCCGGTTTCTACCCGATCGTGATGGTGGTCTGGGCGCGCTATCTGGTGCACACCTTACTGATGGCGGGGATTTTTCTGCCGCAGTCGGGGTTGCGCGTCCTACGTACCAAGAAGCCGTTATGGCAGCTGGTTCGGGCACTTTGCCTACTCGGCACCAGCCTGTTTTTCACCACGGCGCTGCTGTACATCCCGCTGGCGGAAGCCACGGCGGTCAACTTTCTTGCGCCGGTATTGGTCACGGCATTGTCAGTGCCACTGCTCAAGGAGCGCGTGACACGCGGCCAATGGATCGCGGTGATCTGCGGTTTTATCGGCGTGCTGATCATCGTTCATCCGGGCGGTGAACTGTTCACTCCTGCGGTGCTTCTGCCGTTCTGTTCGGCGCTGTTTTTCTGCTTTTATCAATTGCTCACGCGCAAGCTGGCAGAAGTCGACAGCCCGACCACCAGTAACTTTTTCGCCGGGCTGTGTAACACGCTGGTGATGAGTGCGCTGGTGCCGTTCTTCTGGCAGGTGCCGACGCTGACTCATGCCGGGCTGATGCTGGCGCTGGGCAGTTGCGGGATGACCGCGCATTTGTTCCTGACCCAGGCGTTCCGCCATGCCGCGCCGGCGTTGCTGGCGCCGTTCGGGTATTGCCAGATCGTGTTTGCAGGGTTGTTGGGCTGGCTGCTGTTCAATCACACGCCGAGTCTGTTGACGACCATCGGTATCGCGGTGATCTGCTGCAGTGGACTGGCAGCAGCGTGGCAGCAAAGCCGAAAACACAAACCCCTGTAGGAGCTGACGAGTGAAACGAGGCTGCGATCTTTTGATCTTCAAGATCAAGAGATCGCAGCGTGCCGCAGCTCCTACATGGGTTTATTCGGTGACGGTCGGGATTTTGCGCGGGGCCATGAAGTACATCCAGGTCAGCGCAATGAAGTACATCGCCGGAATCAGGGTGAACAATACGGTGTAGTTGTTGTTGGTGACGGTAAGGATATGGCCGACGATCTGGGTCATGAACATTCCGCCGATCGCTGCGCACATGCCGCCGAAACCGAACACCGTGCTCATCATGTGCTTGGGCGTGTAGTCCATCACCAGGCTCCAGATGTTCGCGGTCCAGGCCTGATGCGCGCCGATCGCCAGAGAAATCGCCGCCACTGCCACCCACAGATTGGCCGAGCCAGCCGCCATGATCACGCCGATGATGCAGCAGGCGAACAGCAACATCGACAGCAGCCGCGCCTTGATCGAGTTCATCCCGCGACCGATCAGGAACGAAGACAGAATCCCGCCACCGACGCTGCCAAAGTCAGCCGTCACGTAGATGATGATCAGCGGAATACCCATCTGGGTGACGTTGATACCCAGGTTGTATTGCTGATTGAGAAACGGCGGCAGCCAGTACAGGTAGAACCAGAACACCGGCGCGGTCAGCGCATAAGCGATGGCGAAGGCCCAGGTGCCGCGCATGCGCAGGATTCTCGAGAACGGTACGCGAGCCTGTTCCGGTTCAACTTCCTGCTGGATGTAGTCCAGTTCGGACTGTTTCACGGTCGGGTGATCTTCCGGGTTGAAGTATTTCAAGCCCCAGAACAGCAACCAGATGCCGCCGAGTGCCGACATGCACAGGAACGCCGCTTGCCAGCCCCAGACGTGCAGGACCAGTGGCAGCAACATTGGCGTGAACATCGCGCCGACGTTAGTGCCGGCGTTGAAGATGCCGGTGGCGACTGCACGTTCGCCGGCCGGAAACCACAGGCGCGTGGTTTTCACGCAGGCCGGGTAGTTCGCCGCTTCCGTCAGGCCGAGGATGAACCGGCAGACCATGAAACCGACGGCCGATGTCGCCAGACCGTGGGCACCGGTGGCCAGGCTCCACAGCAACACGGCGCAGAAGAACACGCGTTTGACGCCGACCCGGTCGATCAACCGTCCTTGCAGGACGAAACCGATCGCGTAGCCGACCTGAAACCAGAAGTTGATGTTGGCGTAATCCATCGCCGTCCAGCTCATTTCCTTGGCGAGGATTGGCTGCATGACGCCGAGGGCGGCGCGGTCGATGTAGTTCAGGGTGGTGGCGAAAAACACCAGCGCCAGCATGCCCCAACGGGTCTTGCCGACGGCCATGGCGCCGCGGATCTTGTCGCCGATGCCACCTGAGGCAGTGCTCATGGCCGGGGCCATGCGGGAAGTCTGTGAAGGAATCATGTGTTCCACCCGTTTTTGGATTTGTTATTTGGTGTGCTTTTTTCTGTGCACGCTGCGACCGGTGGTTCAGATCCGGACTCAATGTGCGGTCGATGTTGGGCAGTGGACGAAAAATCGTCAATTCGCCAAACCGCCATTGTGTTCGATAATCGCACGCAAAACTAACCGGGTAGTACACTTTAAATTGCTGCCACGTTCGATGCAGCCAATAATTTCCCTACTATAAAAACCCATCCCATGCAGGAGCTGCCGCAGGCTGCGATCTTTTGATCTTGATCTGAAATGCAACATCAAAAGATCGCAGCCTGCGGCAGCTCCTACATTAAAGCGGCGCAGTCCGGGAGTTGAAGCATGCAGCGTTCCATTGCCACCGTTTCCTTGAGCGGCACCCTGCCGGAAAAACTCGAAGCCATTGCCGCCGCCGGGTTCGACGGGGTGGAGATATTCGAAAACGACCTCCTGTACTACGACGGCAGTCCACGGGAAATTAAACAGATGTGCGCCGACCTCGGCATCGCCATCACCCTGTTCCAGCCGTTCCGCGATTTCGAAGGCTGCCGCCGCGATCGCCTGGCACGCAATCTTGAGCGCGCCGAACGCAAGTTCGACCTGATGCAGGAACTCGGCACCGACCTGGTGCTGGTCTGCAGCAACGCCTCGGCCGACAGCGTCGGCGATCAACAAATTCTAGTCGATGACCTGCGCCTGCTGGCCGAACGCGCCGGTGCGCGTGGCTTGCGCATTGGTTACGAAGCGCTGGCGTGGGGCCGTCATGTGAACACTTATCAACAGGTCTGGAACATCGTGCGTCAGGCTGATCACCCAAGCCTTGGGGTTTTGCTCGACAGCTTTCATACGCTGTCGTTGAAGGGCGATCCCCGCGCAATCGCCGACATTCCCGGCGACAAGATCTTTTTCGTACAAATGGCTGACGCGCCGATTCTGGCCATGGACGTGCTGGAGTGGAGCCGGCATTTCCGCTGCTTCCCGGGGCAGGGCGAATTCGATCTGCCGGGTTTCCTCGCGCCGATCATCCAGAGCGGTTATACCGGGCCGCTGTCGCTGGAAATCTTCAACGACGGTTTCCGCGCCGCACCGCCACGGGCGAATGCCGCTGACGGTTTGCGTTCGCTGCTGTATCTGGAAGAGAAGACTCGCCAGCGTCTGGAACAGGAAGCGACGCCTGTGGCCGACCGTGAAATCCTTTTTGAAACGCCGAAGGCTAGCGAATATAACGGCATCGAGTTTCTGGAGTTTGCCGTCGATGAAAGCCTCGGCGCCAAGCTGTCGAACTGGCTGGAGCGCCTCGGGTTCGTCAAGGCCGGGCAGCATCGTTCCAAGAGCGTGAGCCTGCTGCGTCAGGGCGACATCAACCTGATCCTCAACTCCGAACCGTATTCTTTTGCGCACAGCTTTTTCGAAGCCCACGGTCCGTCGTTGTGCGCCACCGCTGTGCGGGTCAAGGACAGCGCCAGTGCTTTGGCCCGCGCCGTGGCTTACAAAGGTCAGCCGTATCGCGGACTGGTCGGCCCCAACGAGTTGGAATTGGCGGCAGTGCGCGCTCCCGACGGCAGCCTGATTTATCTGGTGGATGAACAGGCTGATGTCTACGGTACCGATTTCAATCTGCTGGCGGATGCCCCGTCCCGTGGCGGCCTCAAGCGCATCGACCACATGGCCATGGCGTTGCCGGCCGACAGTCTCGACAGTTGGGTGTTGTTCTATAAGAGCCTGCTGGATTTCGAGGCGGACGACGAAGTTGTGTTGCCCGACCCGTACGGTTTGGTGAAGAGCCGCGCACTGCGCAGTCGCGACAGCTCGATCCGCTTGCCGCTGAACATTTCCGAGAACCGCAACACCGCCATTTCCCACGCGCTGTCGAGTTATCGTGGCTCCGGTGTGCATCACATCGCCTTCGATTGTGACGACATCTTCGCCGAAGTCAGTCGCGCCAAAGAAGCCGGCGTACCGCTGCTGGATATCCCGCTCAACTATTACGACGACCTCGCTGCACGTTTTGATTTCGACGACGAATTCCTCAGCGAGCTGGCGTATTACAACGTGCTCTATGATCGTGACGCGCAGGGCGGCGAGTTGTTTCACGTGTACACCGAGCCGTTCGAAGGGCGCTTCTTCTTCGAGATCATTCAGCGTAAAAACGGCTATGCCGGTTACGGCGCAGCGAATGTCGCGGTACGTTTGGCGGCAATGGCCAAATCACGCAGTGGCGCCGTTCGCCAGGCGAAGTTGTAGGAAATTCGTAAACGCGGGATTAAACACGGCTCGCGCGGCTTCCTTCACTGTGCGGCGCGGCCCATAATCGCCGCCTGTGCAGTGATGGCCGTGAGCCCGCAATGACGATGAATACAGAACTTACCGCAGCTCCTGAAGTGTCCGCTGTAGAGCCGCGCAAGAGTCGCAAGAACAACCCGGAAAAGACCCGCGAGAACATCCTGCAGGAGGCGATCGTCGAGTTCGTCCAGCAGGGCTTGTCCGGTGCCCGCGTCGACGCGATTGCCGAGCGCATTCACACCTCCAAGCGCATGATCTATTACTACTTCGGCAGTAAAGAGCAGTTGTACGTCGAGGTGCTGGAGAAGCTTTACGGCGATATCCGCAACACCGAAAACCGGCTGCACCTGGCCGAGTTGCCGCCGGTGGAGGCGATTCGCCGACTGGTCGAATTCACCTTCGATCACCACGACCGCAACGTCGATTTCGTGCGCATTGTCAGTATCGAAAATATTCACAACGCTGAATTCGTAAAGCGTTCCGATGCGATCAAGGCGATGAACAACACCATCCTCGATTCACTCGGCGAGATTCTGCGTCGCGGTGCTGATGAAGGTGTGTTCCGTGCGGGGCTCGATGCGCTGGATGTGCATTTGTTGATCAGCTCGTTCTGCTTCTATCGCGTGTCGAACCGGCACACATTTGGCGAGATCTTCCAGATTGATCTGCCGGATGAAGGCATCAAACAGCGTCATCGCGAGATGATTTGCGAATCGGTGTTGCGTTACCTGCAAGCTTGACAATCAAAAGATCGCAGCCTTCGGCAGCTCCTACACCGATCCCTGTAGGAGCTGCCGCAGGCTGCGATCTTTTGATCTTCAGCTGTTCATGCTTTGAAAATGCGCGAGCATCCGCTGCGCATCCGGCACCACGCCGCTGAACAATTCAAACGCCTTCACCGCCTGAAACACCGCCATGTTGCCGCCATCCAGCGTCCGGCAACCCAGCGCGCGGGCGTTGCGCAGCAGCTCGGTTTCCAGCGGGAAATACACAATCTCCGCCACCCACAATTCCTTGCGCAGCAGCTCGACCGGCACCGGCATGCCCGGCAGTTTGGCCATGCCCATTGGCGTGGTATTGACCAGACCGTCGGCCAGATTCAGCGTACTCGGCAGATCATGCCCGGCCACCGCACGACCGAAGCCGAAATGCTGATTGAGGTTGTTCGCCAGACTTTCTGCGCGCGCAGTGTCGACATCAAAAATGCTCAGCTGCTGCACGCCTTCGCTCAACAGGGCGTGGGCCACTGCCGCGCCTGCGCCGCCGGCGCCCATCTGGACCACACGCTCACGGGCGGCGTCCTGCAAGCCACGGCGAAAACCCTCGGCGAAACCGAGGCAATCGGTGTTGTGCCCGACACGTTTGCCGTCCCTCAACACCACAGTGTTCACGGCGCCGATGCAGCGGGCTTCCGCTGACAGTTCATCGAGCAGCGGGATGATTGCCTGCTTGCACGGAAAGGTAATGTTCAACCCGGTGTAGTTCATCCGCTCGGCCGCCAGCAGCAGGTCGGGCAGGGCGGTGGTGTCCATTTTCAATTGATCGAGATCGATCAATCGATACAGGTAGCGCATGTCTTGCGCGTCGCCTTCATGTTCATGCAGTGCCGGCGTGCGTGAAGCCTGAATACCGGCGCCGATCAGTCCGGCGAGTATTACGTTGCCACGGGACATACGATTCACCCCTTCAGCCGTTGACTGAAATGTTCCAGTGCCAGGCGATAGCCATGGCTGCCAAACCCGGCCATCACTGCCGTGGCGATCGCCGAGACAAACGAGTGATGACGGAACGGTTCGCGGGCATGGACGTTGGACAAGTGCACTTCGATCACCGGCAATTCGCTTGCGACCAGCGCGTCGCGAATCGCCACCGAAGTGTGCGTCCACGCGGCCGGATTGATCACGATCCCGGCGCAACGACCGCGAGCCGCGTGAATCCAGTCGAGCAGTTCGCCTTCGTGATTGGTCTGGCGAAACTCCACCGCCAGGCCGAACTCTTCAGCCGCACGTCCGCATAGCGCCGAGATGTCCGCCAGGGTTTCGTGACCGTAAGTCGCCGGCTCGCGGGTGCCGAGCAGGTTCAGGTTCGGGCCGTTGAGCACCAGAACGATAGGGGGCATGAGGGGTAACTCCACTTATTGTTTTTGGCTTTGGCCAGAGGTTTCGGCCTGTGGAGATAAAATGTACTAGATGGTTACCATGGTCAATTGAACAAAAATGCACGTGGTGTTTTATGTTCGGTGATCGCACAGAAGCAACAGTTATCCAGATATGACGACAGCTTTGCTTACGTTTTTCACTGGAGATTGACCGGCTCATGACCTGTTACGACGCTAGCCTGAAAAGCGGTGAAACGTCATGTGCCGATCACCAGTCGTCGGATTTGAAAGGAGTCTTGAATTCTGAAACTTATTAACCTAACGGATGGGTTAGCATGAAGGTGTGCAGCTACAAAGGATTGTCGATTGTCATCATGTTGCGAGATGAGCATTGCCCCCCGCACGTTCACGTCAATGCAGGTAGCTGGAGCGCCCGATTACAGTTCAGTTTCTGGCACAACGATATTGAGCTTTGGGATGTCATGCCGCTTTCTCGTCGACCACCGTTAACCGTGCTGGAAGGCTTGCGTCGATCTCTTGAGCAGCCTGCTCATCTGCGACGAGCACGCGGGATCTGGTGGTCAAGATTGCAAACTGTCTGTCTCGACAATCAATTGTGGGACAGCCATTCAAACGAAGTGCTGGGGATGAAACTCGTCACTGACACGACATACAGAGTGGGATCGGCGCGTTATCTGCCAGAAGAGGGCAAAACTCTTCTGACATTGATAGGCGCATTGGAAGGAGTGGAAATCGATTTATGAAAGTCATCAAGGCTAAGCCATCCACACATCGTCCCCTGACGGAGGAGATGATCGACGCCGCCATCCTGCAAGGGGAGGCACGCCGAGCGAGTAGCTTGCAGGCTGTCTCCGTAACCTTTGAAGAATCATCTCTGGTCATCCGTTTTGAGGATGGCAGCGGTGTGTTGCTTCCGGTGAACCAGTATCCAGAGTTTGACGGGTTTGATGCAGGCGACTACGAGGGGCTGACAGTCGGCTTCGCAGGCACTGCGCTTTGCCATGAGGGCAAAGACCTTGACGTTTCCATTGCCGGGATGATTTCAGCGAGCCCGTCACTCATGAGGATGGCTGCGTCGGTGGTTGCTTCACGTAACGGTCGTCAAAGCAGTGCTGCGAAGTCCGAAGCTGCTCGAGCGAATGGCAAAAAGGGCGGGCGACCACGCAAGGCCGATCCCGCGTTGTAAACACCCACAAAAAAGCCGTCAATCACGACGGCTTTTTCGTATCAGGCTACTGCACTCAGCGCCGGGTCAGCAACACACCCGATTCCATGTGATGCGTCCACGGGAACTGGTCGAACAACGCGCACTTTGTAATGCGGTGCGTGTCGTGCAACTGGGCGATGTTGGCCGCCAGGGTTTCCGGGTTGCAGGAGATGTACAGGATGTTGTCGAAACGCCGGGTCAGCTCGCAGGTGTCCGGGTCCATACCGGCGCGTGGCGGGTCGACGAAGACGCTGCCGAACTCGTAGCTCTTCAGGTCGATGCCTTGCAGGCGACGGAACGGGCGCACTTCGTTGAGCGCTTCGGTCAGTTCTTCGGCGGACAAACGCACCAGGGTGACGTTATCCACAGCGTTTTCGCTGAGGTTACTCAGTGCCGCGTTGACCGAGGTCTTGCTGATTTCGGTGGCCAGCACTTTGCGCACGCGGGTGGCGAGCGGCAGGGTGAAGTTGCCGTTGCCGCAATACAGCTCCAGCAAGTCGTCAGTGCGATCGCCGAGTGCTTCATACGCCCAGTTGAGCATCTTCTGGTTCACGGTGCCGTTCGGCTGGGTGAACGCACCTTCCGGCTGGCGATAGCTGAACGTGCGACCGCCGACGTCAAGTTTCTCGACCACGTAATCGAGGCCAAGCACTTCGCGTTTGCCTTTCGAACGACCAATGATGCTGACGCCCAGATCTGCCGACAACTGAGTTGCAGCAGCCTGCCAGTGCGCGTCCAGTGGACGGTGGTAGCACAGGGTGATCATTGCATCGCCGGACAGCGTGGTCAGGAATTCAACCTGAAACAGCTTGTGGCTCAATGCCGAACTGGCCTGCCACGCCGCTTTCAGCTGCGGCATCAACTGGTTGATGCGCAGGCTGGCAATCGGGAATTCTTCGATCAGGATCGGCGTGCGTTTGTCGTCCTGAGCGAACATTGCGTAATGCCGATCACCGCCCTCGCGCCACAGGCGGAATTCGGCGCGCAGACGGAAGTTCTGCAACGGCGAGTCGAACACGGTCGGCTCGGGGGCATCGAACGGCGCCAGCAGGTCCCGCAAACGCGTGACCTTGGCTTCAAGTTGCTCGGCGTAAGCCTGGGAATCAAATGTCATGCGTTGAACCAACCCAACTTGATCACGAACAGAATCGACAGAATCACCAGCGCCGGGTTCAGCTCACGGGCACGGCCGGACAGCAGCTTGATCACGGTCCAGGAAATGAAACCGAAGGCGATGCCGTTGGCGATCGAGTAAGTGAACGGCATGGCCAGCGCGGTCACCACGACTGGCGCGGCGACGGTGATGTCGTCCCAGTCTATTTCCGCCAGGCCCGAAGTCATCAACACGGCGACGAACAGCAGCGCTGGCGCGGTGGCGAATGCTGGAACGCTGGCCGCCAGAGGCGAGAAGAACAGCGCCAGCAGGAACAGGATTGCGACAACCACGGCCGTCAGGCCAGTACGGCCGCCGGCACTGACGCCGGCTGCGGACTCGATGTAACTGGTGGTAGTCGACGTGCCCAGCAGGGAGCCGGCCATGGCCGCGGTGCTGTCGGCGATCAGTGCGCGACCCATTTTCGGCATGTGGCCGTCCTTGCCCATCAGGCCGGCGCGCTTGGCGACGCCGATCAGGGTGCCGGAGTTGTCGAACAGGTCGACGAACAGGAAGGCGAAGATCACGCTGACCAGACCGATGTCCAGTGCGCCTTTGATGTCCAGTTGCATGAAGGTCGGCGCCAGCGAGGGTGGCATCGAGGTCACGCCGTTGAACGGGGTGAAGCCCATCACGATGGAGACGATGGTCACTGCCAGAATGCCAATCAGCACCGCACCGCGCACTTTCAACGCTTCGAGCGCGACGATCAGGGCGAAGCCGAGGGTGGCGAGGATCGGTGCCGGGGCTTTCAAGTCACCGAGGCCGACCATGGTTGCCGGGTTGCTGACCACGATGCCGGCGTTGTGCAGGGCGATCAGCGCCAGGAACAGGCCGATACCGGCAGCAATCGCCGAACGCAGCGGCAGCGGGATGCTGTTGATGATCCATTCACGGATGCGGAAGATCGACAGCAGGAAGAAGCACACGGCCGAGATAAACACCGCGCCCAGCGCGACTTGCCAGGTGTGGCCCATGTGCAGGACCACGGTGTAGGTAAAGAAGGCGTTCAGGCCCATGCCCGGTGCGAGTGCAATCGGGTAGTTGGCGATCAGGCCCATGATTGTCGAACCGATCGCGGCGGCCAGACAGGTGGCGACAAACACCGCGCCCTTGTCCATGCCGGTCTCGCCGAGAATGCTCGGGTTGACGAACAGAATGTAGGCCATGGCCAAGAAAGTCGTGATGCCCGCCAGAATCTCGGTGCGCACGTTGGTGTTGTGTGCCTTGAGTTGAAACAGCCTTTCCAGCATGTCTGCTCCCCGTGGCGCGCGTGGCGCCGTGAATGTATCGACCTCAACAGCAAAGCACAGACCGTCGCAAGCGCCTGGAAAATTGTGGTGGGCCGGAAAAAGCCGCGCATCATACCAGCAGCGTGAGGAATATGGCGGTTGTTGGTGTCGATCGTCGGCGAAGTTTTGCCTCGCGGCCAACTGCGCCATACTGCGCGCTGTTTTTTCGGGGGATAGGGATCGTATGAGCAAGCGCTGGATGAAGGCTTTCGGGTTGATCGCCGTTTTGATGACCGCAGCGTCAGGTGCCTGGGCTGCGTCGGCGCCGCCCTTGAGCCAGTTGAAGGTGTTGAAGGTCGAGTCGCCCAAGTGCGGCTTTGAAGACATCGCGGAGGGCCAGGAACAGACGCGCTGCGATCACAGTGGTCCGAATATCAAGGTCTACGTGCTGGAAGTCGGTTATGGCCGCGAAGCGCATGTGGCACTTGACGGTTTTGAAATCAACGGCACACGAACGCCGGTCTGTGCCTACGACAACGGCAACCTGACCGAATGCACGGTTGGCCGCAATACCGTGGGCTATCTGTATGTGCTCGACCTGGCCGGTAAACAGGATGGCCTCTTTACTTTCAGCAACACGTCGATCAACGCGCCGGGCAACAGGATGTCGACGCAGCTTTACATCAAGTAACGCCTGTCGCTGAACAGGGCCGGGCAAAGCTGACTACGCTGTGAGGATCACCCAGCGGACAGCGCCCATGACCTTTAGAGCCCTGATTACCCTCGCCGAGGGCATCGATGATCTGCAAAGCGTGACCCTGATGGATGTGCTGCGCCGCGCCGGCATCGAAGTGGTCGCCGCCAGCATCGAGGGAAGGCGCATGTTGACCTGCGCTCGCGGTACGCGCCTGACCGCCGACGGCATGTTGATCGATGTGCTGGCGCAGACTTTCGATCTGATCGTCCTGCCCGGCGGCGCCGTCGGTACGCAGCATCTGGCCGCGCATCAACCTCTGCAACAATTGCTCAAGGATCAAGCCAGCGCCGGACGCCTGTTCGCCGCCATCGCCGAAGCCCCGGCCGTCGCCCTGCAAGCCTTCGGCGTATTGCGCCAGCGGCGCATGACCTGTTTGCCCAGCGCCAGCCATCAACTGTCAGGCTGCTCTTTTGTTGATCAACCGGTCGTCGTCGACGGCAACTGCATCACCGCGCAAGGCTCCGGCGCAGCCCTGGAGTTTGCCCTGACGCTGGTCGAACAACTCGGCGGCAAGGCCTTGCGAGCGAAAGTGGCGGGGGATTTGTAGGGGCGTTCTCAGGCGTGTGCCGCGATAGGTTCAATCACCGGTTGTTCTCGATGCTCCGCTTGCCACAGATCGTAGTCAGTTTGGACGCCTGGCCACACGCGCGCCTTGCCAATGCCGGCACGCACAAGTCTTACGGCCAGATCCGGGCTGATCGGGGCATGTCCGTGCAATACGCGTGAAAGATGTGGGCGTGCGAAGTCCAGATGCCGTGCCAATTCGGTAACGCTGATACCTGGCTCGGGCAAAATATCCATCAGCAGGGTTTCACCGGGGTGCGGCGCACTTCTTCCACCGGCACATGCATCCGATCGCGATTAGCCAGCGTCGGAAACAACTTGATCCACGTCCCCGTCACCACCAGCGTGCCGATCCCGCCCATGACCACCGCCGGTACGGTGCCGAACCAGTGGGCGGTGAGCCCGGATTCGAATTCGCCCAACTGGTTCGAGGCGCCGATGAACAAGCCGTTCACCGCACTGACCCGGCCGCGCATTTCGTCCGGGGTTTCCAGTTGCACGAAAGAGGCGCGGATCACCATGCTGATCATGTCCGCCGCGCCGAGCACCACCAGCACCGCCAACGAGAACCAGAACGAGGTCGACAGGCCGAAGGCGATGGTCGCCACGCCGAAAATGCCGACTGCGGTGAACATCACCCGACCGACATTGCGTTCCACCGCAAACCGCGCGAGGAACAGCGACATCGCCAGCGCGCCGACCGCCGGTGCCGAACGCAACAGGCCGAGGCCCCACGGCCCGGTCAGCAGGATGTCCTTGGCGAACACCGGCAACAACGCCGTCGCACCGCCAAGGAGCACCGCGAACAGGTCCAGCGAAATCGCCCCGAGAATGTCCGGGCGGCTGCGAATGAAGCGAATCCCCGCGAGCAACGAATCCAGCGTGGCTTTGCCTTTGTTCAACGGCGTTTGCCGCGCGGGCAGATTGAGCATCAAGGTGCAGGCAATGACGTAGAGCAGCACCGTCGGGCCATAGACCCAGACGCTACCGAACGCGTAAAGCAAACCGCCCAGCGCCGGGGCGACGATGGTTGCCGACTGTTGCGCCGATTGCGCCGCCGCCACCGCGCGGGGGAACAGCGCGCTGGGGACGATGCTCGGCAGCAGCGCCTGAGTGGTGGGCATTTCGAAGGAGCGCGCCGCGCCGAGCAGGAAGGCGAGAATGAAGATCATCTCGCGAGTGACATGATCGGTGGCGCTGCCGATGGCCAGCGCCAAGGCAATCAACGCCTGCAATGACTGACAGATCGCCGCGACCTTGCGTCGGTCATAGCGGTCGGCGACATGCCCGGTGTGCAGCATGAACAGCACGCGCGGGGCGAATTCGACCAGACCGACCAGCCCCAGATCGAGGACGTTGCCGGTCAGTTGATAGAGGTTCCAGCCAATTGCCACGGTGAGCATCTGGAAACCGCTGGCGGTGAAAATCCGCGCCAGCCAGAACGCAAGGAAAGGGCGATGGTGACGTAACAGCAGGGGCTCTTGGCTGGGCATCTGAGGGCAGGTCTGGTTCGGGGGGAACCGCGAGATTATCACCAGTCTGTAACAGGAAGTTGCTATGACAAAAAATTTAGTTAGCCAGACATCTATTTCTTTAACCCAGCAACCCTGTGGCGAGGGGATTTATCCCCGATGGGTTGCGCAGCAGCCCCAAATTGGGCGACGCGATTGAACTGAAAAAAACGCGTTGGATGGATTCGGGGCCGCTTCGCAGCCCAACGGGGATAAATCCCCTCGCCACAGGGTTCATTTGTTGTTGCCCCCCATCACATGGTTCTGAGGATTTGTTGCAAAGTTTCCCCACGGTTATGAGGCAACTTGTCACGCGGCAAACGACCACGCAGTTCATCGGCAAAAATGGGACTACTCTTTCAACGTTGCTTGATCCAGATCAAGACCCCAGACGGAATTGATCCGGCGGCCAGTTGGCCAGACTCCCTGCGTTGCGATGGTTGTTTAAAAAGAACGAATCAGAATTCGCCGCACTCCATATCCGTGGGGGCAGTAGGCGCAGGGGCCACAAGCCCCACAGCCGGTATTACCTGACAGAGGAAGCCATATGTTCGGTTTAGAGGCACTAGATCTCGCCCGAATTCAGTTCGCGTTCACCATCTCGTTCCACATCCTGTTCCCGGCCATCACCATCGGTCTGGCGAGTTACCTCGCCGTACTCGAAGGCCTGTGGCTGAAAACCCGCAACGACACCTACCGTGACCTCTACCATTTCTGGTCGAAGATCTTTGCCGTCAACTTCGGCATGGGCGTGGTTTCGGGGCTGGTCATGGCCTATCAGTTCGGCACCAACTGGAGTCGTTTCTCGGACTTCGCCGGTGCCGTCACCGGGCCGTTGCTGACCTATGAAGTACTCACGGCATTCTTCCTCGAGGCCGGTTTCCTTGGGGTCATGCTGTTCGGCTGGAACAAGGTCGGGCGCGGGCTGCACTTCTTCTCCACCGTCATGGTAGCCATCGGCACGCTGATTTCGACCTTCTGGATTCTCGCGTCCAACAGCTGGATGCAGACCCCGCAAGGCTTTGAAATCATCAACGGCCAGGTGATTCCGACCGATTGGCTGGCGATCATCTTCAACCCGTCGTTCCCGTACCGCCTGATGCACATGGCGACGGCGGCGTTTGTGGCCACGGCATTCTTCGTCGGCTCCTCGGCGGCCTGGCATTTGCTGCGCGGCAAGGACAACCCGGCGATTCGCACCATGCTCTCGATGGCGATGTGGATGGCGCTGATTGTCGCGCCGATCCAGGCGGTCATCGGCGACTTCCATGGTCTGAATACGCTCAAGCATCAACCGGCAAAAATCGCTGCGATCGAAGGTCACTGGGAAAACCACGGTGACGAAGCGACGCCGCTGATCCTGTTCGGCTGGCCGGACATGAAAGAAGAGAAGACCAAGTTCGCTGTGGAAATCCCCTACCTCGGCAGCCTGATCCTCACCCACTCGCTGGACAAACAGGTGCCGGCGCTCAAGGAATTCCCACCGGAAGACCGGCCGAATTCGACCATCGTGTTCTGGTCGTTCCGGGTCATGGTCGGCCTCGGCTTCCTGATGATCTTCACCGGTCTGTGGAGTCTGTGGCTGCGTAAACGCGACACGCTCTACACGTCGCGGCCATTCCTCTATCTGGCGTTGTGGATGGGGCCATCCGGACTGATCGCGATTCTGGCGGGCTGGTTCACCACTGAAATCGGCCGTCAGCCGTGGGTGGTCTACGGGCTGATGCGCACGGCGGATGCGTCTTCCAACCACAGTTTCATGCAGATGAGCATCACGCTGATCATGTTTGTGGTGGTGTATTTCGCGCTGTTCGGTGCCGGTCTTGGCTACATGATGCGCCTGGTGCGCAAAGGGCCGAAGATCAGCGAAGGCGCAGAAACGCCCGACGGTGGGCCAGGCAAGCAGCGTACACCGGCGCGTCCGTTGTCCGCCGCCGACGATTCGGCCGACGCCGATCACGACGACACCCCCAGCCTGACCAAGGAGATTTGAGCCATGGGTATTGATCTTCCGCTGATCTGGGCCGTGATCATCATCTTCGGCATCATGATGTACGTGGTCATGGACGGCTTCGACCTGGGCATCGGGATTCTCTTCCCGTTCATCCCCGGCAAGGTCGACCGTGACGTGATGATGAACACCGTCGCCCCGGTCTGGGACGGCAACGAAACCTGGCTGGTACTGGGTGGCGCGGCGTTGTTTGGCGCGTTCCCGCTGGCTTATTCGGTGGTGTTGTCGGCGCTGTATCTACCGCTGATTTTCATGCTGATCGGTTTGATCTTCCGCGGTGTGGCCTTCGAGTTCCGCTTCAAAGCCAAGGACGACAAGCGTCACCTGTGGGACAAGGCGTTCATCGGCGGTTCGGTGGCGGCGACGTTCTTCCAGGGCGTGGCGCTGGGCGCGTTCATCGACGGTTTGCCGGTGGTCAATCGGCAGTTTGCTGGCGGCTCACTGGACTGGCTGACGCCGTTCACGCTGTTCTGCGGTGCCGCACTGGTGGTGGCGTATGCCTTGCTCGGCTGCACCTGGCTGATCATGAAGACCGAAGGCAAGCTGCAAGAACAGATGCACAATCTGGCCCGGCCTCTGGCGTTCGTGCTGCTGGCGGTGATCGGTGTCGTCAGCCTGTGGACGCCGCTGGCTCACCCGGAAATTGCCTCGCGCTGGTTCAGCATGCCTAACCTGTTCTGGTTCATGCCGGTGCCGATTCTGGTGCTGGTGACGATGTACGGCCTGATCCGCGCGGTGGCGCGTAACGCCAACTACACGCCATTCCTGCTGACGCTGGTGCTGATTTTCCTCGGCTACAGCGGCTTGGGCATCAGCCTGTGGCCGAACATCGTGCCGCCGTCGATCTCGATCTGGGACGCCGCCGCACCGCCGCAAAGTCAGGGCTTCATGCTGGTGGGCACGCTGTTCATTATTCCGTTCATCCTGGGCTACACCTTCTGGAGCTACTACGTGTTCCGCGGCAAGGTCACCCACGAAGACGGCTATCACTAAACCTGTGGGAGCGGGCTTGCCCGCGATGGCGTCGGTAGCGGCGCCATCGATCTGACTGAGGATCGCAACAATGACCGGCAAACATTCCCTGCACGACATTGAACAAGCCGAAAAAAAACCGCTGTGGCAGCGGCTCGGCTGGCTGGCCCTGATCTGGGTCGGCAGTGTCGGCGCGCTGTTCATCGTCGCCAGCCTGATGCGCATGTTCATGAATGCCGCAGGTCTGACCACGCACTGAATCATCCCCGTCCCGGCGCCTTCGGGTACGGCTTTGCAACCCTCCTCACGGAGGGTTTTTTTTGCCTTGAGGATTATTTACGGGCTTTGAGAATCACGAACTTCGGTGTCGCCGCCACTTGCTCGACGCCACGGAACAGCCGCGCCAGCTTGCTGTGATAACCCAGATGACGGTTGCCGACGATGTACAACGCACCGCCCACTACCAGCGCCTCGCGGGCCTGCTGGAACATGCGCCAGGCGAGGAAATCGCCGACCACTTGCTGTTGATGGAACGGCGGATTGCACAGCACCACGTCCAGCGATTGCGCCTCCTGCCCGGCCAGGCCATCGCCGGCCCGTACGATGACGTCGCGATCACCCAGGGCGGCTTGCCAGTTTTCAGCGGCCGATTGCACCGCCATGAACGACTCGTCGACCAGCGTGTACTGCGCGTCGGGGTTTTGCAGGGCACTGGCAATCGCCAATACACCGTTGCCGCAGCCAAGATCGGCGACGCGCGCATGGCCAAGGTTTTTCGGCAGGTGCGGAAGGAACGCGCGGGTGCCGATGTCCAGGCCTTCGCGGCAGAACACGTTGGCGTGGTTGAGCAGTTCGATCGCTGGCTCGTCGAGACGATAACGCGTCGGGTAGGGCGAGACGGCGGCGGCTTTGGCCTGCGGCGTAGCGATCAGCAGTCGAGCTTTTTTCACCGCCAGAGAGGCTTGTACCGGGCCAATGTAGCGCTCCAGCAAATCGCCGGCGGCACGTGGCAAGTGCTTGACCATGGCGGCCGCGACCACTTCGGCTCCGGGGGCGAGTTGCCCCTGCAGGCGAATCAGTTGCTCTTCCAGCAGTGCGAGGGTTTTCGGCACACGGATCAATACCCGGTCAAATGGCCCGATCAAAGGCGCGCTGGCAGGTGTCGGGCGAATCGCGTCGAACGCCTGGCCGTTGCGCAGCAGATTTTTTTCCAGGCCTTGAAAGCCCAGAAACGAGTCACCGCTGCTGCTCACGTCGACCTTGCCGAGAAGGCTGGCTGCCAGTGCGCCGAAGCTGTCATTGAGCACCAGCACACGCGTGCTCGCCGCCGGCTGTTGCGCGGCCAGATGATTGAGCAGGTATTCGTCGGCAGCATCGAAGGCTTGCAGCGGTTCGTTCTGCTGCTCGGGCTGGCGGATCAGATCGAGTTGGGCGAAAGGGGTATCGAGCAAAGGCATGGGGCGGGGACTCAGGGTAATCGAGGGGTGTCCCGCAGCCCTGATGTGCGGCGGAACCGACCGAGTGCACAGCAACACGCAACGCGCGCGTTATCACTCAGGAAGGTCACAAATGGTACTTTTTTTTCACTGTAAATACTTGCAAGTTTTCAGCCGGGTGGATGCTCGGGCAATCAGATGATTCCGGCTCGGGCCGCGGCAATCACCGCAGAAATCTTGTTGCAGACGTTGAGCTTCACGATGATGTTCTGTACGTGGTAGTTCACGGTGCGCTCGCTGAGGCTGAGGATCAGGGCGATCTCGCAAGCGGTTTTGCCGGAGGCGGACAGTTGCAGCACCTCCAGCTCTCGCGGCGACAAATGGGCCGGTTTCGGTTTGCAGGCCCGGGGGGGCAGGGTACTGATGAAAAGCTCGGTCAAATGGCTGGTGACAAAGTGCATGTAACCCACATGTTCATAAAGCTCCAGCGGACTGATCTCGCAATCTTTTCTCGCCAGGCTGAGGGTGCTGCGGACCGCTTGTTCCTCATTATGAAAAGACTGCGACCAACCGTATCGAAGCCCTTCCTGCTGTAAGGCCCGCCAGAGGTTGGGCGCATTGGCGTAGGCGCTTTTGCTCCATACCAACGGCAGCATCGAGTTTCTGCAATGGGCGATGACCGGATCGGCTTCGTGGTCATTGTCCTCTTTGCATTGGCGCTTCCAGTCGTTGGAGTAGTTACTGATTTCCAACGTCTTGAAATGTGGTTGATGATGGGTTGAGTCAACCGTGACGGCGCAAAAGTTGAAGCCGATGTTCTTCGAGAAGTTCTCCAAAATCGGGTAAGCAGTATCTATCCCTCGTGCAAAAGACAGCTGCCTCAACTGCGATTCCTTCCACAATTCCATTTCGAACGCTCCATGTATTTTGCTTGGGGGTGCGATGGATCCAATACGCACGAAATCGAGTGTAGGACGCTTCCTACAGAGTGGTGTGAATTTTTTTGCTCTTTAAAAGTGGGTGTATTTGGATAAAACGCTATTAGCGTACTTGTCGCTTATATGAAGGTCGACATTTTAATAGGCAAATGTTCTTTCTGGTTAGTTGTGTAATTAGTACGCGTTGTTCTAGTTAGATGAAACGCTGCGTAATACCACTACAAAATGGCGGTTTTAACCTGCACTTCTTTGCGAGAGACTAGGACAACCGCCAAATGGAGCGCCCACATGACTGCCAGCGCAGACAAGTTCACTCGCCAGACCCTGCTCGATGTACAGCCGCTGACGCCAAATCTGTTCACCTTGCGTACCACTCGCGACGCGGGCTTCAGATTTCGCGCCGGTCAGTTCGCCAGGCTCGGCGTCACCAAGGCTGACGGCAGCACGGTTTGGCGTGCCTACTCGATGGTGTCTTCACCGTTTGACGAATTTCTCGAGTTCTTTTCCATCGTCGTGCCGGGGGGCGAGTTCACCAGTGAGCTGAGCCGTCTCGAGGTGGGGGATACCTTGCTGGTGGAGCGTCAGGCCTTCGGTTATCTGACCCTTGATCGCTTCGTCGACGGGCGCGACCTGTGGTTGTTATCCACAGGCACCGGTGTCGCGCCGTTTCTGTCGATCCTGCAGGACTTCGAGGTGTGGGAGAAATTCGAGCGGATCATTCTGGTGTACAGCGTGCGCGAGGCGCGAGAGCTGGCTTATCAACAGCTGATTGCCGAGCTGACGCAGCGGGATTATCTGGCTGACTACGCCCACAAGTTGCAGTTCATCCCGACCGTGACCCGTGAAGCGCATCCGGGCGCGCTGAATGGCCGGATCACCACGTTGATCGAAAACGGCGAGCTGGAGCGCGCGGCAGGCGTGGAGCTGTCGGCGGAGCATTCGCGGGTCATGTTGTGCGGCAATCCGCAGATGATCGACGACACTCGCGCGTTGCTCAAACAGCGGCACATGAGTTTGAGCCTGACCCGCCGGCCCGGCCAGGTCGCCGTGGAAAACTACTGGTAAAAAAAACGGCGCCACCAGGCGCCGTTTTTTGTACTGGCCGGTTTATTGCGGCCGGTTGTTCTGCGCCTTGAGCAGGTCGCGGATCTCGCCCAACAGCTCTTCTTCTTTAGTCGGAACCGGTGGCAGGCTAGGGGCCACGGCCTCTTCGCGCTTGAGGCGGTTGATAGCTTTGACGCCCATGAAGATGGCGAAAGCGACGATCACGAAATCCAGAATAGTCTGGAGGAATTTGCCATAGGCCAGCACCACCGCAGGCGCCGAGCCTTCGGCGGCCTTGAGCGTGACGGCAAGGTCACTGAAGTCCACCCCACCGATCAACAGGCCGATCGGCGGCATGATGACGTCACCGACAAACGACGAAACAATCTTGCCGAAGGCCGCACCGATGATGATACCGACGGCCATGTCGACCACATTGCCTTTGACCGCGAAGGCCTTGAACTCACTTAGCACGCCCATAGGTTATTTCCTTGTTACAGATGAGTTTGGTGTACGCAGTGTAAATCAGCAAAACGCGTCCTGCGCGAAACACCTTCTTACAATGCCCGTTTTTATCGACACAAGAATCGACGATTAGTTTGCAAAGTGCCACTAATCGCGCGCGAAATACGCCTTAACCCGCTGAACAGGAAGCCATTTTTTTCCATCGCCCGCGTGGGAACATTCTATTTATGTTCTCGGTGCAGGACCTCTAGCCTCTGGTTGGCGCATCTGGATGCGCCCAAAACAACCAGAGGATCCTGATATGACTTCATCACTTGGCTTAGGGGCTTTTCCCCATCGCCGCACCCTTGGCGTACTCACCGCCAGCCTCCTGAGCTTTTCCGTCAACGCCGCGCCGCTGACCCGCGATAACGGCGCAACGGTCGGTGACAACCAGAACTCGCAAACGGCCGGCGCCAACGGCCCGGTGCTGTTGCAGGACGTGCAACTGATTCAGAAGTTGCAGCGCTTCGACCGTGAGCGCATTCCCGAGCGCGTGGTGCATGCCCGCGGTACCGGTGCTCATGGCACGTTCACCGTGACCAATGACCTCAGTGACCTGAGCAAGGCCAAGGTATTTGCTGCCGGCCAGAGCACCCCGGTGTTCGTGCGCTTCTCGGCGGTGGTCCACGGCAACCACTCGCCGGAAACCCTGCGGGATCCGCGTGGTTTCGCCACCAAGTTCTACACCGCTGACGGCAACTGGGACCTGGTCGGCAATAACTTTCCGACGTTCTTTATTCGAGATGCGATCAAGTTTCCCGACATGGTCCATGCCTTCAAACCCGATCCGCGAACTAACCTCGATGATGATTCGCGTCGTTTTGATTTCTTCTCGCATGTACCGGAAGCCACCCGGACATTAACCGAGTTGTATTCCAACTCCGGTACGCCCGCCAGTTATCGTGAAATGGACGGTAATGGTGTGCACGCCTACAAGTTGGTCAATGGCAAAGGCGAAGTGCACTACGTCAAGTTTCACTGGAAGAGTTTGCAGGGTATAAAAAACCTGTCACCCAAAGAGGTTGCGAAAGTTCAAGGTCAGGACTACAGCCATATGACCAATGACTTGGTGACGAATATCAATAAAGGTAATTTCCCCAAGTGGGACTTGTACGTCCAGGTACTGAATCCGCAGGATTTGTCCAAGTTTGATTTCGATCCATTGGACGCCACCAAGATCTGGCCGGGTGTTGCTGAGCGAAAAGTTGGACAAATGGTGCTCAATCGCAATCCTGCGAACGTGTTCCAGGAGACCGAGCAAGTGGCCATGGCACCGGCCAATGTCGTGCCCGGAATCGAGCCTTCCGAAGATCGTTTGCTGCAAGGTCGCGTGTTCTCCTACGCCGATACGCAAATGTATCGCCTCGGCGCCAATGCCCTGCAATTGCCAATCAACGCACCGAAGGTTGCCGTCAATAACGGTAATCAGGACGGTGCCATGAACGTCGGCGCGAGTAACTCCGGCGTGAACTATCAGCCGAGCCGACTGCAACCGCGTGAAGAAACGCAAACTGCGCGTTACAGCCAATCAGCCCTGGCTGGTAATACTCAGCAAGCGAAAATTACTCGAGAGCAGAATTTCAAGCAGGCCGGTGATCTGTATCGCTCGTTCAGCAAACAGGAACGCCGCGATCTGATTGAGAGCTTTGGCGGCTCGCTGGCAACCACCGATGACGAGAGCAAGCACATCATCCTGTCCTTCCTTTATAAGGCCGATCCGGAATACGGCACCGGCGTGACGAAAGCGGCCAAAGGTGACCTGAGCCGGGTCAAGGCCCTGGCCGCCAAACTGGTCGACTGATAGCCATGGAGTACCGGCGGGGCCTGAGGCAGGCCCCGCTTCTGTGAAAGGACATAGCCCATGCGTGTTTATCTTTTTTTACTGTTCAGCCTGTTGTCACCCGGTGTGTTCGCGGCGTCGCTTGAGCAGCAGGATCCGGCCGCGATCAAGGCCCAACTGCAGGACTACTATTTCGACGCGGCCCGACGCGGTGATGTGCCGATGCTCGACACGTTCATCGAGTCCGGATACGCCCTCGATACTCATGACGACAAGGGCTACACCGCATTGATTCTGGCGGCCTATCACGGTCAGGCGCAGGCAGTGGAGCGCTTGCTCGCCGCGGGTGCCGATGCCTGTGCTCAGGATCTGCGCGGCAATACGGCGCTGATGGGTGCCATTTTCAAAGGTGAGTTGCAGATTGCCCGGCGCTTGATGGCCACCGATTGCAGCCCTGATCAGCGCAACGGTGCCGGGCAGACGGCAGCGATGTACGCCGGGCTGTTCAAGCGCCTGGAACTGCTCGATGCCTTGAAAGCCAAGGGCGCCGACCTGAATGCCCAAGACCCGTTGGGCAACAGCGCCGCGCGTCTGGCCAGCGGCGAAATCCGCACGGCTGCGCCGCGCTGACGGGCGGCGTCTGCGTTATCATCGCGGTTTTGCTCCGGGGGTTCTGATGGCCAAGGCCAAGCGCATGTACGGCTGCACCGAGTGCGGCGCAACCTTTCCCAAGTGGGCCGGGCAGTGTGGGGAATGTGGTGCCTGGAACACCCTGACCGAAACCATGATCGAAAGTGGCGGTGCCACGGCGCCGTCCGGTCGCACCGGCTGGACCGGCCAGCAGGCACAGATCAAAACCCTGGCCGAAGTCAGTGTCGAAGAAATTCCGCGTTTTTCCACGGCCTCCAGTGAACTGGATCGCGTGCTCGGCGGCGGTCTCGTCGACGGTTCGGTGGTGTTGATTGGCGGTGATCCGGGCATCGGTAAATCGACGATCCTGCTGCAGACCCTGTGCAACCTCGCCAAGAGCATGCCGGCGCTGTATGTCACCGGCGAAGAATCCCAGCAGCAAGTGGCCATGCGCGCCCGCCGTCTCGGCTTGCCGCAGGATCAACTGCGGGTAATGACCGAAACCTGTATTGAAACCATCATCGCTACTGCCCGCCAGGAAAAGCCCAAGGTGATGGTGATCGATTCGATCCAGACGATCTTCACCGAACAATTGCAATCGGCACCCGGCGGCGTCTCTCAGGTACGTGAGAGTGCAGCGCTGTTGGTGCGTTATGCCAAGCAGAGCGGTACGGCGATTTTCCTCGTCGGCCACGTGACCAAGGAAGGTGCACTGGCCGGCCCCCGCGTGCTCGAACACATGGTCGACACCGTGCTGTATTTCGAAGGCGAATCCGATGGACGTCTGCGTTTGCTGCGCGCGGTGAAAAACCGTTTCGGCGCGGTCAACGAACTGGGCGTGTTCGGCATGACCGACAAGGGTTTGAAAGAAGTCTCCAACCCTTCGGCGATTTTTCTTACGCGCGCGCAGGAAGAAGTCCCGGGCAGTGTGGTGATGGCGACGTGGGAAGGCACCCGGCCGATGCTGGTGGAAGTGCAGGCGCTGGTCGATGACAGTCATCTGGCCAACCCGCGACGGGTGACGTTGGGTCTGGATCAGAACCGTTTGGCGATGTTGCTCGCGGTTTTGCATCGCCACGGTGGAATTCCGACACACGATCAGGACGTGTTTCTCAACGTGGTCGGTGGGGTGAAGGTGTTGGAAACGGCATCAGACCTGGCGCTGATGGCGGCGGTCATGTCGAGCTTGCGCAACCGACCATTGCCGCATGATTTGCTGGTGTTCGGTGAAGTCGGCCTGTCTGGCGAAGTGCGTCCTGTACCCAGTGGCCAGGAGCGCTTGAAGGAAGCCGCGAAACACGGTTTTAAACGCGCCATCGTACCCAAGGGCAATGCACCAAAGGAATCCCCTCCGGGCTTGCAGATCATCGCCGTGACCCGCCTCGAACAAGCCCTCGACGCCCTCTTCGAATAACCAGAGATTCCCTGTAGGAGCTGCCGCAGGCTGCGATCTTTTGATTTTGGTTTCATGATCAAAAGATCGCAGCCT
>NZ_AKJD01000150.1 GCF_000282515.1 Pseudomonas sp. GM80
CCTGCGGCAGCTCCTACAGAAGCCATTGAGCATTCCCACACCAAGGCAGGAATGGCCACCTCAATCACTTCTTGTCGCGGCGCTTTTTGTCGGCTTTCTTGCTGTGCGACATCATCCGACGCTTCCTGTTGACCTGGCGGTCGGTCAGGGTGTTTTTGTTGCCTTCATACGGGTTCTCGCCGCCCTTGAACTCGATGCGGATCGGCGTACCGACCAGCTTGAGCACACGACGGTAAGTGTTTTCCAGATAGCGCACATACGACTTCGGCACTTTCTCGATCTGGTTACCGTGGATCACGATAATCGGCGGGTTAGCGCCACCCAAGTGAGCGTAACGCAGCTTGATTCGGCGGTTGTTGACCATCGGCGGCGCGTGCTCGCCAACCGCATCTTCCAGAATCTGGGTCAGACGGTTGGTCGGCCAGCGGGTGACCGCCGACTTGAACGAGTTCTGCACCGAAGCGTAGAGATTGCCCACGCCGGTACCGTGCAGTGCCGAGATGAAGTGGATGTCGGCGTAATCAACGAAGAACAGACGACGCTGCAGCTCGACCTTGACGAAGTCGCGCTCGCTCGGCGTCATGCCGTCCCACTTGTTGATCGCGATCACCAGTGCACGACCCGACTCGATGGCGAAGCCGAGCAGGTTGAGGTCGTGATCGACCACGCCTTCACGCGCATCCATCACGAAGATCACCACGTTGGCGTCTTTGATCGCTTGCAGGGTTTTCACCACGGAGAATTTTTCGACTTCTTCGTGGATCTTGCCGCGCTTGCGCACACCGGCGGTGTCGATCAGCGTGTACTTCTCTTCATTCCGTTCGAACGGGATGTAGATACTGTCACGCGTGGTGCCGGGCTGGTCATAAACGATAACCCGGTCTTCACCGAGCATACGGTTGACCAGAGTCGATTTGCCGACGTTCGGACGACCGATGATGGCGATCTTGATGCCGTCTTTTTCGCTTGGGCCAGGAATGCGCTTGGCTTCCTCACCTTCGGCAACGATTTCTTCTTCGCCGTCTTCCGGCTCTTCTTCGTCTTTCGGGAAATCACCCAGGGCGATTTCCAGCATCTGGGTGATGCCACGGCCGTGAGCACCGGCGATCGGGATCGCGTGGCCCATGCCCAACGGAGCGAATTCAGCGCGGGCCATTTCCGGGTCGATGTTGTCGACCTTGTTGGCAACCACGTAGGAGCGCTTGTTACGTTTGCGCAGGTGTTCGGCGATCATCTGGTCGGCGGCGGTGAAACCGGCCTTGGCATCTACCAGGAACAGCACAACATCTGCTTCTTCAATGGCCAGCAGCGACTGCTCGGCCATTTTTTCGTCCATACCGTGCTCGTCACCGGAGATACCACCGGTGTCGACCAGAATGTAGGAACGCCCTTGCCACTTGGCCTCACCGTACTGGCGATCACGGGTCAGACCGGACAAGTCGCCGACGATGGCGTCGCGAGTCCTGGTCAGGCGGTTGAACAAGGTGGACTTGCCGACGTTCGGTCGGCCCACCAGGGCGATTACGGGAACCATGCGGCTCTCCACTTCGTTATTTCAGAAAATACAAAAGCCGCTGCGAGGCAGCGGCTGGTGCTCGGGGCAACGCCTGTTAGCGCTGCAAGCCCCATGAATCCGGGGCCGCCTGGGGGTTTAACCCCAAGCATAGTTGTTACTTGATGGTCAGGGCTTCCAGTTTGCCGCTGTTGCCATACACATAAATCGTGTCACCCACCACCAGCGGACGGGCACGCAGGCCGTCGCTGTCAATGCGCTCACGGCCGACGAAACGACCGTCGACCTGACTCAACAGGTGCAGATAACCTTCCAGGTCACCCACTGCCACGTAGCTGGAGAACACTTCCGGCGCCGACAGTTGACGGCGAGCCAGCGAATCGTTGCTCCACAATGCTGTGGTGGAACGCTCGTCGACGCCTTCAACGGTGCCCGAGGACAGGCTCACGTAAACGCTGCCGAAACCCTGAGCAATACCAGCGTAGCTCGACGCATCGCGCTGCCAGAGTTGACGACCGCTTTCCAGATCCAGTGCCGCGACGCGACCCTGATAGCTGGCAACGTACAGCGTACCGCCGGACAACAGCAGACCGCCGTCGATGTCGACTACGCGCTCCAGCTCCGAACGACCTTGCGGAATCGCAATGCGTTGTTCCCAAACCGGCACGCCGTTGGAAATGTCCAGAGCGACGACTTTACCGGTCGACAGGCCAGCCACCGCGAGGCGGTTGGTGACCAGCGGTGCACTGGTGCCACGCAGGGTCAGTACGGCCGGAGTGCTGTCATACACCCAACGCTGAGTACCGGTGGAAGCATCCAGACCGATCAGACGATCGTCCTGAGTCTGCACCACCACGACGTCACCGTTGTTGGCCGGTGGCGCAAGAACTTCGCTGTTGACGCGGGCACGCCACTTCTCTTCACCGTTGATGGTGTCCAGAGCAACGACTTCGCCACGCAGGGTGCCGATCAGAACCAGCCCATAACCAACGCCGACAGCGCCGGAGACAGGCAGATCAAGATCCTGCTTCCATTTCACATCGCCATTGCCGCGATCCATGGCCATCACCACGCCGGTTACATCGGCGGCGTAGATGGTGTCACCGTCGATCGCCGGCACCAGCATGTTGTAGGTTTCGCCCTGACCGTCACCGATCGAACGACTCCACTGCTTTTGCAGAACCACTTCTTCTTTGAAGTCGGTCAGTTCAGCCGGTGGCAATTCTTTCTTGCTGTTGCTGCTGCAACCCGCGGCCAGAAGGGCCAGAGCCAGCAATGCTGCATGCTTCCAACGGATCACGTCACGCATCCCCTTTGGCCAGGTCGTCGAGCTTGATTTGAAGGCCACCGACCGCCGCTTCATCCGACAGTGCCGCCTTGGCTTTTTGATACGCCTTGTTCGCGTCATCGGTACGGCCCAACTGCACCAGCAGGTCGCCCTTGAGTTCTTCGCGAGTGGCCAGGAACGCTTTGTCGGCATCACCGTCGAGCAGTTTCAGGGCGTCGTCGGCTTTGTTCTGTGCACCCAACACCTGCGCCAGACGCTGACGGGCGATTTCGCCCAGCGCCGGGTTGGCCGGTTTGTCGACGATGGCTTTCAGCTCGGTGGCGGCGTCATCCAGCTTGCCGCTGTCGACCGCCACTTTAGCCACGAACAGGCTGCCGTACTGCGCGTAGGCCGAACCGGCGAACTCGCTGTTGAGCTTGCCGGCCAGATCCGCAACGCGGGCAGCATCAGGCTTGCCGTCAGGCGTCAGCGTGGTTTCCAGCAGTTGCTGATAGAGCACCGAGGCGCCTTGCGACTGGTTGCCCTGATATTTGTGATAAGCCTGCCAGCCGAACACGATGACCAGCGCCAACAGGCCGCCGGTGACCAGAGGTTTGCCGTTGCGTGTCCACCAGTCCTTCAAATCCGCCAACTGTTCGTCTTCGGTACTCGACACCCCAATACTCCTTAATCGCTAAATCGGCTGTTTAGACAGCTTCAACCCTGCACGACGCAGGTGGCCAGGTGAGCGGCGAGCGCATCCCAGGCAATGCTTTGTTGTTCGCCCTGGCCACGCAGGGGTTTGAAACCTACCACTTGCTGGGCCATTTCGTCGTCACCGAGGATCAGTGCGTACAGCGCACCGCTCTTGTCGGCCTTCTTGAACTGGCTCTTGAAGCTACCGGCGCCGGCATTGACTTGCAGGCGCAGGTTTGGAAGTTGATTACGAACACGTTCAGCCAGGGCCAGACCCGCCAGCTCGGCTTCTTCGCCGAATGCGCACAGATAGACATCAACCTGACGGGAGATTTCTTCCGGGATCTGCTCCAGCGTTTCCAGCATCAGCACCAGACGTTCGATGCCCATGGCGAAACCGACGCCGGTGGTTGGTTTGCCGCCCATCTGCTCGACCAGACCGTCGTAACGGCCACCCGCGCAGACAGTGCCCTGAGCGCCGAGCTTGTCGGTGACCCATTCGAAAACGGTTTTGCTGTAGTAATCGAGGCCACGCACGAGCTTCGGATTGAGTACGTACGGAATGCCGACGGCATCCAGACGCGCTTTCAAACCTTCGAAGTGTGCACGCGACTCGTCATCGAGGTAGTCGGCCATCTTCGGCGCATCGACCAGCACCGCTTGAGTGTCGGCATTTTTGGTGTCGAGCACGCGCAGCGGGTTAGTTTTCAGGCGACGCTGGCTGTCTTCGTCGAGTTTGTCGTGGTGCGCCGAGAGGTACTCGACCAGCGCTTCACGATAACGCCCACGGGATTCGCTGGTGCCGAGGCTGTTGAGTTCGAGTTTGACTGCATCACGAATGCCCAGCTCGCCCCACAGGCGCCAGGTCATGGTGATCAGCTCGGCGTCGATGTCCGGACCGTCGAGGTTGAACACTTCCAGGCCGATCTGGTGGAACTGGCGATAACGGCCTTTCTGCGGACGCTCGTGGCGGAACATCGGGCCGATGTACCAGAGTTTCTGCACCTGGCCACCGCCGGTGATGCCGTGCTCAAGCACCGCGCGTACGCACGCCGCGGTGCCTTCCGGACGCAGGGTCAGGGAGTCGCCGTTGCGGTCTTCAAAGGTGTACATCTCTTTTTCGACGATATCGGTCACTTCACCGATCGAGCGCTTGAACAGCTCGGTGAACTCGACGATCGGCATGCGGATCTGCTTGTAACCGTAGTTATCCAGCAGGCGCGCAACGGTGCCCTCGAAATAACGCCACAGGGGAGTCTGTTCGGGCAGGATGTCGTTCATGCCACGAATGGCTTGCAATGACTTGCTCACTTTAAATCCTTAAATTCGTTCGGCTCTTCAGTCAGGGTCAGCCGCGCGCAATTACGGCAGCGTCAGCTTCGACCTTTTCGGCCGCTTTCTGGCGGATCAGCCTTTCCAGCTCGTCCACCAGATTGTCATTCGTCAGTTTCTGCGCCGGCTTGCCGTCGATGTAAATCAGGTTGGGCGTGCCGCCGGTCAAGCCGATATGGGCTTCCTTGGCTTCGCCGGGGCCGTTGACCACACAACCGATCACCGCGACATCCAGCGGCACCAGCAGGTCTTCAAGGCGCCCTTCCAGCTCGTTCATGGTTTTCACCACATCGAAGTTCTGCCGCGAGCAACTCGGGCAGGCGATGAAGTTGATGCCACGGGAACGCAGATGCAAAGACTTGAGGATGTCGTAACCGACCTTCACTTCCTCGACCGGATCGGCCGCCAGCGAGATGCGGATGGTATCGCCAATCCCTTCGGCGAGCAGCATACCTAGGCCCACGGCGGATTTCACTGTGCCCGAACGCAATCCACCGGCTTCGGTGATGCCCAGGTGCAGCGGCTGGACGATTTCTTTCGCCAGCAAGCGGTAGGCTTCGACGGCCATGAACACGTCGGAGGCCTTCACGCTGACCTTGAAGTCCTGGAAATTCAGGCGTTCGAGGTGCTCAACGTGGCGCAAAGCAGACTCGACCAGCGCGGCAGGCGTCGGCTCGCCGTATTTCTTTTGCAGGTCTTTTTCCAGGGAACCGGCGTTGACGCCGATGCGGATCGGAATCCCGCGATCACGCGCAGCATCGACCACCGCGCGAACACGGTCTTCGCGACCGATATTGCCCGGGTTGATGCGCAGGCAGTCGACGCCCAGCTCGGCGACACGCAGAGCGATTTTGTAGTCGAAGTGGATGTCGGCAACCAGCGGCACCTTGACCAGTTGTTTGATCTTGCCGAACGCCTCGGCGGCGTCCATGTCCGGCACCGAGACGCGAACGATGTCGACGCCAGCGGCTTCCAGACGGTTGATTTGCGCAACAGTGGCGGCAACGTCATTGGTGTCGCTGTTGGTCATGCTCTGCACCGCGATCGGCGCATCACCGCCCACCGGTACGTTGCCGACCCAGATCTTGCGCGAAACGCGACGTTTGATTGGAGATTCGCCGTGCATGACTTATTGACCCAACTTCAGGCGAGCAGTCTCGCCACTGGTGAACGGAGCAACATCGACCGGCTGGCCGTTGTAGCTGACCTGCGCGCCACGGGCATAGCCCAGGCGTACGGCAAAAGGCGGCTTGCCGGCAACGGCCAGGCTGTCGCCTTTGCGCTTGAGACCACTGAACAATACTTTACCGCTGCCATCGGAGACTTGCGTCCAGCAGTCAGCGACAAATTGCACCGACACCTGGCCTTGGCCGGCAACCGGGGCTGCAGCAGGCGCGGCCGGTGCCACCGGGGCAGTCACGGTCGGAGCGGGCGTGCTCGGCACAGCAGGCGCCGGCGTGGCAGGCGAGGCAACCACGGGGGCAGGCGTATGAGCGGGAGCGGCTGGCGCTGCCGGAGCAACCGGTGCAGCAGGCGCAGACTCGGTGGCTGGAACGGCAGGCTCGGCACCCGTCGATTCAGCCGTGGTTTCGGCTTGCGGCAATGCCAGAGCGGTCGAGCCCTCGGTCTGGTTTTCCGCGACAGCCTGATCTTCCGGCTCATCGATCGGGTGAATCTGGGTAGTGCCATCAGCCCCTTCGACTTCAACGTGCTCAGGCGCCAGAGACGTCAGGTCCTTGGTGCGCAGCGAGGTCTGATCCTGCCACCAGACGAAACCACCGCCGATGACCGCGATCAGCAACAACAGGCTGACGATACGTAAAATGGTGTGGGAAACCCGTACAGGCTCTTCGATACGGCCGAGGGCGTGGACGTTGCTGCCCTGCGAGTCGGTGCCGGTGGACTGGTCGAACTGCTGAACCAGAACGGTCTGGTCCATACCGAGCAATTTGGCATACGCGCGAATGTAACCGCGAGCGAAGGTATGCCCCGGCAGCTTGTCGAAAGCGCCGGCTTCAAGATTGCCCAGAGACGTCACGGTGAGGTTGAGCTTGAGGGCCACTTCGGCCAGCGACCAGCCATTGCTTTCGCGGGCCTGGCGCAGGGTCTCACCGGGGTTAACGCGATTCGCTGCTACAACTTCGGGATGCGCCGCTTTCATCATTGCTCCGACAGGTATTGCTGATATTCCGGCGTACCGGGATAGAGTCGTTTTAGTTGCAGGCCATAACTGGCGGCCTTGTCGCGATCTTCAAACACTTTTGCCAGCCGAACGCCGAGCAATAGACTACGTGCATTTTGTTCGGTAAGCAGGCTGAAACGGTCGTAATAGTCACGCGCGGGCACATAATGCCTGTCTTCGAAGGACAACTCAGCCATTTCCAGCAACGCACGTGGCTGTTGGCGGTTCAGACGCAGCGCCTTTTCCAGCTGTTGCTGTGCCAGATCACGCTGACCGAGCTTCGCTGCCGTCATGCCGAGGTTCTCGAACACACGCGAACGCTCAGGATACAGGGTATCGGCGGCGGCCTGTTCAAAACGCTCGTAGGCTTCTTTATAACGCTGTTCTTCGTAGAGGAAACTGCCGTAATTGTTGAGGATGCGCGCATCGGCAGGACGGGAGGACAAAGCCTTGCGGAAGTGTTCGTCGGCAAGTGCAGGCTCCATTTCAGACTGAAACACCAGCCCGAGGGCCGCGTTCGCATCCGGATCGGAACTGTCCAGTTCCAGGGCCTTCTTCAACGGCACCTTGGCCCGCTCGGTCATGCCTTGCTGCAAGTACCCCAGCCCCAACTGCACGTAGGCAGCCCGCGCTTCATCGCGGCCCTTGCTGGTCTTCATCGGGTTGTAATCACCCGACAGGACACAACCAGCACACAGGCTGGCCAACAGCAACAGCAGCGCAAAGCGCAGGGACATAGAGATCCTCTCTTAGTTAGTGTTCGCGGCGTTCTGTGCCAGATCGCTGTCGGCGTTCAACTCACGCACGGCGATGTAACGTTCGCTGCGACGGGTGCGATCCAGCACCTGCCCTACCAATTGACCACATGCGGCGTCGATGTCTTCACCACGGGTGGTGCGGACAGTGACGTTGAAACCGGCCTGATGCAACTGATCCTGGAAACGACGGATCGCGTTGTTGCTCGGACGCTCGTACCCGGAATGCGGGAACGGGTTGAACGGAATCAGGTTGATCTTGCACGGAATGTTTTTCAGCAGCTCGACCATCTCGACGGCGTGCTCAACCTTGTCGTTGATGTCTTTGAGCAAGGTGTACTCGATGGTCAGCACGCGTTTTTCGCCCAGGGACGACATGTAGCGCTGGCACGACTCGAGCAGCATCTTAAGCGGATATTTCTTGTTGATCGGCACCAATTGGTTACGCAATGCGTCATTCGGTGCGTGCAGGGACAATGCCAGGGAGACGTCGATGTGCTTGGCCAGCTCATCGATCATCGGCACCACGCCCGAGGTGGACAGGGTCACGCGGCGCTTGGAGATCCCGTAGCCGAGGTCATCCATCATCAGATGCATGGCGGCGACGACGTTGTCGAAGTTCAGCAGCGGCTCACCCATGCCCATCATCACCACGTTGGTGATGGCACGGTCGACGGTTGCCGGGACGCTGCCGAAAGATTTGTTGGCAATCCACACCTGACCGATGACTTCGGCGGCGGTGAGGTTGCTATTGAAGCCTTGCTTGCCGGTGGAGCAGAAACTGCAATCCAGGGCACAGCCTGCCTGGGACGAAACGCACAGAGTGCCGCGTTTGCCCTGGGGAATGTACACGGTCTCGACGCAGCTGCCGGACGCCACACGCACCACCCACTTACGGGTGCCGTCGGTGGAGATGTCCTCGCTGACCACTTCCGGACCACGGACCTCAGCAATAACCTTGAGCTTGTCGCGCAAGGCCTTGCTGACGTTCGTCATGGCGTCGAAATCATCGACACCAAAGTGGTGAATCCATTTCATTACCTGACCGGCACGGAAACGCTTCTCCCCGATTGAGTCGAAGAATTTTTCCATTTCCTGTTGAGTCAGACCCAGCAGGTTGGTTTTTACAGTCGATGTAGTCATGGATTCACCTTCACTCTTAAGCCAATGCTTAGCGAGTGGTTACTTCAGTAGCTGCGAAGAAGTACGAGATTTCACGAGCAGCTGCGGCTTCGGAGTCCGAACCGTGAACAGCGTTGGCGTCGATGGAATCAGCGAAGTCAGCGCGGATGGTGCCGGCAGCAGCTTCTTTAGGGTTGGTAGCGCCCATCAGCTCACGGTTCAGAGCGATAGCGTTTTCGCCTTCCAGAACCTGAACAACAACAGGGCCGGAGATCATGAAAGCAACCAGGTCGCCGAAGAAACCACGAGCGCTGTGCTCAGCGTAGAAGCCTTCAGCTTCAGCTTTGGACAGTTGCTTCAGTTTCGAAGCTACAACGCGCAGGCCGGCTTTTTCGAAACGAGTGGTGATTTCGCCGATGACGTTTTTTGCAACAGCGTCAGGCTTGATGATGGAGAAAGTGCGTTGAACAGCCATGGTGTAACTCCAGAAACGGTAATTTGCGAAAAATTAAACCCGCGAATTATACGCGGGTTCTTGGGTATTGCCTAACCTGCGAGGACGATCAGTCCAATTCTTCAGCCCAGAGCGTCTGAACCGCTTCCAACACCTTCTCGCCAACTCGACCAGAGGTATTGTCAAAATCAGGCAGCTCTTTGATCCATTGCTGCAGATCGACGAAATTGACAGAAAACGGATCTACACCCGGCTTGGCCTCGGCCAGTTCTTCTGCAATACGTTGAACATCATTCCAACCGTAGCTCATGACAGTCTTACCAGTCAGTGCGGCGCTTCAGCCGCATGGTTAAGCGAATATTTCGGAATCTCGACGGTGATGTCTTCTTCACCGACGATGGCCTGACAGGCCAGGCGCGATTGCGCTTCCAGACCCCAGGCACGATCGAGGAAGTCTTCTTCCAGCTCGTCAGCCTCTTCCATCGAGTCGAAACCCTCACGGATGATGCAGTGGCAGGTGGTGCAAGCGCAGACGCCGCCGCAGGCGCTTTCCATCTCGATGTGGTGTTCGTGGGCCAGTTCGAGAATCGATGTGCCGGGCGCAGCCTCGACCACCATGCCTTCAGGGCAGAACTTCTCGTGGGGCAGAAAAATGACCTGCGGCATCAGATATCCTCGATTTCATTCAGATTGCGCCCCGACAGAGCGGCTTTCACCGTCAGATCCATGCGGCGGGCAGCAAAAGCATCGGTCACTTGCGACAGACGCTTGGTCTGCTGCTCGATGGCATAACCATCGGTACCTTTCATCAGTTCGGCCAATTCCTGCAACTGCAGGTCGATGACCATGCGCTCTTCGGCGTCGAGCAAACGCTCGCCATCAGCCTCCAGAGCGCCCTGCACCGCTTCGATCAGGCGCTGGGCATCGACTTGTTGCTCGCGTAGAACGCGGGCGACTTTATCGTCATTGGCGTGCTGGAACGAATCTTTGAGCATTTTGGCGATTTCGCCGTCGGTCAGACCGTAGGACGGTTTGACCTGGATGCTCGCTTCAACGCCTGAACCCAATTCACGGGCAGCAACGCTGAGCAGACCGTCGGCATCGACCTGGAAGGTCACGCGAATCTTCGCTGCGCCGGCCACCATCGCTGGAATGCCACGCAATTCGAAGCGTGCCAGCGAACGGCAGTCACTGATCAGCTCGCGCTCACCCTGCAGAACGTGGATCGCCATGGCCGACTGGCCATCTTTGTAGGTCGTGAAATCTTGTGCGCGAGCGACAGGGATGGTGGTGTTGCGCGGAATCACCTTCTCCATCAAGCCGCCCATGGTTTCCAGCCCCAGGGACAGTGGAATCACGTCGAGCAGCAGCAGTTCGCCGCCATCGCGCTTGTTGCCAGCCAGCGTATCGGCCTGGATCGCGGCACCGATGGCCACCACTTGATCCGGATCGATTTCGGTCAAAGGCTGACGACCAAAGGCTTCGGCGACGGCTTCGCGAACGCGAGGAACGCGAGTCGAACCGCCAACCATGACCACGGCGTGCACGTCTTCCAGCTCTACACCGGAGTCGCGAACAGCGCGGCGGCAGGCTTTCAGGCTGCGCGCGACCATTGGCTCGATCAGCGCATCGAAGGCTTCGCGGGTCAGCGGCGCTTTCCAGTCGCCGTAGGCCACTTCAACACTGGCCGAGTCGGTCAGGGCTTCTTTGGCCGCGCAAGCGGTTTGCAGCAGATTACGTTGTGCGCCCGGATCGAGATCGGCGGACAGACCGGCGCTCTCGATGATCCAGCCGGCAATCGCGTGATCGAAGTCATCGCCGCCCAGCGCGCTGTCGCCGCCAGTGGCCAGCACTTCGAAAACACCGCCAGTCAGACGCAGAATCGAAATATCGAAAGTACCGCCGCCCAGGTCATAAATCGCGACCAGGCCTTCGGCATGCTGATCCAGACCATACGCCACAGCGGCCGCAGTCGGCTCGTTGAGCAGACGCAGCACGTTCAGACCGGCGAGTTTGGCCGCATCTTTGGTGGCTTGACGCTGAGCATCATCGAAGTAAGCCGGAACGGTGATCACCGCGCCAACCAGTTCGCCACCCAATGTCGCTTCAGCGCGCTGACGCAACACCTTGAGAATATCGGCGGAGACTTCGACCGGGCTTTTCGGGCCTTGCACGGTGTCGATGAACGGCATGTGCGATTCGCCACCGACAAAGCGGTACGGCAACTGGTCGCCCAATTGCTTGACGTCGGAGAGACCACGACCCATCAAGCGCTTGACCGACAGCACAGTGTTCAAAGGATCGGAGGCGGCGGCCAGCTTGGCCGACTCGCCGACTTCGACGCGATCGGCGTGGTAACGCACAGCGGACGGCAGGATGACCTGCCCGTTTGCGTCGGCCAACGGTTCGGAAAGACCACTGCGCAACGCAGCGACCAGCGAATTGGTAGTGCCCAAGTCGATCCCCACAGCCAGACGACGCTGGTGCGGTTGAGGACTTTGGCCGGGTTCGGCGATCTGCAGTAGGGCCATCGTGATCAGGACTTATCTGTATATCAGGCGTGCGACCGGAGCGGCACTGGGTTAATCGTCGAGGCGCTCTTCTAACTGGCGCACTTCGTAGGTGAGCTTGTCGAGGAACTGCATGCGCCGCATCAGGCGTTCGGCCTGTTCGCGTTGCGCTGCATCATCCCAACAGGCTGCGAAGCTTTCGTTGAGTTCTTCCTGAGCCACTTTCAAGCGACGCTTGAACACCGCGACACCGTCGAGGTCGGCACTGTCCTGGAGGTCTTCAAGCTCTTCGCGCCACTGCATCTGCTGCAGAAGAAACTCGGGATCATGGACCGTGACTTCCATCGGCACTTCATGCCCGCTGATGGTCAGCAGGTAGCGTGCACGCTGGGCCGGACTCTTGAGCGTCTGATAGGCGTCGTTGAGCCGAGCAGACTGCTCAAGTGCCGACCGTTGCTCACGCTCGGAAGCGTCGGCAAAGCGGTCAGGATGAACGCCGCGCGCCAACTCACGATAGCGCGTGGCCAACTGCTCGAGATCCAGACGGAAACTCGGTTGCAGCTCGAATAAAGCGAAATGACAAGGAATACCCACGACAAGCCTCAGATGTTGAAGCTTTCGCCGCAGCCACATTCACCGCGTACGTTGGGGTTGTTGAACTTGAAGCCTTCGTTCAACCCTTCCTTGACGAAGTCGAGCTCGGTGCCGTCCAGGTAGGCGAGGCTTTTCGGGTCGATGATCACTTTTTCGCCGTGACTCTCGAACACCTGATCCTCTGCAACCACCTCGTCGACAAACTCCAGCACGTAGGCAAGGCCGGAACAGCCTGTGGTGCGAACACCCAGACGAATCCCTTCACCTTTGCCGCGCCCGTCGAGGGAGCGCCGCACGTGTCGAGCAGCCGCTTCTGTCATGCTGATAGCCATCGGTGACTCCTTACTCGTCGCCAAATCCAGAAAGTCAGATCAAGCCTTTCTTCTGCTTGTAATCGCGAACAGCCGCTTTGATCGCGTCTTCAGCCAGTACCGAGCAGTGAATTTTCACTGGCGGCAGGGCCAATTCTTCGGCCAGCTGAGTGTTCTTGATGGTTTCGGCTTCGTCCAGGGTCTTGCCCTTCATCCACTCGGTGGCGAGGGAGCTGGAAGCGATAGCGGAACCGCAGCCGTAGGTCTTGAATTTGGCATCTTCGATGATGCCTGCGTCGTTGACCTTGATTTGCAGACGCATTACGTCGCCGCATGCCGGAGCGCCGACCATGCCGGTGCCGACATCAGGATCTTCCGCGTTCATCTTGCCGACGTTGCGCGGGTTTTCGTAGTGGTCGATGACCTTTTCGCTGTAAGCCATGATTCTCAATCCTCACTCATCAGGGCCGCTCTTGAGACCCTGCAACTGCGCTGCGTAAACCGCCGCGTCGCTACAGGATCTGTATCTGGCGGCTTCTATATTTAGTGTGCCGCCCACTCGATTTTCGAGATATCGACGCCGTCTTTGTACATGTCCCACAGCGGCGACAAAGCGCGCAGCTTGGTAACGGCCTCGCAGACTTTCTGCGCGGCGTAGTCGATTTCTTCTTCGGTGGTGAAACGGCCGAAGGTGAAGCGGATCGAGCTGTGTGCCAGTTCGTCGTTGCGGCCCAGGGCGCGCAGTACGTACGAAGGCTCCAGCGACGCCGAGGTGCACGCCGAACCGGACGATACCGCCAGATCCTTGAGCGCCATGATCAGCGACTCGCCTTCAACGTAGTTGAAGCTCAGGTTCAGGTTGTGCGGAACGCGGGCGGTCAGGCTGCCGTTGACGTACAGCTCTTCCAGATGCTCGACCTGCTTGTAGAAGCGGTCGCTCAAGGCTTTGATACGGACGTTTTCGGCAGCCATGTCTTCTTTGGCCACACGGAACGCTTCGCCCATGCCGACGATCTGGTGGGTCGCCAGGGTGCCGGAACGCATGCCGCGCTCGTGACCGCCGCCGTGCATGGTCGCTTCGATGCGCACACGCGGCTTGCGGCTGACGTACAGCGCGCCGATGCCTTTAGGGCCGTAGGTTTTGTGGGCGGAGAACGACATCATGTCGACTTTCAGTTTCTGCAGGTCGATCTCGACCTTGCCAGTGGACTGAGCGGCGTCGACGTGGAACAGAATGCCCTTGGCGCGGAGCATTTCGCCGATTGCGGCGATGTCGTTGACGGTGCCGATTTCGTTGTTCACGTGCATCACGGAGACCAGGATGGTGTCTTCGCGCAGTGCCGCTTCAATCATGGCCGGAGTGATCAGACCGTCTTCAGTAGGCTCGAGGTAGGTCACTTCGAAACCTTCACGCTCCAGTTGGCGCATGGTGTCGAGGACAGCCTTGTGCTCAATCTTGGAGGTGATCAGGTGCTTGCCCTTGGAGCCATAGAAATGTGCCGCCCCCTTGATTGCCAGGTTGTCGGACTCAGTGGCACCGGAGGTCCAGACGATTTCGCGCGGATCGGCGTTGACCAGATCGGCCACCTGACGACGAGCGTTTTCGACGGACTCTTCAGCTTTCCAGCCGAATACGTGGGAACGGGACGCCGGGTTACCGAAGTTTCCGTCGACCAGCAGGCATTCACTCATTTTTTGCGCAACGCGCGGATCGACCGGGGTGGTCGCAGAGTAATCAAGGTAAATCGGCAATTTCATGGACTATCTCCTAAATCAGGGCTGGCGTGCCGCTAGCTCTCTGGCTGTCATTCGACGGCGGACGCTTCAATCTTGTCCAGGCGTGGCGCCTTGCTGTTGCAACGGCGCTGGTCCTGACGCTGGGCTACTTCTTGCACCTCACGGCGAGTCACAAGATCAGCCAAGCTGATACCACTTAGAAATTCGTGAATCTGCAGGCTCAAATCGCACCACAGATGGTGAGTCAGGCACGTGTCGCCGGAATGGCAATCGCCCTGGCCCTGGCATTTGGTGGCGTCGACCGATTCGTTTACCGCATCGATCACCTGGGCGACCTGGATGCCCTGCATGTCGCGGGACAACTGGTAGCCACCACCCGGGCCGCGAACACTGGAAACCAGGTTGCTGCGGCGCAGTTTGGCGAACAGCTGTTCGAGGTAGGACAGGGAGATGCCTTGGCGCTCGGAGATATCGGCCAGGGACACGGGCCCGTGCTGCGCGTGCAACGCCAGGTCAAGCATGGCGGTCACGGCGTATCGGCCTTTTGTAGTCAGTCGCATGGACAGTTACCACGGAGTTCAGAATGGGGCGAGTATGCAATTCCCGAGTATTTAAGTCAACTTTAAGACCTAGTACTTTAGTCAGGATTACCCGCAAAAGAGCGCGCGAATGATAGCAGGGTCTGCGGCCTAATGGCACACCGGCCGGCGCAAGCCTCTGTAGGAGCTGCCGCAGCTGCGATCTTTTGACTTTGCCTTCCACAAGATCAAAAGATCGCAGCCTTCGGCAGCTCCTACACAGGGGCGCTAGCTGGCTTTGGATTCGTCTTTGCCTTTGACGCAGGCGAAGTCTTCTTCGCGCAGCTCAGGCAGATCTTTCGCACAGTAATTGCTGCCCAGATCCTTCAACGCGCCGCACATGCCTTCCAGCCGCCCGTCCACCGCTTGCAGATGATCAAGCAACTGACCGATGGCGCGCGCTACCGGGTCGGGCATGTCTTCGCTGACACCATAGGCATCAAAACCGATCTTCTCGGCCATGGCCTTGCGCTTGGCATCCTGCTCTTCGTCGGATTTGACGATGATTCGCCCCGGAATCCCCACAACAGTGGCGCCCGGCGGCACTTCTTTGGTCACCACGGCGTTGGAACCAACCTTGGCACCCGCACCGACGGTGAACGGGCCGAGCACCTTGGCGCCCGCCCCCACGACAACACCGTCACCCAGCGTCGGGTGGCGCTTGCCTTTGTTCCAACTGGTGCCACCCAGGGTCACGCCCTGATAGATGGTCACGTCATCACCGATCTCGGCGGTTTCACCGATGACGATGCCCATGCCGTGGTCAATAAAGAAGCGTCGACCGACTTTGGCCCCAGGATGAATTTCGATCCCGGTCAACCAGCGACCGAAGTTCGACACCAGCCGCGCCAGCCATTTCAGCTCGTTGCGCCACAGCATGCCGGCCAAGCGATGGATCCAGATCGCATGCATGCCGGGGTAGCAGGTCAGGACTTCAAAAGCGTTACGCGCCGCCGGGTCTCGATGGAACACGCTCTGGATATCTTCACGCAAACGCTCAAACATTGTTTAGTCCTTCCGCTTTAGAAGCTCACCACGGGCCGCTTTTTGGGTTTCCGTGAGGATGCCACGCAAAATATTCATTTCCGCCCGGCTGACCGAGCTGCGTCCGTACAACCGGCGCAGGCGCGCCATCAAGTGCCGTGGTTTTTCCGGATCGAGGAATTCGATCGCGACCAGCGTTTGCTCCAGATGCTCATAAAAGCGCTCCAGCTCATCCATGGTCGCCAGCTCGGCGCTTTTCACCGAAGCCACTTCTTCTTTCTCGATCTTGCTCGGCTGACCTTGTGCGGCCAGCCAGGCCATGCGCACTTCGTAGCTCAACACCTGCACCGCCGCGCCGAGGTTCAGCGAACTGAACTCAGGGTCGGAGGGGATGTGCACGTGAAAGTGACATCGCTGCAGCTCATCATTGGTCAGGCCGGAGTCTTCACGACCGAACACCAAGGCGATTTCGGCGCCCTGCCCGGCTTCCTCGACCACTTTGGTGCCGCATTCGCGCGGATCCAGCAGTGGCCAGGGAATGCGGCGGTCACGGGCACTGGTGCCGAGCACCAGATTGCAGCCGACCAAGGCATCTTCGAGGGTGGCGACGACTTGTGCGTTTTCAAGGATGTCGCCGGCACCGGAGGCGCGAGCATCGGCCTCGTGATGCGGAAACAGGCGCGGTTCGACCAGCACCAATCGCGACAGACCCATGTTTTTCATGGCGCGCGCGGCCCCGCCGATATTGCCGGGGTGGCTGGTATTGACCAGGACGACACGAATGTTCTGCAGCAAGGGAGGCGCTCTCGGACACAGGAAAGGGGTGCAAATCTTACAGAACAGCCTACCGTTAAGCTATGAAAGCGAACAGCGTCCTTCACCTGAAGAAAAGTTCTGATAGAATGCGCGGCTTTCTTTAACAACCTTAGGTGACACATCCATGCAGCCCATGCTGAATATCGCGCTGCGCGCCGCCCGCAGCGCCAGTGAACTGATCTTCCGCTCCATCGAGCGCCTGGATACCATCAAGGTCGACGAAAAAGACGCCAAGGATTATGTATCCGAGGTCGATCGCGCCGCTGAACAGAAAATCATCGACGCGCTGCGCAAGGCTTACCCGAACCACTCCATCCGCGGTGAAGAGACTGGCATGCACGCCGGTACCGGCATCGAAGGCGAAGAGTACCTGTGGATCATCGATCCGCTGGACGGCACCACCAACTTCCTGCGCGGCATTCCTCACTTCGCTGTCAGCATTGCCTGCAAATACCGTGGTCGCCTGGAACACGCAGTGGTTCTGGACCCGGTTCGCCAGGAAGAATTCACCGCCAGCCGTGGTCGCGGCGCTCAACTGAACGGTCGTCGCCTGCGCGTCAGCGGCCGTACAAGCCTCGACGGCGCCCTGCTGGGCACTGGCTTTCCGTTCCGTGACGATCAAATGGACAACCTGGAAAACTATCTGGGCATGTTCCGCGCCCTGGTTGGCCAGACTGCCGGCATCCGCCGCGCCGGTTCGGCGAGCCTGGACCTGGCTTACGTAGCTGCCGGTCGTTTCGATGCATTCTGGGAGTCGGGCCTGTCCGAGTGGGACATGGCTGCAGGCGCCCTGCTGATTCAAGAAGCCGGCGGCCTGGTGAGCGACTTCACCGGCGGTCACGACTTCCTTGAAAAAGGCCACATCGTTGCCGGCAACACCAAATGCTTCAAGGCAGTTCTGACGGCGATCCAGCCGCACCTGCCGGCTTCGCTGAAGCGCTAAGCGTTACGCGAAACGAAAAAAGCGCCCTTCGGGGCGCTTTTTTTATGCCTGAATTTTACCCCCACCCCCTGTAGGAGCTGCCGAAGGCTGCGATCTTTTGATCTTGGTTTTTAAAAGACAAAGATCAAAAGATCGCAGCCTTCGGCAGCTCCTACATTGGGAATAGGTTTCATGCGGGTACAAAAAAGCACCCCGCAGGGTGCTTCTTGTTAAAACAGTCGGTCTTTATTGACCCGGCTCATTCTGCGACAGAATCAACTTGCCTTCCTTGTCGACCGGAATCTGGTTGCCCGGATCACGATCCATGCGCACCTTGCCTTCCTTGCCGTCCAGCGAGTAACGCACGTCGTAACCAACGACCTTGTCGCTGATGTCATTCACGGTGTTACAGCGAGTCTGGGTGGTGGTGTAGGTGTCGCGATTCTGCATGCCTTCCTGCACTTTGTTACCGGCATAACCACCACCGACTGCACCAGCGACCGTGGCAATCTTCTTGCCGGTACCGCCGCCGACCTGGTTACCCAGCAAACCACCGGCTACCGCACCAATGGCGGTGCCGAGAATCTGGTGTTGATCCTTGACCGGCGCCTGGCGGGTCACGGCTACATCCTTGCACACTTCACGTGGCGTCTTGATCTGTGTTTTAACCGGTTCAACGGCCAACACTTGCGCATACTCAGGGCCGCTTTTAACCAGGCTGTAGGTGGCAACAGCACCCCCGGCAGTCACACCGACAGCACCCAATACCGCACCAACCAGCAACGACTTGTTCACATGAACCTCCTGACCATCACATGCGGGACACGCCCGCGCTTCTCCCAGCCTTGGAGCATAAAAAAAGGCGCGAGTTCAACTCGCGCCTTTCTTGGGCTGACAGCCGGGAAAACGATGACCGTTATGGACGGTCGTCGACTTCCTTCTCGGTGTTGGCCGGAGGAATCAGATCCTCGGTGGTCAGGTTCAGCCAGATCAGCACCACGTTGGCGATGTAGATCGACGAGTAAGTACCCGCCAATACACCGATAAACAGCGCGATCGAGAAGCCGAACAAGTTGTCACCGCCAAAGAACAGCAGCGCCGCGATCGCCAGCAAGGTCGAAATCGACGTCGCCATGGTCCGCAGCAGGGTCTGCGTGGTCGAGATGTTGATGTTCTCGATCAGCGTCGCCTTGCGCAGCACGCGGAAGTTCTCACGAACCCGGTCGAATACCACGATGGTGTCGTTCAGCGAGTAACCGATGATCGCCAGCACCGCCGCCAGCACCGTCAGATCGAAAGTGATCTGGAAGTACGACAGGATACCTACGGTCACGATCACGTCGTGAATCAGCGAAACGATGGCGCCGACCGCAAACTTCCACTGAAAGCGGAAAGCCAGGTAGATCAGGATGCCGCCGAGCGCCAGCAACATGCCGAGGCCGCCCTGGTCGCGCAGCTCTTCACCGACCTGCGGGCCGACGAACTCGACACGCTTGACTGTCGCCGGGTTGTCACCGCCGAGCTTCTGCAGCGCTTGCGCGACCTGATGACCCAGCTGCGGGTCTTCACCCGGCATGCGCACCAGCAAATCGGTGGTAGCACCAAAGCTCTGCACGATGGCTTCGTGGTAACCGGAAGTTACCAGCTCTTCACGCACCTTGGTGACGTCGGCCGGACGCTCGTAGGTCAGCTCAATGAGCGTACCGCCGGTGAAGTCCAGACCCCAGTTCATGCCCTTGTGGAAAACACTGAACAAGGCAATGACCGTGAGTAACACTGTGACGCCGAACGCAACGTTGCGAACGCCCATGAAGTTGATTGTACGTAACATGGCAGCCCCTTAAATCCACAACTTCTTGAAGTCACGTCCGCCAAAGATCAGGTTGACCATTGCGCGGGTCACCATGATGGCCGTGAACATCGAGGTAAAGATCCCGAGGGACATGGTCACTGCGAAACCTTTGACCGGGCCGGTGCCCATGGCAAAGAGAATCCCGCCGACCAACAAGGTAGTCAGGTTGGCGTCGAGAATCGCGGTGAATGCCCGGCCGAAGCCTTCGTTGATTGCACGCTGCACGGTCATGCCGGCGGCGATCTCTTCACGGATCCGCGAGAAGATCAGCACGTTGGCGTCGACCGCCATACCCATGGTCAGCACGATACCGGCGATACCTGGCAGGGTCAGTGTGGCACCCAACAGCGACATCAACGCCAGCAGCAGCACCATGTTCACCGCCAGCGCGACGGTAGCAATGACGCCGAAGAAGCGGTAGATGGCGATGATGAACAGCGACACGAACAACATGCCCCACAGCGACGCATCGATACCTTTGGTGATGTTGTCAGCACCCAGGCTCGGGCCGATTGTGCGCTCTTCAGCGAAGTACATCGGAGCAGCCAGACCACCGGCACGCAGCAGCAGCGCCAGCTCGGACGACTCACCCTGACCGTTCAGGCCAGTGATGCGGAACTGAGCACCCAGCGTCGACTGAATGGTCGCCAGGCTGATGATCTTCTTCTCTTCTTTGAACGTCTGAACGGCGACGTCTTTCTCGACACCGTCGACCACTTGCTTGGTGTAAGTGGTAACCGGACGCTGCTCGATGAAAATCACTGCCATGCTGCGACCGACGTTCGAACGGGTCGCGCGGCTCATCAGCTCGCCACCGTGGCCATCCAGACGGATATTCACTTCAGGCGTGCCGTGCTCACCGAAACCGGCCTTGGCGTCGGTCACCTGGTCACCGGTGATGATCAGACCACGTTCGATCTGCGCAGCGGGACGATTGCCTTCACGGAACTCGAAAGTCTCGGAAGTGGCTTTCGAAGCACCCGGCTCAGCAGCCAGACGGAACTCAAGGTTGGCCGTCTTGCCGAGAATACGCTTGGCTTCGGCAGTGTCCTGCACGCCCGGCAGTTCAACCACAATGCGGTTGGCGCCTTGACGCTGAACGATCGGTTCGGCAACACCCAGCTCGTTGACGCGGTTACGTACCGTGGTCAAGTTCTGCTTGATGGAGTATTCACGGATTTCCGCCAGCTTGGCCGGGGTCATCGCCAGACGCAGCACCGGTTGACCGTTGAGGTCGGCCGGAACAATGTCGAAATCGTTGAAGTTCTTGCGGATCAGTGCACGGGCCTGTTCGCGGGAATCTTCATCGCTGAAGCCCAGCTGAATGGCACCGCCCAGTTGCGGCAGGCTGCGATAGCGCAGCTTCTCTTTGCGCAGCAGGCTCTTGACGTCGCCTTCGTAGACTTTCAGGCGTGCATCGAGGGCTTTGTCCATGTCCACTTCCAGCAGGAAGTGCACACCACCGGACAAGTCCAGACCCAGTTTCATCGGGTGCGCGCCCAGATTGCGCAGCCATTGCGGGGTGGTCTGTGCCAGGTTCAGCGCGACGACGTAGTCATCACCCAATGCCTTGCGCACAACGTCTTTGGCCGGCAGTTGATCTTCAGCCTTGGTCAGACGGATCAGGCCGCCCTTGCCATTTGCCGCCAGCGTGGCCGCCTTGACGTTGATCCCGGACTCCTTGAGCGCAGTGCTCACACGATCCAGATCAGCCTGATTGACTTGCAGCGCAGTGCTTGCACCGCTGACCTGAATGGCCGGGTCATCGGGGTATAGATTCGGAGCGGAATAAATCAGACCGATCGCCAGCACCGCCAGGATCAGAATGTATTTCCACAGAGGATATTTGTTCAGCATCACGCCGCCCGTTATGACGCGGGGCGCCTTGCGCGCCCCGTCGATTGAGTAGAAGTTGTTGCTCTTAGATCGCTTTCAGCGTGCCTTTTGGCAGCGTGGCGGCGATGGCGCCTTTCTGGAACTTCATTTCCACGGTGTCGGAAACTTCCAGAACCACGAAGTCATCGGCAACTTTGGTGATCTTGCCGGCGATGCCGCCAGTGGTCACAACTTCGTCGCCCTTCGCAAGGCTGCTCAGCAGGTTCTTCTGCTCTTTGGCGCGCTTGGCCTGTGGACGCCAGATCATCAGGTAGAAGATGACCAGGAAGCCGACCAGGAAAATCCACTCGAAGCCGCCGCCCATTGGGCCTGCAGCAGCCGGTGCAGCTGCGTCAGCCATGGCGTTAGAGATAAAAAAGCTCATTTAGCACTCCAGTTGCAAATGTTGAATCTTGGGGTCAGAAAACTCAGTCCAAAGGCGGAACGGGGAGCCCGCGTTTGGCGTAGAAGGCATCGACAAAGGCGGCCAATGTACCCTGTTGAATAGCCTCGCGCAAACCAGCCATCAGCACCTGATAATGGCGCAAGTTATGGATGGTATTGAGCATGCTTCCCAGCATTTCGCCGCACTTGTCCAGGTGATGCAGATAAGCGCGAGAGAAGTTCTGGCAGGTATAGCAATCGCAGGTCGGATCCAGCGGCGATTCATCATGGCGATGGAACGCGTTACGGATCTTCAGCACGCCGGTATCAATGAACAGATGCCCATTGCGGGCATTACGGGTTGGCATCACGCAATCGAACATGTCCACACCGCGGCGCACACCCTCAACCAGATCTTCCGGTTTGCCAACGCCCATAAGGTAACGAGGTTTGTCAGCCGGCATCATGCCCGGCAGATAATCCAATACTTTGATCATCTCGTGCTTCGGCTCGCCGACCGACAGACCACCAATGGCCAGGCCATCGAAGCCGATTTTGTCGAGGCCTTCGAGCGAGCGCATGCGCAGATCCTGGTGCATGCCGCCCTGAACGATACCGAACAGCGCTGCGGTGTTTTCACCGTGGGCATTTTTCGAACGTTGAGCCCAGCGCAGCGACAATTCCATGGAGATCCGCGCGACGTCTTCGTCAGCCGGGTACGGCGTGCATTCGTCGAAGATCATCACGATGTCGGAGCCGAGATCGCGCTGTACCTGCATCGATTCTTCCGGGCCCATGAACACTTTGGCGCCGTCGACCGGAGAAGCGAAGGTCACACCCTCCTCCTTGATCTTGCGCATTGCGCCGAGGCTGAATACCTGGAAGCCACCGGAGTCGGTGAGGATCGGGCCTTTCCACTGCATGAAATCGTGCAGGTCGCCGTGTTCCTTGATCACTTGGGTGCCAGGGCGCAGCCACAGGTGGAAGGTGTTGCCCAGAATGATTTCTGCGCCAGTGGCGACGATGTCGCGTGGCAACATGCCCTTGACCGTGCCGTAGGTGCCCACCGGCATGAACGCCGGGGTCTCGACGGTGCCACGCGGGAAGGTCAGACGACCACGACGGGCCTTGCCATCGGTGGCAAGGAGCTCAAAGGACATGCGACATTCGCGACTCATTCTGTTTCCTCTGGGCCGGTTTCTTTAGGGGCAGTAGGGGCGGGATTACGGGTGATGAACATCGCATCACCGTAGCTGAAAAAGCGGTACCCGTTGTCGACGGCGGCCTTGTAGGCGGCCATGGTCTCGGGATAACCGGCAAATGCCGACACCAGCATCAACAGCGTGGATTCCGGCAAATGAAAGTTGGTCACCAGGGCATCGACCACATGGAACGGCCGGCCCGGGAAGATAAAGATATCGGTGTCGCCACTGAACGGCTTGAGCACGCCATCGCGCGCGGCACTTTCCAGCGAACGCACGCTGGTGGTGCCGACAGCAATCACCCGACCACCGCGCGCACGGCACGCAGCGACTGCGTCGACCACGTCCTGGCCGACTTCCAGCCACTCGGTGTGCATATGGTGATCTTCAAGCTTCTCGACGCGCACCGGCTGGAACGTCCCCGCGCCCACGTGCAGCGTGACGAACGTGGTCTCGACGCCCTTGGCGGCAATCGCCTCCATCAGCGACTGATCGAAATGCAGCCCCGCCGTCGGCGCCGCCACCGCGCCGAGACGCTCGGCGTACACGGTCTGATAACGCTCGCGATCCGAGCCTTCATCCGGGCGGTCTATATAAGGAGGCAACGGCATGTGCCCGACGCGGTCGAGCAGCGGCAACACTTCTTCAGCGAAGGCCAGCTCGAACAACGCATCGTGACGCGCGATCATTTCAGCTTCGCCACCACCGTCGATGAGGATCTTCGAACCCGGCTTCGGCGACTTGCTGGAGCGCACATGGGCCAGCACGCGGTGCGAATCGAGCACGCGTTCGACGAGGATTTCCAGCTTGCCGCCGGACGCTTTCTGCCCGAACAGCCGCGCCGGAATCACCCGGGTATTGTTGAACACCATCAAATCGCCCGGGCGCAAATGCTCAAGCAAATCAGTGAATTGACGGTGTGCAAGGGCGCCGCTCGGCCCATCAAGGGTCAGCAGGCGACTACCGCGACGCTCGGCCAAAGGGTGGCGGGCGATCAGCGAATCAGGGAGCTCGAAAGTAAAGTCAGCAACACGCATGATGGGGTTCGTCTAGCAGGGCCGGAAAGTTTAGCGGAAATATCGAAAATAGACCATGAAACGTGATTGACCAACGGTAATCTCATCTCTATACTTCGCCGCCATTGAGCCCTGATGGCGGAATTGGTAGACGCGGCGGATTCAAAATCCGTTTTCGAAAGGAGTGGGAGTTCGAGTCTCCCTCGGGGCACCAGCACAATGAAGAAAGGCCTTGATTATCAAGGCCTTTTTTTTCGTCTGGCGTAAATGTGGCGTAGTGGCCGCCACTTCTCACCGTGTGAGAGAGCCAGGGCGGACGATTCAACTCTAAGAAAATATCGGGAGTGGGGCTATGGCTGGATCGAGAAGAAACGAGATCGTAATCGCCGTCATTGGCCTGGTCGGAGTCATCTTCACCGCCGTTATTTCGAACTGGGACAAGATCTCCCCGTCCACGGCAAATTATCCGGTGGCCAGCGACGATATCAACGTCCAGGCTCAGTACTACATAGAGTCAACAGGTTTCCGAGCGACCCTGGAGGCATTCGAGAAAGCGAGAGTTGAACGCTATCGACGTGAGTACAAGGTCTCCGCCGAAGAGGCGGATTGCATGATCGATATGGGCATCCCTGCTGCTCAACTGGTCAGTATCGCTACGAACGTTCTGAAGGCGCATTACACGCTCGAAGAGCTAAAAGAGATGAACCGCATTGCATCACTTCCTCTCATGCGGAGAGTGACTGAAAAGCAACCCGCGATCGGGTTGGATCTCTTCAAAGGCATTGAGGAAGCGGGCGAAAGAGCACGTCGACGGAATTTAGCGATCGCAGGCGGGGCGAGGAAGGTCGCTCAGCAGAGTACCGCATGCCCAGCGCACTAGGGCCACTGCAAGACTCTGAATGGGTGGCTGCGCATAGGCCGTAACTCTCAAATGTGCAGCGCGTGAATCTGCGTGCGGCACACACCCTACGCGACGGAAATTTTTTTCCCTGCCCTATGCTCAAAAGCACGTAAGAAGTGTAAGTGAGAGATGTAGATTCTCTGTATCCCTTATAGATAGAGGGATAGAGGTTTCTCTATTACTGTAAGTGAACTGTCGGAAGGCTGTTTTTACCTAACAGTCGGCACCTGTAAGTTGAAATTCTCCCAAGCCCTTGATTTACAAGGCTTGCAGCGCAGTCAAAATTCCCCATACAGTTTCCTACACTCACACTGTAAGCAGCGATCCCCAATGAATCCGGGGTGTTGAGCCGTTTTCTAACACACCCAACACCACTTACACGTCTGGAAGGGACTACCCAAGAAAGTGTTTTTGGTGATCGACCAGGCCTGGCAGTTGCCCGCTCCTGAACTCCCGCGCTGCGTGTGAGACTTTGAAACGCATCAAATAGCCCGCAACCCTTGATCCGTGAGGGCTACAGCGAAATTCTGCATCCCGAGAAGTCAGCCAGTTTTCAGACGTAAAAGACCTACACCCGCCGTTAAAACCTGCTGAAACCCGAGTTTTCAAAGTCTTCGACCAATCGAACCGGGCACTTCAGCGACCCTCCCCCCGCTGGCGCTCCCTGCACCTCTGTGCAAGCGCACTGCATTTCTCTTCAAAACTTTGCAAATTGTGAAACGCCCGCCTTGCTGCAAAGCCCCACGGCCCGCCTGGGCTGCAGGATCATTTGCACTACATTCCGATTTACACAAAAAAAGGACGCAAAGCCCGTCGGCGGGAGGGGGATAAGTGCTTTTTTATTGATTTTTTTTTGCCGAGGCATTTTTTTGTAATGACGCGCAACACCAATTGATTGAGCGAAATTGTGTCACCCGTCGAAATGTCTTACGCACAAGATTGACCGCGACTTGTCCGCCGCGTTTACTGTATGCACATACAGCAATTTCTTATTGGGTTTGCATCATGAGTGTCACCATCCTTGGTCCGCTGTCAGAGGGAGGCGCAAAGCTTCCGTTCTATTCTTTCCAAATTCCGGCCGGGTTCCCATCGCCGGCGGCCGATCACATCGAAAAGCACATCTCCCTGGACGAGCTGTTCGAGATCCGAGCCCCGCACGTTTATTTGGCAAAGATCGAGGGCGACAGCATGGAAGGTGCCGGCATTTTTTGCGGGGACATGGTGGTGGTCAATCGCAGCCTGACCGCCGAGCACGGCGATATCGTGATCGCTGGCCTCAATGCCGAGCCGATCTGCAAGCGCCTGCACATACGCGATAACACCATCATCCTGATGTCTGCGAATACTAAGTATCCGCCGCGCTATGTGATGGAGGGCGACGAGCTGTTGATCTGGGGCGTGGTGACTTACAGCGTGCGCGACCATGCCAAGTCGTGAGCCGGTCTTTGCCCTGATTGACTGCAACAGCTTCTATGCCAGCTGCGAGCGCGTGTTCCGGCCTGACCTTGCCAAGACGCCAATCGTCGTTCTGAGCAACAACGACGGTTGCGTCATCGCGCGCAGCTACGACGCCAAACCTTTCGTGAAAATGGGCGCCCCGTACTTTCAGATCAAAGACGTGCTGCGCAAGCACGGTGTGCAGGTGTTCAGCAGCAACTATGCACTGTACGGCGACATGAGCGAACGGGTCATGAGTATCATCGAATCCATGGTGCCCACCGTCGAGGTGTACAGCATCGACGAGGCCTTCGCTGACCTGACCGGCATACCCGGCGACCTGACCGCATTTGGGCGAACGATCCGCGCCGCCGTCTACAAAGGGACGGGCATTCCGGTAGGTGTAGGCATTGCTCCCACAAAAACCTTGGCCAAACTCGCCAATCACACAGCGAAACGCTTGCAGGCGGAGACGGGCGGCGTCGTGGATATCTGCGACCCGGTCAAACGCGACTGGGTGCTGCGAAACACAGACGTAGGCGAAGTGTGGGGCGTCGGCCGTCGCATGAAAGCGCATCTCGAAACCATGCAAATCAAATCAGCGATGGATCTAGCGAAAGCCGACCCATGGACGCTCCGGCAGAAATTCAGCGTGGTGATCGAGAAGACCGCGCGCGAGCTCACTGGAACGTCGTGCCTCGAGCTTACCGAGGCCGAACCGGCCAAGCAGGAGATCTGCAGCAGTCGCATGTTCGGCAAGCGTCTGACGACCATAGAGCCGATCAAAGAAGCGGTCGCCACCTACGTGCAGCGTGCGGCGGAAAAGCTGCGGGCGCAGAACTCGCTGTGCAAGAAACTGCGCGTCAGCATCCGCACCGGCATGTTCAGTCCGGAGGAAGCCAAGTACGCCAACGGTGCGCTGGTTGAACTACCCTACCCGACGAATGACGTGAGGGTATTGACCAAGGCGGCGACCGAGGCGATTCACCGCCTATTCCGGCCTGGCTTCAAATACAGCAAGGCTGAAGTGCTGTTGATGGATCTGCGGCAGCCTGGGGAATTCACAGACGACCTTTTCGCCCAGTCGCAACCGCAAGCGGCTGAAAAAGTAATGAGTGTGCTAGATGAGATCAATCAACGATGGGGCCGGGGAACACTTCGCACCGGAGGGGTGCCAGCGACGCCTGATTGGGGGATGCGGAGGGAGATGATGAGTCAAAGCTTCACCACGAAACTTGATCAGCTATGGGTTGTAAAATCCACCTGACAACCCGGTCGGTTGCGAAGCTGACTCGCCCCTTCTACGCTCACACTTCTGTTATGAGAAGGAGCGACGCAGTGAGCGCTGATGCAAGCAAAGAAGACTCGAATACAGGATTATTCCGCAAGCTAGTGGATGGGTTGAATTTAAATGCAGATGAGATTGAAAACATCACAAAGTTTTATGAGCAACACTCAGATGAGTTAACCCATTTTTTTTCTCGCGATCTGTTCGAGTCTCTAGACTCCGGAAAAGATGAACTACTGCTTGAGCACTATGAGCTTCTTGAGGAATTCAGAAAGCGGCTATTTGACACTTGGGGGACGCCACTGAAAAGACTGGATAGTCTTATTTATATATGTATGGAAATCGTCAGTGACCTTAGAAAAGACGAAACCTACTTGCCACTCACCAAGAATAAAAAATTCAATGTCGCAACAAGGTTACAGGCACGTTGCGTTCAAATCGGTAACGAAATCTCCCACTTATTGCATGGTGGTTTTGCGGATGGCGCCTTCGCGAGGTGGAGAACGCTTCACGAGACGTCGACAACCACCAAATTTATTTGCGAAGGCGATGAAGACCTATCGATCAGATTCCTTGACTATCAAAGCATCATCCGCTTTGACGGGGCAATGAAGTACAACGATAAAAACCTGCTGAATTTTGAACCAATCCCGGCTGAACAGCTGGAGGAGTTCAGGGCGAAAAAGGATGAAATATTAAAACAGTACGACGCGCCCTTCGGAAAAAAATTTGGATGGGCACGAAAAGCGCTAGGTGATACATCAAAAGATAACTTAACTTTTCCAGCGATTGAAAAATTTGTGAAACTGGATTTGTTAAGGAATCACTTCAGCTTCGCCAACCAGTATGTACACGCCGGCATAGACAGTATTGGCTACAAGCTGGGGACGTCAATGTCTAACAAAGATCTTCTGTTGACAGGGCCGTCAAACGAAGGACTTATAGAGCCGATACAGTGCACTAGCCTATCTATGATCTATGCAACAGAAGCGTTAATCAGAGCATTTCCAAATGATGAGTCTCTAATGACAATATCGATATTGTGGATGTGGCACGATGCTTTGAAGCACGAAGTAGTTGATGCAACTGATGCACTTCAGGCTATAGGCGACGCTTTTATTCAGGCATTTATCGAGACCAGTGAATGGCCTAAAACATAGAACGTTTGCGAAAATTCTCAAAGCGTAATTGGTTTAAGTTTCATACTTAACTGTAGGGCCGTTGTCGCTTTCGCCTGAAATGCCGCTGCATCTGCCGGCGCCGGCGTTGGGCCTGGCACGTGGGTATGCGCAGCCAGTTGCGTGTTCATCTGGTGCAGCAGATCGAGCATGTCGCACACAACCTTGAATAAATTGACCGTTTCAGACCCGACCCAATTTTTCGGCGCTTGCATCTGCTGACTGACACTGGCCACGCTTTTGCGCAGGCCTTGAATCCTTTCTTCCATGTCGCCACCCACGGTGGCGTTGTGCTTCTGCCCCACCACCAAGTTCAGATCCCGCCCAGTAGCCTGGTGCAGATCGTCCACCGCCGCCAGGCTCGCGGATCCTCCCGACAGCAGCTTGAGCGCGCCCAACGCCTCGATCTTCTTGATGCCACCCACTGACTCGGTCGAATGGTCGTCCACCGTCCTGGTGTGATTCTGGAACGTCTCGGTGTTGCCCAAGGCTTCAACCTCGCGCTCGATCGCCTTGTCCTGGATCTTGCCATCGGTCTGGCGCAGCCAGTTGCCGTCTGCGTCGACACGCTGCTGGCAGGCTTCACTGTGCTGCCACACCTGGTCGCCCTTTGGCACGCGGGGCAAGCTCAACCCGTGAGGCAGAATCTGCGTGATGAAGGGTTTGTGAGGCTTGCCGTAGGCAAAGCTGACCACCACAGTAGTGCCCTCCTCCGGAAAGCCAAACATGCCGGCTTCTTGCCCGCCCATCGGCGCCGGCAGCGGCAGGCCGGTCAGAATCGGCAGATCCGGATCCGGTTCGCCGTCCTCGCGTAGCACCTCGACGTCGACGCTGAAGCGCGGTCGGAAGTCATCGCACAAACTGGGCGCTGCAGGCGCGTCCGGTACCGCGACCACGCGGCCAAAGCGCGGAAGGTGATAACCACCGCTCAGTTCAGGGAATTGGCGCGCTACGCTGCGCTTGATTGCGTCGTCCATTTGATCGCCATTTGATTGCCGGCAAGGGTCACACTGGTGATCCGCTCGCCCTTGTTGATGGTTGCACCTGGTCGAAGCCCTGGAAGGGGCGCGATCATGGCGCTCTGATTGCCCTGGTAGCCGTCGAACAGTTCAACAGGCAATTGCAGGGCAGGACGGACACCGAAAAAACTGTCAGCCCAACTGCCCACAAACACTTCACCGTCGCCCTGCTGCTGCCAGATAAAGTCGGGGATGCCGAACACGCCGGGCAAGCTGTCCATGGCCAAATATCCCGACGCCAAGCTGTAGAAAAACGGTGCTTTGACTTTGGTGTAAGCCTTGTCAGGGATCCGGAAGCCGAGCCCGGTCTTGTTGCTGATCTCGGCCAGCACTGCCTGCAGATCGACGTGCCGCAGGTTCAGCGGCAACGGATTGGCCAGGATTGAGGACAACTCACGGCAGGCGACCAGCTGCTGAGTGCTGTTGGCGGCAGTCGATCGCTCGACGTACCCGATAAAGTGACGCTGCAGCGCGCTGTCGTTGTAGCCAATATCGAGCGTCACCAGCCCCTTCAGAGCCTCGCTGGCTTGCACTGCAAATGTCGCACGCCCGGGACTTTTGATGTCCAGGCGGACTTCATCTGTGATCAGCGGATACACGCGGCCGGCGATCGTCAAAACCTTATGCAACTTCATGTTTTCGGCGCCAGGTAGTCGTCCAGTTTTTTCAGGGTTTTCTCGAAACCGCTCAACTCTTGGCCGTTTCCGGCTTCGCCGCCGGCGCCGGCAGCACCGCCAGAGCTACCCACTGCTTGACCAGGTGCTGACTGCGAGCTGACGCCATTGGCCGCTCGCCGCTGTTCGACCTTCTCGGGGTTCGATTCCTTTTCCGACAGCGTGAACTGCACCAGCCACGCCGCCAGGGTGTCGTCCTCCCGCGCACTGATACCTTCGGAAAACTGCACCTCACGAATGCCGAACGCGGCGGCTGTGTCGTTGACGATCCGGTACATCTTCAATTGACCACCGCCGGCGGTGGCTTCAGCCAGCCGCATGATCGTGCGCAGCTGCACCTGGTCGACGAAGGGGATCATCAGCGATACCGCCAAGGTTTTTGGCTTGAAACCTTTGTGCGCGGTCTGAGTGTTGCTGGTCTGCCCAGACATATCAGCGGCCTCGATCCGCAGGTTGCCGGTGACCTTCATCTTCTTGCCCAGGATCTGCTCGCCGTCGAGAAGTAGCGTCATAGGCCGACCAGCTCCCGAACAAAGCTCAAACCCTGCTGAGAACCGACCAGCAGCACCCCAGCAGACAACACCCACTCATGACCTGGTGCTTCGCCCTCGAGCAGAAGCCGGCGTAACTCGCTGCTGTCGCCGGGGCCAACGATCCTTGCGCGCATGCTGGTGTCTGCGTTTCCGCCGGCCAGCAGCGCTTTCAGATCATTCAACTGCTGATCGCGGCCCAGCTGCTGGGCAGCCTTGCGGGTGGCCAATGCCGCCAGTTCACCCATCGGCGAGCTGTCGGCCGCGTAGCTCTCCAGAAAGGCAAGCTGGCCGGACATGGATTGTTTGGCGGCTTTCACCAAGGTGCAGCGCTCGAGGGGCAAGGTCTGCCAACGCGGCAACGGCCCGGCGCTGGGAATCACCCACTTTTCCGTCTCGAGGCGCGACAGGTTGCGAGCCCGGCGCTCGGTGCGCACCAGGTCGGGGATCGGCAGCAGCGCATTGAAGCGCGCCAGGGTTTCGGCGAACTGGTCATAGCGCGTGCCCAGAAACATCAGCGACAGCGCAAATTGGGGCCCGGTTGGGCGCCCGGTATCACCGGCGTCGACCAGTTTGCTGGCCAGCTGCTGCAGCAAGTTCGGCGCCGATAGAAAGCGTTGCTGACCGCGTCCCTGGCCGACACCGCTTTGAAACGGCGTAACCGTCAAACAGGCCGGGACTTCGCCCATTTGTCCGGCAAGCGCGGCGCGACCGGCAGCGATCGCGCTTTCAGCGGCAGCACCGACCGGCCCAGGGTTGGTGCTGGTCATCCCGTCCAGTCCCGCCAATCGTTGCGCGGTACTGGCCAGCTCACCACCGGCAAGATCTTTGGCAGCCGATAGCTCGCCCATCCAGTGCGTGGCCTGCTCCGGCCATTGCATGGTCACAGGCGCCCAAGTCGTCATTGAGGATCTACCCAGGTCATCGCTTGAAGCGATGCGAGATCGCCCGCCGCCAGAGCCTCATCCAGCTGCTGCTTCAAGCGGTTGGCTTGCTGCAGCATCTTGAGCTTGTAGCCCGTGAGATCGTCGCCGACCTGACGCAGTTGGGCCACGGTGTGCAGGCGAAAGTCTCGCATGCCCTGCTCGTCCCGGCTTACATACGGGCCATCGATCCCGCGCAGGATCATGCCGGTGAGGTTCAGTTGATCGCTGAACTCACTGGTGTATTGATGAGGCTCACCCAAGGCCGACGACCAGAAGCCTTTGGTGATCGCTACAGCGCAGGCCTTGTTCACTTCGGACACTTTCACTTCATACACACGCCCGATATCGGCCACCCACTCGCCGCTCTGCCAATGGTGCGCCGGCGACGGTCGCGGTGTAGTTGTCAGTCCTGCAGGCAGCTCTCCCAGATCGAGATGTTGCTGCTCGGATCCATCGACGGTGCTGAATACCGAACCGCGCCGATCAATGATCTGCTTCGGCTTGCTTCCCACCAACGCCCAGGCAAAGCCTGTCGGTGGTGCCGAAAGCGGCTTGGCCAACTGGATCGCGTTGCTCGGCAGCGAATCGCCAAGACCTGGAATAACTGGAAACTCTACCGGCCCCTGCAAGGCACCGGCGCTGTCGATCAAATAGCTAAACATGGTGACCTCAGATCAGTTTGATTCGGCCGGGATAGGCGATGTTGCGTGGACGGGTTTCCGTGGCAAATGTGCCGCTTGGATAACCGTCAAAAAACGTCTGCGCGGGAATGGTGTCGTTCGCCCATTTGTTCGGCAGGGCGAATGCCCAGGCGGTGTCAAGGATCAGGGCGGTACCGCCGTCGGCGCCGGCCGATGTAGGCAAGTAGTGTTGGTGATGCTGCAGTGCTGACCCTTGAGAGCTGCCGGCCACGCGGTTGAGATCCACTGCCCGGCTTTCATCCAGCACACGAAGAAACTCACCGCGCCCCTCTGGACCACGGAAGGTCAACGCACCGGTGCCGCTCGTCCAGCCGCCTTCCTTGCCGATGCGCGCCGCCTCGGTGGTCAACATTCCCGATTGTTGTGCGTGATCCCACAGCCAGGGCCATTCGGCACGGACCAGCTCTCGACCGTTAAGCGGCCCGTAGCCTCCCGGATTGAACAGCATCGTGGTTTCGAAAACCGGTCGACCGAGCGGCGTGTTGTCGTGCCGCGCGATGGGCCACCAACTGCCGGCGCCGTCACTGCGCAGGTGCCAAAAATCACCCGCCCCCATGAGCACGAGGAACGAATACCCGGCCGCGTTGAGGTGGGTGTGAAACTTGATCTTGTCGGTGCCCTGGGCAGCAATCACCAGACGGTTGCCGGCGTTATCTACACGCCGAACAAGAATGTCCATGACGCCCAGGGCGGCATCAGCGACCGGCAACGTCACCGTGCGATTGGATGCGGCCGCATCGATCAGTACCAGCCCTCGGTTGAGTCCGGTCAACGTCGTGTCCGCTGCCAAACTGGTGACCACATTGCGAATCGCGAAGTGCTTCACCAGTGGTCCGCCGATCGGCTCCGCCGGCCGGCGATCAGTCACGGTGTTTGAATTCGGCAGATCCGCGATCGCCACGCAGTAATGGCGCGCTCCAGCGCTGTCGGTGTAATCGGCCTTGTCCGCGCCAAACACCACTTTCCAGCTGGCCACGACATCATTGAGCTCGCGTTGCAGGCACACATCCAGCCACGCCGTGGTTGGAAACGCCGACGGCACCACGGCCAACACCGAGGAACGCTCAATCCGGATGCCTTCCAGATAGCCGGTGCCGGGTTTGAGTTGATAGGTCGCCCCCACTTTTTCCAACTGCAGCGACGTACCGAAAAAACATGCACGGCCAAATACTTCGCGGTTGCTCATCCGCTCTCGCTCATCGATGCCGGCCAGGCGCACGGTGAAGTCGTGTTGCCAGGTCTTGGCATCAATGGTGATGCCAGTGATTGCCTGGGCACCATCAAAGGCCACCAGGAAGTTGCGAGTCAGGTTGTTGCCGATCTGCAGCGGCGGGATGTTCCGGCGCTTCTGCTGCAGCGGCACGTAGGCCACCGCGAACAGAACGCCCTCAGCCGACTCCAGACCAATCCAGTTGAAATCCCAATCACCCACGTCTGAACCGATTTGTGCGCTGTACACCACCTGGTTGGGGTTCACATAGCCGGCGTGATCCCCCGGAATTTCGTGCACATACACAATCTGAGCCGCAGCGGGTTTCGGCGACGAGCGATTGACCGGACTGTTCGGGTCAAGTCCTGGGACTTTGGCAAAGATGAACCGACGCACTTCCAGCCCCTGCAGGGCTGCAAGTTTTTGCGCAATAAGGCTCTCGCCGGCGAGGGTAATACTGGCTCCCATTGACGGGGCTCCTAGAGGCTGGCAACCAGCGTTTGCTGGTCGTCGTTGAAGTCGACCAGCACAATGCCCATTGGCACCGACGTGATGGTCACGAAGTCATAACGGCGGCAGGTGCGGCCGTATTGCTGGATCAATACGCGCAACAGCTCGGGGTTTTGGGACAGTTGGGTGTCGGAGAAACGCAGCAGCACAACATCCCAATCCCGGTCGGGCATGCGCTCCTCGATCTCGACATAACCCACGCCCAGTCGTACTAGAATGCGTTTCATGCCGGCCGTGCTGCCGGCGTCGACCGCGTTGATGAAGGCGAATTTCACGCGCAGCCGGTAGAGCGCCTCGGGCTCGCCCTTGAAGCGGGTGATGTCGCGCTGCCAGGCCAGGAGATCGAGCACGATCAAATGGCAGGTGTCGGCGTCCATCTGCATCAACGGCCAGCGCAACCAGCCCTCAACCTTTTCCCACCAGCTTTGGGCGGCATCTTTGAGTTTGGTCAGCTCGGTACCGGCCAGCCAGAACTTGAGGTTCAGCTTAATCATGCAGGTGTACCTGCAGGCTGCGGATCCGGGGAATGTTCAACTCGGAGACGATATCCGCGTTGGCGAAGTCCAACGACTCAATGCCAGCGAACTGCAGATGGAGTTCTTCGCCCAGGCGACTGAACGAAAAGCGCGACTGCGGATGGGTTCGCGTCGGCTGATAGTCGCTGGTCGAACTCTCGCGAAACGCGGCACGGATGAACTGGGTTACACCCTCCTCCAGCGCCTGCAGCTGCTCCGCTGTCAGGTAAGAACGCGGCCAGATCTGGACGCTCACATCGTGCTGGGTTTCGGGCATCACCATCACCAGCAGATCGTCGCCATGGCCATGATTGCCAGAGTCTCGAATGTGCGCGTTGATTTGCTCTAGGTACGTGGCCGCCGGCACATCGGCCTCAAACAACACGTACGCGTTGGCACTGCCTGGGCCGCGTGGTGCGCCATGCTCGAAATACACACCGTCCGGGCTCACACCAGGGAATGCGGAAATCATGGCTCGATACACCGCGTCGGTGTGCCACTGGTTGACCGCTGAGAACTGGTTACGGGTACGCAAGCGCAGATCCTCATTCGGCTCCGGATCTGCGCCTGGCGTGGTCAACCAGCCGTCAGCATTCACCACTTGGGCAATGCCTGGCAGCGGTTCCGGCAGAATCGCGTAATAACCAGGCGCGAGGTTGAACCCTGAGCCGGTCTCGATCGCCTCAACGGGGATCTGCAGCTGCATCAGGCCGTCCGTGAACAATCCCGGCGCCGTTGTCACCAGTTGATAGATGTGTCCATTGATCGCGGCGGACTGCACGACCGTGCGGGCAGGCACCTCCATTGCCCCGCCTGGAGCCGTTCGAGTGAACAGCAAAACGCCCTGTGCTTTGGTTGCGCCCTTGCGCTCGACGTTGACTGCCCAGGCCAACATGTCGAGCCAGCTATCCACGGCCGTTTTAACAAAGAAGTTCGGCAGCACCGTGGCGACGAAAAAGTCGAGGATCCACAGTACGGGCTTGGTCACCAGCGCGGTGACAACCCGCCAGAACGGTGAGTACGCGCTGGTGTTGCTCAGCTTGCTGCCCTGGGCACTCACCTCAGCTTCCCATGCCTGGCGCAGACCCGCGTCGGTGGTTGGGATGCCGGCGTCCGCAAGGGCCTGTTTGAAATCTACGTCGCTCACAACGTTACCTCGATCTTGCCGAATTTCAGGGTGGTCGCCGTAACCAGGTACTGACCCGGCTGCAGCTGCGTGATCAACGCGGTGCCCGGTACCAGGCGTTCGTCTGCCTCCACCAGCAGTTCCATCTGCTGGATGCAGTCGCGTTGTTTAAGCCGATCGCGCTCTGCGACCAGCGTCACGAGCAGGCCGCTGTCGCGGATCATGTGAGCGGTGTCCTGGGCGATGCTGGCCCGGTCATCGACGAGCAGCGGCTGGCGGGAAAGATCCAGCACCAGGTCGTTGTTCTGAATCAGCAGATCGATGTATTCGCTCATCCCGGCACCGACATGCTCATCATGTTTTCCAGCTCCAGTGGGGTCATCGGTTTGGCGGTGTTGATGGTCAGGGTTTCCACGTGCGTGCCCTTGTTCTGGCTGCTGTTGTTGTTCTGAATGCTGGTCAGCAGTCCGCCCTGCGGCACCGCACTCGGCCGCACAGGTGACAAACTCGGGATGGCTGCATTGATGGTGTTTTGAGCCTTCTGCGCGGCGGCAGCGCTGTCCGCGTTGTTCACGCCGATGTCAGTGCCGGGCACCTCAGGCATGGCGCCGAATTTGGTCTCGATGTTCACGCCTGGGATCTTGTTGAGCATCTCGATCAGGTTGTTGATCGAGGTGTGAAAGATCGCGACGATGCCGTCCCAAGCGGCCTTGGCCATGCCACTCCAGCCGCCCATGGACGTGAACCAGTCAGACAGGGCCGACAACTGATCGCTGACCCACTTGAAGGCCTCACTGTTCATCAGCGCGGACGTCCATTCGTCCCAGTACACGACTGCCAAGGTGATCACGGCGATCAACGCCACAATCCCCGCGACGATCAACAACACCGGGTTGGCCAACATCGCGGCGTTGACCAGCCAGATCGCGGCTTGCCACAGCATCATGCCGGCTCGAATAACGCCCATCGTCGTGTACATCACCACCAGGCCCGCGACCAACAAGGCGATCACCGTCGCCTGCAGCAGAAAGCCCGCAATCGCCCGCAGGTTGAGCAGTTGCACGACTTTCCAAACGGTCACCATCGCGAGCCAGGCCATGCGGCTGATACCGACGGCCAAGGTCAGCAAAGACATTGCGGCAATGATCGCCAGAATGGTCAGCGTGACGATGCCGATCACGCGAGCGATGTTGGGAAAGATCTGCGCCCAGCGAGCCATGGTGCTGGCAATGCCGCTGAGTTTGGCCATCAGTGGCGTGAGTATCGGCAGCAGCACCTGGCCGAACACGATGCGCAGCGCTTCAACAGCGGCAGTGAACTGCTGCCAAGGATCGACCATCGCATCAGCCATGTTCTTGGCGTCTTCGAGCCCGCGCACCTTACCCAGTTTGTCCAGGCTGTTACGCAAACGATCGCTGTCCTTGGACAAGGCACCGATCACCTGGGCGCCTTCACCACCGAACGCCTCCACCAGTTTTGCGCTGGCAGACGCGGTGGTCAGATCGCCCAACTTGCCTTCCAGCTTGGACATGATGTCCAACATCGGCAGGGCCTTGCCCTGGTCGTCGGTGAACTTCATGCCCATCTTCTCGGACGCCGCGCCGAGGTTTTCAAAGAAAGCCTTGTAGCGCCCGCCGGCGTCGCCGCCCTCCATGGTGCTGGACAGCGAACCGATCACCGCGAACTGCTCGGCAATATCCACGCCGCTGGCCGTAGCAATCGCTCCCACCTCCTTGAAGGCGTCTTTAAGCTGGGCCCCGTCAGTGCGGAACAGCTGCACCGCGAGAGCAGTCTGGCCGCCCAGCTTCTCGACCCACTCGCCCTTGCCCATCGCGTCGGCCTGGCCCTTGAACAAGTTGTACATGGTGCCCACGTAGGAGCCCATGGTTTCAGCGTCGGATTTGGTGGCCTTGGCCAGCAGGTTGCTGGTGTTGGTGAAGGTGGCCAACTGACTGCCGGTCAGGCCCTTGATGGCGCCCTCGATGCTGTACGCCGAGGCGACAAAATCCCGTGCGTTCTCGCCGTAGTTCATCGAGAACTCAAGGGCCTTCTGATTCAACGCCGTCAGCGCGTCTTCTGCCACGCCCAGGGATTTGACTTCGCCCAGGGCGCGGTTCATCTCCAGCGCCGGCTGCAACGATTCGTTGATACCAACGAACGCACCGGTAACACCCGCCAAGCCCATGCCCATCGTCTTGATGTTCTTTTCGCTTTGCTCGGTCAGCTCGGAAAAGCCCATTTTCACCTTGCCCAGAGGTGCAGTGACCTTGTCGGTCAGGGCCAGGATGAAATCGAGGCGGGCACTACGGTCTGCCATGCGGGGTTATCCATTCAATGCGTGAGCGATGCCGTTAGCCACGGCAAACTCCGTGCGTTTCCAGTGTTCGTCATCCAGCCACTTGGCCGTGCCCATGTTTTCAATGCTGGGCTCGGCACCGGGTAGCCAGCGCATGGTCAGGGCCATCAACTGGCCCAGACCGTCCTCGGTCAGGCGCTCGGCGTATTCGAGGGCTTTTTTACGATGATCTCGACGTCAGGCGCGTACTCCTCGAGCAGCGCACCGACGATCTGCATGGTCATCACCGGGTTAACCATGATTTCGCGCAGCTCCCCTTTCTGGGCCGGCAATACGGTGCCGCTCAGCAAGTTGAAGGACGGCGCGACCTTGTTGGTGGCGGTCATGGCGTTGAAGTACTTGGTGACGTCCTGAGGGGTCAGGGTGAAAGTGAATTCCTTGCTGCCGACTTCCAGGGTGATGTCGCGGGATTGGATCTGGCTCATGTTCGTGTCCGTTGTGGTGGTTGATTGAAGGGTGATTCGGGTCAGCGCAGGCATACCTGGCGCACGTAGTCCTGCAGCCCCAGGATCATTTGCCGGCTGAGGGCAAGCTGGTCTCTGAGGGTGAAATAATCCGGTCGAGCGTCTGTTGCGAGTTCGGCGGTGTCTGCATCAGCCAAGCCGCCGGCGCCGGTGGCGTCTGGCGTAGTAGCGCTGCAGGTGGCTTTGACGCGCAACCGCTGACGGCCATCGGCAACATCAAGGCGCAAAGTGTCGATTTCAGTGCGTGCATGGTTCAGTTCCTGGGTGCGGGCTCGATCGATCTCATCGCGGGCGGCGAGCATTTCGCCGCTGATCCGGGCGGCTTCACGCAGGCCGTTGGCTTCGTACTGGGCGGCATCACGTTCGTCGCGTGCGGTGTCGAGTTGGCCTTGCAGGATGTCGAATCCAACGAAGGCCGCGAGGCACAGCAGCAGCGGAAACAGGATCTCGCGCAGCATCAGAGGCCCTCCGCGCACATGGCCGCTTCGGCGCGCCGGCGAGCGTGCAGCCCTGGCACAAACTTCTTTCGGCCCTGGGCATCGGTGACGGATGACCAGACCGGTGTCTTGCCATCAGGCCCCCACGCAAGCGCCTTGCAGCCCTCGGCAATCCGGCCGGCGTTGATCAGGCCGACGGCCCGACTGGCGCAGGTGCTTGGCACGCCGAAGTTGTGGCCGTGGCTGCTCAGCGCGTCGAATGTGTTCTGCCCGATCGCGGGATTGGTCAGGCAGTCGGCAAGTGCCAACTGGCCCTTCTCGACCACCAGCTGCTCCACCTCGGCGCAGCGCGCCGGCGACCAGTAGTCACCGACGATCAGCGGATACGGACTGGTGTAACGGGTGATGCCCTTGCACACCGTGGGTAGGCCACGGGCCAACTGATCGCGGTAAACGACGTTCTGGCCTTCGCCTTCCCAGTTGCCCAGGAACGCGAGCAGCGGAGCGCTGGCCAGTACGATCGCACCGGTGGCGATCTTGTTACGCAGGCTCATGGGAACAGCACCCGCAGCAAGGCCGGCCCAACCATCTGCGCCACGACGCCCAGCACGGTCAACACTGCGAGCATGCGGGTCACCTTGGTGCCGATGTCGGACACCGTGGCTGTGAGCTCGCGCTGGCCGTCATTCAGATCCGAAAGCTGGACGGCCATGTGTTCAAACTCGCCTTCCAATCGCGTGACGCGCGTCGGCACGGTTTCATGACGATCTTCCAGATCGGTGACACGGTGCTCGAGCACAGCGAAACGGCTTTCCAGACTGGCTTTGGGCGTGGCGCGAGCGTTCATCGGCGCTGTCCTTGTTCAACAACGGTTTGGCACGGCACGCAGCGGGTGATGCCGCCCAGCGCCTGGCGTTTTTCCGGGATCGGGTTATCGCAATCTTCACAGTGGGTCAGGCTGGGCCCGCTCGGCCGCGCTTGGGCGAGCTGGGCGGCAATCGCCTGGTCACGCTGACGTTGCTCCAGCGCCTGGGCACGATCGAACGGGCAGACCATCAGCGCAGGCCCTCGATCTCGGCCGCAGCCAGGTACGGCACGCCGTTCACACGGATGAAGTCCGGACTGGAAACGTCGAAAGGCACCTTGTGCTTCGATTTCTCGCCGCCTTTTGGATCGACGCTGAGCAGGCTGGATACCTTCAACTTGCAGCCGAAGGCCTCAATGCGCAGTTCCTCATCGCCGGCTTTGGCGAAGAAGACCGAGTCGAAGGGCTCCAACTGGCGGAAGCTGCCGGCAGAACGCGCTGCCTCGATCAGTAGATTGAAGTTGCTGGTGTCGAACTCGAACTCGCCACTAGCAGAAACATCGCCGTCGACGGTGCCGTTGGGCACGCCACGGGATTGCGCTACGGCGGTGTTGTCGGTGATGTCCAAGCTGCAGCTTTCGACATGAATCTGCAGGTCGCCCAGGTTGATGTCGAAGTTTTTACCGCCAATACGGGACATAGGGGTTACTCCGAATCGTCATTGGAAAGATCCAGGGCGATGTTCGCCGTCAGATCTTTAGGGCAGTTGAGCGGGCGGATCTTGATGTAGATCTCGACCTTGGTTTTGCTGGTCCAGGTCAGGACGATATCGCCGTCCTTGGGGGACTCGATTTCACCCGGGAACACCTGACCCGCGAACGTGGTGGACTTGGCCATCTGGCGCAGTGGCTTCATGAACGCGCTGATGGCGGCGGCCATGCTGTTGGGCGAATTGTTCAGGCGGCGATCACCGACGCGACGGATCAACAGCGGGCGAATCTGGCGAGCGGCCTTATCGGCAAGACGCAGGTACTCGACCACCAGGTAGTCGCTCGCCGGCGCGTCGAGCATGTTGCCGTCCCCCCAGAAAACACCCGGATAGTCGGGATAGGTCTGCGACACGGAGAAACGAGCGCTATCCAGCTCGGCGCGGATCGAGGACGGCAGCGGAACTCCGTCTTTGTCGACCGGAACCGGGCCCAAACCGAGCAATGCACCGGAAGCAACGCGCATCGGGCTGTCCGCAATGCTGACAGCGGCGTCTGCCAGTCGACCCGCCAGTACGCCTTGGTCGTTACCGTGCAGTTGCGGCGCGACCAGGACACGCGGCGCTGCCAGGCCTTCTGTAATTGCCTTCTGCTCGAGCAGATAGTCCGACCAGGTCTGTTGCCCGGTGATGCCTGCACTGCAGGCCATGACGAACACACGACGGCCGTATTTGTTGTTCAGTGCCACGGCAGCGTCATGCATGGCCGAAAGCTCTGCACCGGCTGTCACCGGCTGGGTGATTACCACCGCTTCAACGGAGAAGCCTTTCTGCTGGGCCAATTCGAGGGCATCGGCCCATTCGCCGTCTGCCGCGATCGGCGCCGCCAGGCAAGCCCAACGGTCACCGCCGTTCTGGCGTGCTGCGGTGATCTGGGTTTTCAGATCGCTCGACGGAGCGCCCAGCATCAAGTCCAGATCGCTGTCGGTGTTCAAAGGAATCAGGCTACCGACGCTTTTTGCGCCGGGCCCGATGAATAGGAAATAGCGCTCGATCTCGGTCACGGCGCCTTGGCCGAGGTTGAGATTGTTTACGCTGACTTTGCCAAGTGCCATGCAGTGCCTCGTTAGCGGGATGAGTTAAGAATTTGTTCAAACACCTGGTTAACCAGCTGACTGGTTTCCTGTCCGGTGCTGACGCCCAGGAACTGGCGCTTGGGCAGGATGATTTCCCAGCTCTGCTTGCCGGCGCCGTCAGCTTTTTCGCCTGACAAAATGCGGATCAGAAGCCCGGCCTTGGCATAACTCACGTGCTGCTGAATCCAGGCTACGGCGGGACGCTTCGCGGTTTTTTTGCCGGCCTGGCGCACTTTGAAACCCAGATTCCGTAAGCGCTTGGCCTGCTTGTCGGTTGCTGCCAAACCTTCCGGCACACGGTTCCACTGGCGCATCTGCGCGGCGGTTCGGCGCTCTGACGCACCGTGGTGTTGTTGGGCGGCGACCCAACTGGTCAAGCCGTTACGCCAGCCCAAGGTCGCGCTGTCGGGGGTCAGGTTGGTGACCTGAAGCAACTTGCCCAGGCCGGCCTCCATCTTCTTTTTGCCCTTGCTGTCGCCTTTGCGAGCATCGAACGGTGAGCCGTCCAGGTTCTGCTGTTCGCGGATCCGCTTGCGGCTTATGGTCCGGACTCGCTTGCTGACGTTGTTCAGCAGTCGCCGGCGCAACTGCGGCGCAAGACTCAACAAGGCCAATTGCGCGTCCACGCTCAACTGCCCTTGCAGGTCGAGGTCGAGAGCGCTACTCGCCACGGTTTCGCACCTCGCCGCGCTCGGCCGTCCAAAGATCAAACGGCACCAGCCCCCACTTTTTGCCAAACGCATCGACCAGTCCGTCAGGATCCTCGGCCAGGTGCTGGGCCTCCACGAACTCCAGCGTCAGTTCCAAGTCGGCTTCGTCGGGGGTGATCTGGTCGACAGCAAAGATCGGCGCCGGCAGGTCGTCGTCGCGGTCGGGATCGTTGGATTCCAACCAGCCGCCGAGCAGCGCCATCAGCAATGCCGGGTTGCCGGCGAATCGCTCGATCTGGAATACGGCGCGGTAACGCATATCGCCCATGTGCAGGCCTTGGGTGCCCGGTTTCCAGATCAGATCGAGGTTGACCTGCTCGGCCCAGCTGTCGATCTGCTCCGGCAGCACCAGATTGAGGCTGATCAGGTAGGTGGTCAGGGCGCGAAGCTTGTTCATAGCAGCGCCGCCGTCATGCGGCCACGGCCCTGCAGCGAGCGCACCGCTTGCTGGCTGAATGCCAGGAAGGTCTCCGGGCGATCAGGCAACTCTTTGCCCAGGTTCTCGGCGCTGTCGCGGCGGATGATCGACACGAATTGAGGCAACAGACTGGCTTTCGCCCTGCAATACACCGCGCGCTTGTACGTCGCTACGTGAAAAGTGGACTCGCGCAGCACCGTAGGGTCAGCAGATTCCAAGGTAATGACACCTGCGCTCTGCCAACGGGCCTTGCACTTGGCCAGGTCGCTGTTGACCTCGGTCATCGCCGTGGTCAACTCAGCAGTCAGCAGTTCCACCAGGTATTCCGCCGGCAGGCGATAACCCTTCTGGAACTCAGCCACATCGAGCTTCGGCCAGAAGCCGTCGTTCTCGATCGCCAGTTCCACAAGAGTGGTGGGTTTACCTGAAAAGCTCATGCTGACCGCTCAAATAGGGCGGGAAGCCTGTTTTCAGTGGGACGGTCCATAAATGGGCGGCTCACTTCCACAGGTTCCCGCTGGGGGGGTAGTCGGTTATTCGGCGCCGGTGACGGCGGGTGGCTGTTTGGCGATCGCCTTTCGGCACTTCGCAATGCGCGTCTCGTTGCCAGCCTTCGCGTACAGCTCGCTGGAACGCTCAAGGTGCTTGAGCGCGGTTTCCCACTGCTCGGCCTCCATGGCGCGCATGCCGATCAACTTGTGGTATTTGGACGGGATCTGTTCAGTCAGCTCCCATTCACCGTCGACACGCGGCAACAGGTCGGACAGGTACGGCTCCGGACTACGCTGGGCGGTGTATTCAGCGAATGCCCACTCACACACGGCGTCAGCAACAAAGGTCTGGATATCCCGACGTTTGAAACGCTCGGGCATTTCCTGGCCCTGCTCCATCAGGAAGTCCGCGAGTTCCAGGGCGTCTTCGAACTGCACGGTGTCGAACAGCCAGACCATGACCTGCACCGCAACACGGTTCGGGAAATTCAGCCCCGATTCGCAGTAGCGCTGGACGTATTCCTGGTACTTGGGCAGCAACTCATCGCGCTTCAGTGCTTGGCGGCCGGCCATGCCGTTGATCGCGCTGATGCGCTCCAGATCCTGGTCCAATGCCGCTTCCTGCAGCATCAAATGCTTGCGCGCATTGGCGGGGCTGCTCAGCGCGTCAGCCGGGGTGTACGCCAGAGCCGCGCCCGAGAGGGCGGCGGCAGCGGCGGTTACACCCATGGCCAAGGTGCGGCGCTTGTGTGCCAGGGCCAGGCTCACGCAACCAGCTCCACGTTTTCGGTCAGCGCGATCTTTTCCAGTTGCTCGATCACGTAACCTTCGTTGCGGCTGTTGTAATCCTCGACGCGGGAGCGTTTCGGGTTGTCGACCGTCTGTTTACGCCAGCTCGAATCCTGGAAGTAGATCGACAGGTTGTCCCAGCTGGTAACCAGCACGCCGTTGACCGGGAAGAACGGCACGCTGAAGCTCGGCAGACCGCCGTAGGTGGCGATCACCTGAGCATCTTCGATGCGTTCTTTTTCGGTCGGCACGTCGCCTTGTTTGGCGTACAGCTTGGCCTTGTCAGCGGCCAACAGGTCGGAACCGATGATCGCGACCAGGTCGCCGCCGTCGCGCAGGCGTTCGTCAACCATCTGCTTGGTGTCGTGTACCAGGGCGTCGAGGTTGGCGTAGTCACCATTCGGCCCCAGAGTGACCTTGCCGGCCACCTTCCCTTCCTTAAGCACCTGCTGCGGGGCCTGCTCACGCAGTTGCTGCAGCCAGCCCTTGTTGACGTCCTGCAGCATCGGATACAGCTCGATGTCGCTCTGCTCCGCAGCATGCGTGCCGTGGAAGCCGACCATGATGCGGTCCAGGGCGATCTGTTTTTGAACCGCTGCGGAGTATTTCTGGTGGAAGTCCGGGAACTTGGCCCATGCGTCGATTTTCGCGTATGGCAGGCCTACGTCGGATTCGGTGGAAGACAGCTCGTAAGTCGACTGATCCAGCGCCGACGCATCTTTGGCTTCGCGGTCTTTCGTCTTGGTATTGGTGCGGCCGGTAACTGGGCCGGACACACCGAGGAACACCTTTTGCCCTTTGATCTCGGTCACCGGAATGACGTTGATGCGCTGCAGGAAGTCCGACTTGGCCGTAATGGCCTCGTTCAGCTCTTGGGCAATGGTCGGCTCGACGCTGAACTGCTTCGTGGCCAGGTCGACGCCGTAGCTCTCAGCAATAGCGAGCTGCAGCTCCGCGTACATTTGGGCGCCGAAGGCGCTCAGGGAATAGGCCATGTCAGAGCACCCGCTTTTTGGCAGTGGTTACAGGACCCGCGTTGCGCGGCAACTGGCGACCGTTGGGGGTGTTCTGCAGTGCAGAGAACTGCTTCAGCAGCGCGTCCAGTTTCGCCGTTACGGATTGGTTGCCCTTGGACTTGCGGCGGAACTCGCGCTCCTCCTCGGCGGTGGCGACGATGTCGTCGACGGCCGAGCTGACGTCATCGATCAGACCCTGATCGGGTTCTGGTGCATCGGCGGCGGCAGGCTCGATGACCGCCTGAAGGCCGGCGGCGACAACCAGCAGCTGCGCCACCAGGGCTGTCAAAGCCGTTGCTGTAGCTTCATCCATTGGGGGTTTGCTCTCTGTGTTGGGTGGAGTGGATTCGGTGGGCAGCACGTCCGCAGCGAAACGTTTGAAAAAGCCGGTCAGAGCGTTAATCAGTCCGGTTTCAGCGGTGCTTTGGCTGTCGTCCTGCAGGCGGCCGAGTTCGACCGAGGCTGCGTAATAAGATGCGCGGGAGTTTTTGTGGGAGAAGTAGAGTTCCTGAGTGCCCACGCTGGCAGGCTGGTCGGTTACGCCCATGCCGGTCAGGTAGGCTTTGCCTTTGCCCCGGAAGTCAGGGGTGATCTCAATGCTGGTGAACAGCTTCTGGCCCTGGTCATTCAGGTACAGCAGCCGGTCGTTGGGCTTCAATTGCGCTTCCAGCGCCACTTCGCCGGGTTCCAGATCTTCGGCTTCTTCCACCAGGCGCACGGCGTAGACGGTGCCGTGGGAACCAGGCCAGCGTTCGTGATCGCACCAGATCACTGCCGTGTAAAAGGATGGCTTGTAGGTTTCAGCGATATCGCGCAGTTCCTGGGGAAGGATCACTCGGCCATCAACGGTCGCGCCGCTGGTGGCGACACGTTTCCAGAACGAAACAAGGGAACGGGGCATGGGGATAACTGCGCTCAATCGGTGATTTGAGCCGCCAAGATATGGAGCAAACCGCCCCCTAACAAACGGTTCAATTGCGCGTTCCTCCTAGATTCAAGATCTAGGTTTATCGCAGAATTTAACCCCGCGTTTTCACCGTTTTCGCCGCATAGACTGCGGCCCATGTACTACTCGACCGAAGTTAAAGAAGCCGCCAAACGCCTGTTTCTGCGCCGCTGTAAGGCCAAGGAAATTCAGGCGCAACTCAACCTGCCCAACATCCGGATCGTCTACTACTGGATCCGCCAGGGCGGCTGGGAAGACATGCTGTCGGACGAAGAACCGCTCACCGCTGTTGGCCGGCGTATCACCTTGCTGCTGGACAAGGTCGGCAGCCTTTCCAAGGACGATCTAAACGAACTCGACCGGCTGACCGCCGTGCGCGAACGACTGCTAAAGCAAGCGGCCAAACCGACGCCGGCGGCGGCATCGATCGGAGACGATCCGTGCGATTCCTCGGAACCTCGCCAGCGACCGCGTGGCGAACGTTCCGGCCGTAGCGAAGGCGGCGGCAAGAAAAAAGAGAAGAAGGCCAAGAACGACATCAGCGGCCTCACCGAAGTCGACTTCCTGGATAAGTTCATCAGCAAAATGTACCGCTACCAGCAGGAGCTGTTCGCGGCCAAGCAGAACCCGCTGACGTGCCGAATCCGCAACATCCTCAAAAGTCGTCAGGTCGGCCTGACCTACTACTTCGCCGGCGAAGCGTTCATGGACGCGGTATTGAGTGGCGACAACCAGGTCTTTCTGTCGGCCAGCCGATCGCAGTCCGAGATCTTCCGCAGCTACATCATCCAGTTCGCCAAGCAGTGGTTCGACATTGAGCTGACCGGCAACCCGATCGTGCTGAGCAACGGCGCCGAACTGCGCTTTCTCAGCACCAACAGCAGCACCGCCCAGGGCTACCACGGCCACGTCTACGTCGACGAATATTTCTGGATCCGCGATTTCGAAAAACTCAGCACCGTGGCCAGCGCCATGGGCACCCACAAGAAGTGGCGCAAAACCTACTTTTCGACGCCTAGCGCTGTGTCGCACCAGGCCTATCCGTTCTGGACCGGCGAAGAATTTCGCAACAGCAAGCGAGGGAAAAAGATCGGCGGCACCTGGCCGATCGAAGCATCGTATTCACAGGGTGCTCTGTGTCCGGACGGCCAATGGCGCAAGACCATTACCATTCAGGATGCGATCGACGGCGGCTGCGATCTGTTCGACCTCGAGCAACTGCAGCTGGAGTATGACGAAGACAAGTTTCAGCAGCTCTTCTACTGCAAGTTCATCGACAGCACGCAGAGCGCGTTCGGCCTCAAGGATCTGGAGCGCTGCTATTCCGACCTGTCGTTGTGGGAAGACTACAAGCCCGACGACGATCGGCCGTTCGGCAACAGTCCGGTCTGGCTGGGTTACGACCCGAGCCGCACCCGCGACGACGCGACGTGCGTTGTCATCGCCCCGCCGCTCGAACCTGGTGCGAAGTTCCGGATACTGGAGAAGCACAGCTGGCGAGGACATTCGTTCACCTATCAGGCTGCCCAGGTCAAGAAGCTGACCGAGCGTTTCAACGTCCAGCACATCGGCATCGATGTCACCGGTGTGGGTTACGGCGTGTTCGACCTGGTGCGCGACTTCTACGCCAAAGCGACGCCGATTCATTACAGCCTCGAGGCGAAGAACGCCCTGGTGCTCAAAGCCCAGGACACGATCCAAGGCAGCCGCATCGAGTGGGATGCCGGATGGACCGATATCGCCCAGGCGTTCTTGACCATCAAGCGCGGCACCACCAACAGCGGCCAAGTCACCTACAGCGCCTCGCGCACCGACGCGACCGGCCACGCCGATATCGCATGGGCGGTTATGCACGCCCTGGCCAACGAACCTTTGAACACCAACAAGCGGCGTCGTAGCCGCTACGTCACGAGTGGAAACAATGCCCAAGCATCGACGCAGAAATCGCCCGGTCAACCAGCAGGCGCAACAGCAACAGCCCATGCGGGCGTTTACGTTCGGCGAACCCGAGCAGGTGCTGTCGGGCAACATCGGCGAGTACCTGGGCGTATTTCTCAGCGACGACGGCGAGATCTACAAGCCGCCAGTGTCGCGGCCTGGCCTGGCCAAACTGTTGCGCGCCAACGCGCACCACGGCGCCATCCCCAAGTTCAAGCGCAACCTGCTGTTGCGTGAGCTGATTCCCTCGGCCGGCTGCAGCGCTCGGACGATGGGCTGTGCGGGTCTGGATTACATGGTGTTCGGCGAAGCCTTCTTCTACCGCGACACCAATGCATTCGGCCAAGTCCTGGAGCTGCAGCACCTGGCAGCGATCAACATGCGGATCAAGGTCGACGGCGGTTTCCGAATGCTGCTGCCTGATAACAAGTTCATGGACTTCGACCAGGACGAGATCGAGCACGTCCTCGACTATGACGTGGAACAGAACATTTACGGGGTGCCGGACTACCTGGGCGGCATGCAGGCGCTGCTGCTCAACGAAGCCGCAACCTTGTTCCGCCGGCGTTACTACAGCAACGGGGCTCACGCCGGTTACATCTTCTACACCAACGATCCGGACCTGACCGAGGAGGACGAAGACAACCTGCGCGCGCAGATCAGCTCAAGCAAGGGCGTGGGCAACTTCCGCTCGATGTTCGTCAACATCCCCAACGGCAAAGAGAACGCGATTCAGATTATCCCGGTGGGGGATTTCCAGGCTAAAGACGAGCTGGAGAAGGTGAAGAACATCACCCGCAACGACGTGATCGCCGCCTGGCGGATGAACCCCGCGCTCGCCGGCATCATTCCGGAAAACAGCGGGGGTTTTGGCGACATTGAAAAGATTGACCGGGTGTACACCAGCAACGAGATCCGGCCGATCTGTCAGCTGTTCAACCAGGTCAATGACACGTTACGACCAGACAGGCGAATCAACTGGAGAGAAGTGGATATTCCAGTTGATCCCACTGCATCCGGTGCTTAGCTAAGAGATTGCCACTAAATATTGTGGCAATATGGTGGCGATTGGCTGCCCTGGGGAGGGACACAATGCGAGTTGAATGCAAATGCGGACACAGAGGACGGATCGCTTCGCGAGAGAAGCTATCGACGGAGTTTGCGAAGCTGTACTGCCAGTGTCTGGACGCAAAGTGCGGGCACACATGGGTCGCAAATCTGACGTTCTCGCACACGTTGAGCCCATCGGCTCAGTCTTTCGAAAGGATGTTGTTCGACCATTTGCGGGATATGCCCAGGGCGAAACAGCGGGAGCTGTTCGAGCAGCTGGGGTCACAGGCAGTGGCGTGATGTTCGGACCGCCGACTCATAGGTGTCGGCGATCGACTACATGGCTCGATTATCAGTTGTTGGCACCGTCTTCGGGCTTGGTGGCAAGCACCTCAGAAAGGCGGCGTAATTGAAGTTGCTCTTGTTCGCTCAATAGTCGATATAGGCCGATCAGGCGTCGTTCAATTGAGGTCAACCCGAGCCACTCGAATTCACAGAAACCAACACAGGCGCGGTCTTTTTTCGTGCGATCCAACATGCGTACTACTCCATAAAGTGCATTGCTGAATCGACGTTATCGGGGCGGAAGCTGGCATTGGTACTGAGAGGCGACGAATGTCTTATTTGCAGTGTGTCTGTTTAATTCTGGCTTCGAGCGGCGTCGTCGGCCATCGCCTGCAGAAAACGACGAATCGCCTCTTGGTCAAAAGGCGTGATGCTCCTGTACTGCCTAATCAGCTTTTCCTCTTCTGGAGAAAACAGTACGCCGAGAGGCGTGGAACGTCGGCCCGTCAGCACAAATGCAGCATCTACTCCGCACTTTTCAAGTGCCGCCACATAGCGAAGATCGAGCGAATTAGCCTCCAGTTCATAGTTTTTCTGAGTTCCCCGGCTCACACCAAGTAGTACTCCAAACTCTGTTTGATTCAGGCCTAGGCGCTCGCGCTCTTCCCTTAGGCGTTCTCCTACTTGATCTGCTATGAGCATTTTTTTATTCACCACCATTGACTTGATCAATTTTTTGACCAAGAATCACCACAGACAAACGTAAACAAACACAACTGAACAGAGTGCGCACTATGCCCGCCACAGTTACGCCGGAGCAAGCCCGAGAGGCTTTGGATCGCAGAGGAATGAGCATTGCGGAATTCAGCCGAAAGCATGGACTGAACAAAAATTTAGTCAGCGACCTGTTGAACGGTCGGATCAAAGGTCGCCGTGGGGAGGCACATCGCGCCGCGGTGTTGCTGGGTATCAAAGACGGCGTGATCGAACAGTAATGGCACCGGGCCACAGGGAAAAGCAGAACATGAAAAGCACAGTTCTAAAAACTCGGCGTCAGGTGGTCAGCGCAATCATCTGCGCCTATCCCGGCGGGCGCGAATGCGCCGCCGCTCGCATCGGCCTATCGCTTAAGAAGTTCGACAACCACGCCTATGAAAACAACAACTGCCGCCCGCTGACCGATGCACAGATCCACCAGCTCGAGCTTGATACCGAGACAACCTTTCTCCCCGAGTACATCACAGCAATGTACGGCGGGATGTTCGTTCCGGTGATTGAGCCTGAAGCGTTGGACAACGTGGAAATGTACGCCCGTTGCGTCCAGGCCTCAGCCAAGAAAGGCACCGTCGATCACCTCATTGAGGAAGCATTGAAGGACGGGATCATCAGCGAGGCCGAGGCCGAGGCGATCCTTCACGCGGACTCACTGCACCTTGCGGCCAGACACGCCGAAGTTCTCGCCGTCATCCAATTGCACGCGTCTAAATCGAGGAAAGCCAAATGAACATAGCTTCCAAGGATCTGGATTACCGCAGCACTATCCGGGCTGCTGCTCTCACATTCCTTGAACGTCATCAAGGGGAGCACTTGGGCGATCAAGGTCAATTCATTGAGCGCACCGCCAGCCATCTGGTGGATAGCTTTCAGGCTGATAAGCCGCTTGCGATCCGACTCACCTGTGAAGCAATGAGCGACCTTCACGAAATCAATGTCCGGCAACGGCTCGATATCCATGCAAGTGAATCCCACGCGGTGGTCATCACTGACCCGGTCCGTGGTTGCACTTGGTCGGTGCCTGTCCACCTGATCTACGAACACTTGATAGCCGCCGGCCGCGCCACCCGTATCACGCCCGCCACCTAAACATCCCTACTACTGTCCTGAGCCTGCTAGCCGTGGGTTTGGGTGAGCTGCGCCCGAAATTGAGGTTTGACGATGGAAAACGCCATGGATATCCACACAAAACTGACGCCTAACCAGGCTCAAGCGCTCTTGGCCAACCTGCGCGAACAGTACCGCCACAGCCTCAATGACCTTTGGTACGCAGATCAATACCGGCGCATCCCCGATGGCCTCCGCCACGGATCGATTCTCGCCAATAGCCCGGTGATGGCCGCTCAGAAAACGCTGATCGGCGCCCTCACCCATAGCCTCAGCCTCAGTCTCAAAGCAGCGAAGAAAAAATCATGATGAAAGAAGACCTCAAAGATACGGTCATCGAACGGCTGCAATTCGATTTCGACCTGAAACTTCGCGCCGGCACGAAATACATGCGGGGTGGCACCTGCCCCAAGTGCAAAAAGAAAGAACTCTACGCTCGATACGACAATCCCTGGCAGATCCGCTGTGGTCGCCCTGAACGCTGCGGTCACATCGAGCATGTGAAAAACCTGTACGAAGATCTGTTCGAGGACTGGAGCAAGCGTGCACCGGCGACAGATAACGATCCAACCGTGACAGCTCGGGCGTACCTTGAGTTCGCCCGGGGCTTTGACGTTGGGATGCTAACCGGCTGGTACACGCAGGAAAACTACGTCAATCACGAGACGGGGCATTCCAGCGCCACGATCCGCTTTCCGCTCCCCAACGGTGGGTATTGGGAACGTTTGATCGATCGCCCATCCCGCTTCGGCAAGATGAAGGCTCGGTTCAAACCCAAATATAGCGCCCTCGGTTACTGGTGGTGCCCGCCCTCCGTCGACCTGGCCACCGTAGAAGAGCTATGGATTGTCGAAGGGATCTTCGACGCCATCGCTCTCCAGCAGAACGGCATCCCGGCAGTCTCTGCAATGTCGAGCGTCAGTTACCCCGCTCATGCGCTGGAACAACTGGCAGAGCAACGTAAAGGCAACCTGCCCCGACTGGTCTGGGCTTTGGATAACGAACCGACAGCGCGCGGCTACCTACAGCGTTGGGCGAAGTTGTCTCGCGAGCTGGGCTACAGCTGCAGTGCAGCGCTGATACCACAACGCCGACGGCAGAAGCTCGACTGGAACGACCTGCATCAACGTTGGGGGTTTGAAGACTCCGACAAGCGCGAACAACGACGTCAGCGCGATCTCCAAATTGCGCGTCACGAAGGTGATTTGCTTCTGGCGGCTTCGCCCCGTGAGAAAGCGATCTTGATGTACACCTGGGAAGATGCAACGTCGGAATTCCATTTCGATTTCGCCGACCGGATGTACTGGGCAAAATTTGACCTGTCCAAGCTGGAAGACGAGCAACGCGCCCTTATCAACAGTGACGATCACGACGATCAACTGCTGAACGATCGCCAAGCACGTCACAAGGTTCTGGAGTCTGTCTGCGCGTTGAAACAGATTGCCAACTGCAAATTTGAGGCGCTTTACAAGCAGGTGAACGACGTGACCGGTGACGCCTGGTTCTATTTCCAGGTTGAAACCCCGAGTGACAACGCACCTGAAAAATTTACGTTCACTCCCAAACAAATATCGTCGAGCAGTGAATTCAAGGCGCGCTTGATGTTCGCCGGCGCGACCTGGCTTGGCACACAAAAATACCTAGACCAGATCGTCATCCGCCAGACGGAAGGGCTGCAAACGGTCGAAACCATCGATTACATCGGGTACAGCAAAGAGCATAAGGCCTACATCTTTAACGATATCGCCATCCAAGGAGGGAACGTCTACAAGGCCAACGAAGAAGACTATTTCGAATTCGGTCAGTCACGGGTCAAGTGCCTGATGAAGTCCATCAAGATCGCCATGGCGCCCACTGCTAAGGCCTATCGCGATGATTGGCTACCAAAGCTCTGGCTGTGCTTTGGCGAAAAGGGACTCGTTGCCCTGACCTACTGGTTTGGCTCGCTATTCGCCGAACAGATCCGCGCCGACTACGAGAGCTTCCCGTTCCTGGAAATGTCAGGCGAGCCTGACTCCGGCAAGACGACCTTGATCAAATTTCTTTGGAAACTGTTCGGGCGTCTTTACGAAGGCTTCGACCCTGCGAAGGGTTCCACCTCCGGCCGCAGCCGTGCAATGGGTCAGGTTTCCAACATTCCCCTGGTACTACTCGAAGCAGACCGCAACACCGATGCCGATAACGCAAAATCGTTTGAATGGGATGAGTTCAAGGACTACTACGGTGGTGGGCTGCTGCGAACCCGGGGCGTGAAGAACAACAGCAACGACACCTACGAACCGCCCTTCCGTGCGTCGATCGTTATTGCGCAGAACGCAGGTGTGTCCGGGCATGAAGCGATTCTGAGCCGGATCACCAAACTGTATTTCCCTAAGCCCAACATCACCGAAGACAGCCGTGCAGCTGCAGACTCGCTCGTTCAGACGCAAGTCGAAGACGTCAGCCACTTCATAGTCAAGGCGATGAAGGCCGAGTCGCAGGTGATGAAGCGCTTCGCCGAGGTATACCCGAAGTACCGTACGGAACTATGGGCAAGCAAAAAGCTGACTTCGGATCGCATCATCCGTAATCACAGCATGCTGCTCGCCTTGGTCGACTGCCTTCAATTGGTACTCCAACTGCCTGAACAGATGGTTCGAGAAACCCAGCAATACATCAAGGGCATGGCCAACGAACGGCAGGCGGCGATCACCACCGATCCGCAAGAGCTGAACGACTTCTGGCAGGTCTATGACTACCTGGAATCCCTCCCGGGCGCCCCGCTGGTCAACCACAGCAAGAACGCCGGCGTCATCGCGATCAACCTCAACCAGTTCGCAGAAGTCGCTCACGAACACCGTCAGCGCATACCGGACTTGGCCACCCTACGACGAATGCTCAAGGACGGCCGCACCCACAAATTGCTTGAGGCGAGTAAGCCCACTGAAAGCAACATCAGGGCAGCGCTGCAGGCGCGCACTCCGTTGACCCCGATTCCGCAGACGGTTCGCTGCTGGCACTTCAAGGCGTAAGGGCAATTCCATGCAAATCCAGGTGATTAACGATCAAGGTCAAGGCGACTCGACAGCAGAGATCCGCCGACTAAATACCGCAGCGGCCGAGTGTGAGTCTGAAATCCGGACTGTATTCGCGGAAGCATATGCCAACGCGGGCCTGGTCGACGCATTGGAGATCCGCTTCAACCGAGGCGACCGCGAAATCCTCGTTATGAATTGCAGCCGCGTTCAAGCGCAAGCCGTCCTTGAGTGGCAGGCATGTGATGAACAAGGGGAGTTTGAAAGTTTGGTGATTCACCTGGTGCGATCGGTTTAAACCCGCTCAACCAGGAACGATGCCGGCGGCGCCGGTAAATGAAGGGTATCGAGGGATTGCGCTCCCTCGATACCCGCTACTGAGGGCAACACTATGCAAGCACAGCACCGAAGCAGCGACTCGAAGGCTACCACATCGCGCGAGCAAAGCGCGTTGGCGGGACGCCACCTGATGACGATCCAAATCGTTGGTACCGCGATTTTTGAATACCAGGTGCAAAAAACCATTGATGCGCGAGACCGCCTTGAATCGCTGGCCAACATAGCCAAAGCGCAGGGCGATCTAACCGACGTTGAGGCACTTGTTGTTGCAAACGTACTCGCCAATCACAACACCTCCACCCAGCAGTTGCGGGGACGAAAACATGTCTGAACCAAACACCACCACTCGTATACGCCCAGCGTTGGCCAGCAAGCGGCTTGACTTGCCCAGCGTCTGCGATATTTGCGGCTTTGCTCGATCCATTCCCCGGCATAACCGCTGCAGTAAGCAACGGCAGCAACGAAAAACAGAGGAATGGGAAACCTTCATGGCGGAAAAAATAGCCGCGAGACTAGCGAAGGAACGCCGTTATGCCCGCTGACATGCCAATGGAATCGCCGGATCTGCTCAGCTCGATACACGAACTGATTCGGCAGCTGCAGCGCCCCGCCGTTGCTGCAGAGCATGAACTATGGACAGCGCAGGATATTGCGGCGTACCTAAAGCTATCCGCCTACACGGTCGAGCGTCGGGTTGTAGTTCAACCTGGCTTCCCTACGAGCGTTCAGCCTTGTGCCACTGGATTGAAAGCCGCGAAAAGATGGTTCGCGGTAGAGGTGATTACCTGGTTGCGGCAACATCGCGCTCGGTTGCCCGCAACGAGGCGAGCAAGGCAAACAGCGTGAACAAAAAAAAGCCTGCGTACTCCGCAGGCTTTTTTTATCCCAGACGCTGCGCCAGTTCCGACGCTGTGGCGTTGTAATAGATCATCAAAGACTTGAGATCCTTGTGGCCGGTAATACGCGCCAAATCCAGCACGTCGACCTTACGAGCGAGACGCGTAATGGCTTCATGCCGAGTGTCGTGAAACGTCAGACCATCTATTCCCAGTTCGTCGCGAATCCTCCGGAACATAGAGTCCGCCGATCCTGACTCTAATCTGAATAGCCGATCGTCAGCGCTCTTACCCTTGTAAAGCGGCTCCAACAACTCTCCCGCACGCTTGCTCAGCGGAACATTCCGGCTGGTGCCGTTCTTTGTCATTGGCAGATGGACGAAGCGCTCGCGCAGGTTCACCCATTTCGCGGTCAGACCCAGTATCTCGCCTTGCCTCATCGCGGTTTCGATCGCGATGAGAAACGCATATCCCAACTCCTGCAGAAGCGTCACCGGCGGCTCCCCCTCGACGTAGCCAAGTCGATTCAGCAGCGCGCTGATTTCGCTGGGGGCAACACGACGTTCGCGGGGCGCACCATTGCTCGGCCGTTTCGCATCACGGACAGGGTTGGCCAGGCAGGTTTTCCATTCACGTCTGGCGAGTTCAAAGACGGACGACAGAAGTGTCATTTCACGCCTGACCGTCGCAGTCTTCACCACCTTCAAGCGTGCATCCCGCCATTGAGCGACCTGCTCGGACGTTATGCTATCCATCAACTCTCCAACCCACTCCAGTTCCCTGTCGAACTTATCAAGCCGTAGCTCTTCCCAGCGCTGGCCTGCCTTGGTTGGTGACACATCGCGCTTGTACCTACGCAGTGCCTCCGAAAGCGTCATAGAGACGCTTGTGCGAGACTTACCACTCTGCGCAATGATTTCAGCCTCACGAGCAGTTGCCCAAGCAACAGCCGCGGCTTTGGTATCGAACGTCTGGGAGTCACGAACACCTTGCTTCGCGACCTCAGCGCGCCAACCACCACTTCGTTTCCGGTACGAAGCCATTCCACCCTCCTGGCGTAAAAATGGCGTAAAGGCTACCACGCACTTGCACGAAACTGCCGCTCACTGTCTTCGCACGACACGGCCAGTCACCAGCATAGCCGGGCATCGCAGGTGTTTGCCGCTTGTGGTACGTTACCGTCGCATTCAGACCGTTGCCCCCTCGGGGCACCAAAATTAAGAAAGGTCTTGCTTAGCAAGGCCTTTTTTTTCGCCTGCAATAAAGCTCTTGCCCCTGCAGGAGCTGCCGCAGGCTGCGATCTTTTGACTTTCAGCTTCTCGACCGACGAAAACCCCAAGGATCATCACCATGGAAACGTCACTGGAAACAGTCGCCCTCTTCTCCCTCAAGCTCGCGTATGAGGAAGAAGGCCTGAGCCCGATCCTGCGCGATGACATGGTCATGGGTGACTACCAGCGAGATATTTTCGAGTTGTTGGTGAAACGTGGCGATGTCGAGACTATTCAATTCAAGATGAATGAGTGCCTCGGCTTGGCGCTGGATTCATTGGGCGGTATCGAGAAACCGCTTGGGCGTGAGTTGCACAAGCTGTCGGCGGACTTCAGCCAGGCGCAGTCGCTGGAGCAGCTCGATCAGCCGCTCCTCGCGCTCAAGGTTTATCTGAAAGACATTCTTTGATTGAGCGCGTCGCGCGCTCTTACAACAGATGTTTGGAGATGTACTTGGAAATCTCCACCATCGACGTCTTCCCGGTGAATTCAAACTTCACCTTGCCCAGCGATGAAAAGTAAATCTCCAGCTCCGAGTCCAGGTCAAACGTCCCCGACGTTTCCACGGAGTAGGCGACGATGTTCTTGTACGGCAGCGAAGTGAAATCCTTCTTGCTGCCCGTGATGCCCTGGACGTTGACGGCGATGATGCGTTTGTTGGTAAACACCACCCCATCGCGCATGGCCTTATAAGAGTCGATCACCTCTTCCCCTTCCAGCAACAGGGCGCTGACGCGCTCGGCGTATTCGTCGTTCTGCTTGAGTTTGAAGAAACCCTTGTTGTTGAAGTCGATCATCTGCCCATCCTCTGGTTGAAGAAAAATCCTGTCCTTCATCGCTATTGCCCACCGTTTGGCACCGATGAAGAGAGTGGCGCGACGCTACTATTTTGTTATCTTGCCGTCCATCTTCAGCGCGACTGATCAATACGCGCTGCCTCAGGATTTTTGCAGGTTAAGGAAAGGATCGAATGGCGTTTCTGTGTCTACTCGCATTTCTGGCGACATGGGGTTTGATGTGGCGCTGGGTGGTGAAGAACCGCGGCAACTGGAATCTGTTTTTCGGCAACGTTCTCGGCGCGGGGGCGGGTTTTATTGTCGGTGTCGTGGTGTTTTCCATCTCGCTGGCGCTGTTCACGCCGGAGCTTAAAACTGCAAAAAAACAGGTTCAAGAGACGGTGACTCAAGAGGTCGCGCCGGCTGCGCCGAAGCCTGAGCCTGTTCCTGCGCCGGCCCCTGTTGCTGTCGCGCCACCCGCACCCGCACCAATCCCTGCACCTGCACCTGCACCGGCACCTGCGCTGGACAACTTTCCGGCCTTTGTTGCCGGCAAACCGCAGAATGAGCCTTCGCCACCCGAGTCCGCGTTGCTGCCGAACTACAGCAGTCGTCTGACCAGCACGGTGTTCGAGAAGCCGATTACGGATGCGCTTGGCCAGGACTTCGTCGCCCTGCGCAAAATGCTCGGCAAGGACCCCGAGGCCGATAAGTCCATGATGGCGGCGGTGATGTGCGCACCCTTCCTGCACAGTGCGATGCGCTTCCCGGCCACAACGGTCGTTGCCCCGCAAATCACCAACAAAAACCAGCGCTTCAAGGATCAGATCTACACCATCAGCAATAACGTCAGCGCCCGCAATATGCTCGGCGACGATGTGAGCTATCGCTACACCTGCACCGTTCAGCCCGTGGCGGGCAGCACTGCAGAAAATACCGAATGGCGATTGCTCGATCTGAAGCTGAAGAAGGCTGAATCTTAAGCCTCGCTTAAGGGTTGCAGGCGCCGGCTGCGCTATCATCGCCGGCTGTGCGCCTTGAGCCTTGCCCACCGATGTCCCGACTTTTAGCTGACCCTTCCTTGCTGCCACCGGTTTTGGCCGGCCCGCTGCTGCGCCGACTCGAACCGACTCGACTGGTCATGTGGCTGGTCGCCAGGCGCCCGTTGTCATTGGTCTTGCGTCTGCACGGTGTAGGAGACATTCCTCTCGATGGCGACAAATGCACGGTGGTTCCTGTAGGCCGTCATGCATTTGTCCATCTCATCGACGTCCCCCTTGAAGGCGCCCTGCCCTTCGACACGCGTATCGACTATGACCTGCTGATTGACGGCGCGATGGGCATCGCCGAATGGGCGCCGCATCTGCTGTATGGCGATGCGAAGTGCCCGAACTTCGTCCTGCGTTCGCGCATTGATCAACTGCTGCACGGCTCCTGCCGCAAACCGCATCACCCAGCGGCGGACGGTTTGCTCTGCGTCGATCAACTGTTGGCCGCCGAAACCGAACCGCACGAGCGCCCCGCCCTGCTGATGATGAGTGGCGATCAGGTGTATGCCGATGACGTCGCTGGCCCGATGCTGCGCGCGATTCATGCCTTGATCGAGCGTTTGGGCCTGTTCGACGAACACCTCGAAGGCGCCGTGGTCAGTGACAGCGCCAAGCTTTACGACCACCCGGCCAGCTATTACCACCGTGCGGATTTGTTACCGGCGCTGGAGAGCAACGAGACATTGCGCGAGCGATTTTTCGGCGGCGCGCGTAAGCCGATTTTCACCAGCAGCAGCGCCGACAATCACCTGGTGACGTTCGCCGAAGTCATGGCGATGTACTTGCTGGTATGGGCGCCGACCGCATGGACGCTGATCGAGCCAACGGCGCCGACGCTGACGCCCGAACGGCTCGAGCGCTACGCCCTGGAACAGACGCGGATCGACGGTTTCAAGGCAGGCCTGGGCAACGTCGCCCGGGCATTGGCGCATCTGCCGAGCCTGATGATTTTTGACGATCACGACATCACCGACGACTGGAATCTTTCCGCGCAATGGGAGGAAACGGCCTACGGTCATCCGTTCTCCAAACGCATCATCGGCAACGCCTTGATCGCTTATATGTTGTGTCAGGGCTGGGGCAATAACCCGGATGCCTTCAAGGATCTGTTGGAGAAAACCCTTGGCTTGAGCGCCAGCGGTGATGATCAATACCTCGACAGCCCGGTGCAGGACGAACTGATCGACGACCTGCTGCGCTTTCAACATTGGCATTTCGTACTGCCCACCCGTCCGGCGCTGGTGGTCATCGACACCCGCACCCGCCGCTGGCGCAGCGAAATGGCGCTCAAGCAACCGTCCGGTCTGCTCGACTGGGAGGCCTTGAGCGAACTGCAACAGGAACTGCTCGATCATCCGTCGGCAATCATCGTTTCACCGGCGCCGATCTTCGGTGTGAAACTGATCGAGACGGTGCAGAAAGTCTTCAGTTGGTGCGGTTATCCATTGCTGGTCGATGCGGAAAACTGGATGGCCCATCGCGGCGCGGCACAGGTGATCCTGAACATTTTCCGCCACTCGCGTACACCGGGTAATTACGTGGTGCTGTCCGGCGATGTGCATTATTCCTTCGTCTATGAAGTGCTGATCCGCCACCGCAAGGCCGGTCCGCGCATCTGGCAGATCACCAGCAGCGGCATCAAGAATGAATTCCCGAAAACCCTGCTGGAATGGTTCGACCGCCTCAACCGCTGGCTCTACTCACCGCGTTCACCGCTGAACTGGTTTACCAAACGCAGGCTGATGCGCATCGTGCCGTACACGCCGGAACACGCAGAAGCGGGTGAACGGATGTGGAATTCGGCGGGGATCGGCCAAGTGTTTTTCAATGAGCAGGGGCAGCCGCGGGAAATCATTCAGCACAATTCGAACGGGGCGGCGAAGACGCGAATGCTGGCGCCGGATCTGGCGGATTATCCGGATTGACGCGCACCTTTTTTCCTACGAATAAAATGCGATATGACGACATCGCGATGGCTTCTCACTGCTTGCAGCAGTAGATAAGGATTACAACCTTCTCAGAAACGTCTTCGCCGCTTCCAAGTGATACTGAACGTGCTCGCAGTCAGCCCTTCTGCGAAATAACCACTAGTAGGTGTCGCCTTGTCATCCTGTACCCATTTCTGTACGTTCTTTGCCTCCAGCGAGGACTACTACATGCAAACCATCAACTACACCACCGCCCGTGCGCATTTGGCAGAGACGATGGATCGCGTCAATGAAGATAGAGCCCCGTTGCTGATAACCCGGCAAAAAGGTGAGCCTGTCGTCATGATGTCTCTCGCGGAATACAACGCACTTGAAGAGACCGCCTACCTGCTGCGTTCCCCGGCGAACGCCGAGCGGTTAATCAAATCGATCGGAGAAATGCGCGCTGGTAAAGCCAAAGTCAGGCAATTGATCGAAGAATGAAAATCGAGTTCACGCCGACTGGATGGGAAGACTATTTATGGTTTCAGCAAAATGATAAGGCCGGACTCAAGCGAATCAATCTGCTGATAAAAGCTATCCATCGACAACCGTTTGAAGGTGTTGGTAAGCCCGAGCCGCTCAAGCACAACATGAGCGGCTTGTGGTCTCGGCGTATAACCGCCGAGCACCGTTTGGTTTATAGGGTAGAAGGCGGTGAAATTTGCGTTATCAATTGCAAATATCACTACTGAACGACACGCCCCACACCTCTGACAATCATCTCCACCTCCCGCTCATCAATCGTCAGCGGTGGCAGCAGCCGTATCGTCTTGCCACGCGTGACGTTGATCAGCAGCCCGTGGTCGCGCGCAGCGATCAGTGTCAGATCGCGCACCGGTTGTTTCAACTCGATACCGATCATCAAACCCTGCCCGCGAATCGTCAGCACATTGGGGTTGTCCGCCAACTCTGCGCGCAGGCGGGTCAACAGGCGCTCGCCCTGAACTCGTGCGTTGTCCAGCAGCCCTTGTTCCTCGATGATATCCAGCACTGTGCAAGCGACCCGGCAGGCCAGCGGATTGCCGCCGAACGTGCTGCCATGGCTGCCAGGCGTGAACAGATCTGCCGCCCTGCCCCGCGCCAGGCAAGCACCGATCGGCACGCCGTTGCCCAGCCCTTTTGCCAAGGTCATGACGTCGGGAACGATGCCTTCGTGCTGAAACGCAAACCACTGACCCGTGCGGCCGATGCCGGTCTGGATCTCATCAAGCATCAGCAGCCAGGCGTGGCGATCACATAATCCACGAAGCGCTTTCAAATAGCCGGCAGGCGCCAGTTGCACACCGCTTTCACCTTGAATCGGCTCGACCAGAATCGCCACGATGCGCTCGCCGTGTTGACGCTGCAGTTGCTCCAGCGCAGCGAGATCACCAAACGGGACCTTGATGAAATCTCCCGGCAATTCATTGAAGCCCAGCCGCACCGCCGGGCCATCGCTGGCGGACAACGTGCCGAGGGTACGGCCATGGAAAGCGTTGGCCATGACCACCACCAGCGGCTGTTCGATGCCTTTGCGCCAACCGTACAACCGCGCCAGTTTAAGCGCGGTCTCGTTGGCCTCGGCACCGGAGTTATTGAAGAACGCCCGCTGCATCCCCGACAACGCGGTCAGCCGCTTTGCCAGCTGTTGCTGCCAGTCGATGCTGTACAGATTGGAGGTGTGCAGCAGCAATCCCGCCTGCTCGCTGATCGCCGCAACAATACGCGGGTGCGAGTGGCCAACATTGGTCACCGCGACCCCGGCAACCGCATCCAGATACTCGCGACCGGCCTGATCCCACAGGCGAGTACCCAGGCCTCTGGTGAAACTCAGGGCCAGCGGTTGGTAAGTGTTCATCAGGGCGGCGGTCATGACTTCAAACTCCAGGAAGGTCGGTGTGATGTCAGTATGGTTAGCCACCAGAACTGGATAAACTCGCTACAACTTCATTCATTTAAAAGCAGGGCTTGATAATGGACCTGTTCCAGTCGATGAGCGTGTACGTCAAAGTCGTCGAAGCCGGCAGCATGACGGCGGCGGCGCTGCAGTGCGACATGTCGACAACCATGGTTGGCAATCATCTACGGGCGCTGGAGCAGCGGCTCGGAGTGCAACTGCTGCAACGCACCACCCGACGGCAGCGCCTGACTGAGTTCGGCAGCGTCTACTACCAGCGTTGCCTGGATGTCCTGGGGCTGGTGGCCGACTCCGAACGTCTGGCCGAACAAGCACTCGATGAACCCCGTGGCCTGTTGCGCATTACCGCGCCGCTGACCTTCGGGGTAGAACGCCTGGCACCGGCGCTGAGCGATTTTTCCCTGCAATACCCGCAGGTGAAGATGGATGTGGTACTGACCAACAGCCGTCCGGACCTGCTGGAAAGCGGCCTCGACGTAGCGTTTCGGCTGGGTCATTTCGAGGAGTCGAACCTGATCGCCCGTCCCTTGATCGATTACACCCTGACCGTGTGCGCCTCCCCGGAATACGTGGCCCGCCGTGGTATGCCGAAAACCCCTGAGGACCTGCAACAACACGACTGCCTGTCGTTCGCCTATCCTGCTGGCGACGATTGGCAATCGGTGGAAAAGCGCTGGCGCCTCAGCGGCCCGGACGGAGAAATTCTCGTCGACGTCAGCGGGCCAATGCTGATGAATACGTCAGCCGGGTTGCATCAGGCCGCACGCACCGGCATGGGCATAGTGATGCTGCCCGATGCACTGGTGGAACAGGATTTGCGCGAGGGCAAACTGGTGACCGTGGTTGCCGACTACCAACCTCCCAGCCGTCCCCTGCATTTGCTGTACGCCCCGGATCGCTATCGCCTGCCGAAGCTGCGCCGCTTCGTCGAATTCGCGATGCAGACCTGGGGCAGATCCTGACATCAAGGGATAGGCCAGTCTCGAACAACTGCTGACAAGGAGTCGAACCATTGATGAACGACAATCTGAGCGTACGCGACCTGCGCCCTGACGAGGTGGAGTCGGTACGGCTGTTCCTCGGGCAACATGGCTGGGGTCACCGCACCGGCTCCAGCGAACACTTCATGCAACTGATCAACAACTCTCAACGCACGGCGGTTGCCCTGCGCGGCGCCCGGATCGTTGGCTTCGCCCGGGGCATCACCGACGGCTTGTCCAACGGTTACCTGTCGATGGTCGTGGTTGACGACCAGTACCGACACGCAGGCATTGGCCGCAAACTGGTCGAGCATGTCATGGGCGATAACCCCGACATCACTTGGGTATTGCGCGCCGGTCGGGAGGGTGCCGAGGCCTTTTTTGCCCGCTTGGGTTTCGAGACGTCAGTGATTGCCATGGAGCGGCCGCGATTAAAATAAGCGGCGTCCACCCTGGCAACGGATATGATCTGCCTTCTCTTTCCAGCATGGACGCTGTGCGATGCTCGTCACTCTTCAAAATACTCCCTTGTGGGTTTATGCCGTTTTTCTGGTTCTGCTGTATTTCGGCCTCAAGACCCTCAAACCTCAACACGAAAGCCGGCTGTCCCTGCTGTCGACCCCGCTGGTGTTATTGGCGTGGTCGCTGTTGTCGTTGAACCTGACGAATGACCCAGGTCTGACCCTCAGCGGCTGGCTCATTGCTTTGTTACTCGGCGCCCTGTCGGCATGGCTGATTTTCCCCAACAAGGGGATAAATCTTGATGATCCGGAAACCGGGCTGGTCGTGCCGGGCACCTGGAAAGCGCTGATTCTGCTCCTGCTTTTTTTCGCAGTGAACTACTACTTCGGCTATCAGGATGACGTGTACCCAGAGCGGGCTGCCGCCCCGGATATGGTGTTGCTCAAAGCCGCAGCATCGGGCTTTATCAGTGGTCTGATCAGCGCTCGCTCACTGAAATATTACCGTTTGCTGCGCACCCTTCAGGCTCATCGCCCGCCATTGGGCGCCCGATGATTCAGGAGCCGCTTTTCACCAGCACCGGTTTTTCCTGATAACGCTGGGCAAACACCTGCTTCAGATTCGCCACCTTCGGCATGTCGTTAATAACGATGTAGGGATAGCTCGGGTGCTCGGTCAGGAAATCCTGGTGATAGTCCTCCGCCGGGTAAAAGCCGTTGTAGCTTTCCAGCTGGGTGACGATGGGTTTGTTGAACGCATGCGCCGCATCGAGTTGCGCGATGTAGGCCTGCGCGACCTTCTGCTGATCGGCGTTGACCGGGAACAGCGCCGAGCGATATTGCGTGCCGCTGTCCGGGCCCTGCCGATTAAGTTCGGTAGGGTTATGCGCCACCGAAAAGTAGATCTGCAGCAGGCTGCCGTAACTGACCTGCGCCGGATCGAAGGTAACTTGCACCGACTCGGCATGGCCCGTATCGCCCTCGCTGACACGTTCATATTCCGCCGTATTCGCCGCGCCGCCGGCGTAACCGGAGACGGCTTTCTGCACGCCTTTGACGTGCTGAAAAACCCCCTGCACACCCCAGAAACAGCCGCCGGCAAATACCGCCGTTTCGCTGTGCGCCTGAGTGACTTCGTCGAGGGTTGGCGGAGGAATGATCACCGCGTCTTCTCCTCCCAGGGAGAACGCTGAAACCTGGCCGATCACGCCTGCCACCGCGACTCCCAACAACATACGACGCCATGTAATTTTCATTGCAATGACTCCTGATTAGCCGAAGGTAAAGGCGTAGGCCGACACGCCCGGGTCAAGAAACTCGATGCTGAAGGTTCGATCCTTCACAGCCTCGGTCTGGCGCACCAACTGATACAGGCGTTGCTCGGTGACGCGGCCCGTGCCGTCAGGGGCAACGTCGACGCCATGGGCATCCGCCGGCACCTGACCGTCGATCAACACTTTGAAGCGCACCGGTTTGCCCTCCGCGCCCGGCCCCAGGACCAAATGCAGGTCACGGGCATGGAAGCGATAAACGATGCGGCTCGCCGGGGCACTGGCCGTCGCGCGCTCGGCACCGACGCTCCATTGACCACCAAGGCTCCAGTCATTCAGCGCGAGATTCGCCAGTGGGGTATAAGCCGCAACCTTGTCAGGCACCAGGCTGGTGTCCGGTACGAAATGTTCCGCACGCTGGTAGCCGACATAGGTTTCCGGTGATTGCGCTTCGCGCATGTCCGGGGCCAGTTGCACGCCCTTCGCGTCGGCATTGATCAAACCGTCCGCAACGGTTTTCGCACCGGCTTCACGCAACAATTGCTGGATGACGCGCTCCGATTCGGCGTAGTCGCCTTCGCCAAAATGGTGGTAACGAATGCGTCCCTGAGCGTCGGCAAAGTAATGCGCCGGCCAGTACTCGTTGTTGAAGGCTCGCCAGATCCTGTAGTCGTTGTCGATCGCTACCGGGTAGTTGATACCGAGTTCCTTCATGGCTTTGGTGACGTTGCCGACGTCACGCTCGAAAGCGAATTCCGGGGCGTGTACACCAATCACCACGAGGCCCTGATCGCGATACTTCTCGGCCCAGGCTTTGACGTACGGCAGGGTGCGCAGGCAGTTGATGCAGGAGTAGGTCCAGAAATCCACCAGCACCACTTTGCCCTTCAACGCCTGGGCATCCAGCGGTGGAGAGTTCAGCCATTGCACAGCACCATCGAGCGGCGGCAACTGCCCTTCGACCGGCAACGTGCCCGGTGCTTTCGCGGCCATTTTCATCGCGCCGCCCGCAGCCATCATGCTGCCGTTGGCCGAGTCATCTGCCGGCGGGATCTGAGCCATCATCGTGCCGTTTGTATTAGCGGATTTGCCCGAAAGCTTGCCGACCAATGTCTGTTCCAGCCCACCGGTAGACGCCGTCGATAACCGAGCGAGAATCCCGGTATCGAGCCCCAGTGCAATGGCCGCTACGCCGGCCAACATTAACGCGCCGAGGCCACGTCGAATCCACTCACCGGTGCCGATCGAGCGCTTCATCAGCGCAAAGACCTTAGCGCCGAGCAGCAACGCCGCCGCCAGTGAAGTGGCGGCACCTGCCGCGTAGGCGAGCAACAACAGCGTGGTGGCGATGCTTGCCCCCTGCAGTGCGGCGCCCGTCAGAATCAGCCCCAGAACCGGCCCCGCGCAAGGTGCCCAGAGCAGCCCCGTGGCGACCCCGATCAGAAACGAAGCGCCGGGACGCGGGCGATTGTCCTGCCCGGCGGCCTCCGACAGACGACTGCCGGCCGACACCAGCGGCCGGGTCAGCCGCTCGGCCACACGCGGCAGGAGCAAGGTCAGCCCGAACAACGCAACGAACAGCAACGCGAGCCAGCGCCCGTACTGATTGACTTGCACCACCCAACCGCCGCCCACCGCCGCCAACGAGGCGACGAGCGCAAAGGTCACCGCCATCCCCGCCAGCAGCGGCAAGCCACTCTTGATAAACGGCTGCCCGGTGCGAGCGAAGACAAAAGGCAGAACCGGCAGGATGCACGGGCTGACGATCGTCAGCACACCACCGAGATAAGCGAGAACCAAGAGCCACATAAATTCGTCCTGTGTGAAGTGAAGATCGCGAGCGGGTCATGACTCAAGCCGCCACAGCTTTGAAAGTCATCGCCAGGCCGTTCATGCAGTAACGCAGGCCGGTAGGCTTGGGCCCGTCATCGAAAACATGGCCCAGATGGCCGCCGCAGCGGCGACAGTGAACCTCGTCGCGGGACATGCCGAACGAGCGGTCCTGACGCGTGGCCACTGCATGTTCCAGCGGCGCCCAGAAACTCGGCCAGCCAGTACGGCTGTCGAATTTGGTCGCCGAGGAAAACAGCGCCAGAGCACAGCCGGCACAGGCAAAAGTGCCGGTGCGATGCTCGTTGTTGAGCGCGCTGGTGTAGGCCCGTTCGGTGCCTTCCTCGCGCAGGATCTGATACTGCTCGTCACTGAGGATCGAGTGCCATTGACTGTCGCTGTGAGTCACTTCGAACGCCTCGTCGGCCCGCGCCTCACTGACCAGCGCCGTGCTGGTCGACAATTTTGGCAATACACCCGCGACCAGGGCTGCAACCCCTAGCCCGCCGCCCGCTAACAGAATCTGTCGCCTTGAAAACATGGCCGTCTCCCGAAATTCCAGATGCCCTTTCTGGAACACAGCCTAGGCTTGGTTTGATCGCCAAATCCTCACGGGAAGTTAACGAATTCGTGATAACTCGCCCCGAGGAAAACCCGCACAATGCGCCTTATCGCGCCGAAGGATTGAGCTTCATGGAACAGACCAAACGCGTTCTCGTGGTCGAGGACGACCTGCACATCGCCGACCTCATTTGCCTGCATCTTCGCGATGAACAATTTGAGGTAACCCACAGCGCCGACGGCGACGAGGGCATGCGCCTGCTACAACAAGGTCACTGGGATGCACTGATCCTCGACTTGATGTTGCCGGGGGTCGACGGTCTGGAAATCTGCCGCCGCGCCCGGGCCATGGCCCGCTACACACCGATCATCATCACCAGCGCTCGCTCCAGTGAATTGCATCGCATCCTTGGCCTGGAACTGGGCGCCGACGATTACCTTGCCAAGCCGTTTTCGATGCTCGAACTGGTGGCGCGGGTCAAAGCCTTGCTGCGCCGTGTTGACGCGATGGCGCGCAATCTGAAGATGGACGCCGGTAGCCTCAGCCTGGATGGGCTGACCATCGACCCGATCACCCGCGATGTCAGTCTCGAGGGGCAGCGCCTCGATCTGACGCCACGGGAGTTTGACCTGCTGTATTTCTTCGCCCGGCAACCGGGCAAAGTCTTCTCGCGCATGGACCTGCTCAACGCTGTCTGGGGTTACAGCCACGAGGGCTACGAACACACGGTCAACACCCACATCAATCGCCTGCGGGCGAAGATCGAAAAAGACCCGGCCCAGCCCTCTCGCATCCTCACCGTGTGGGGTCGCGGTTATAAATTCGGTACCGAGCAGCCATGAAACTGACCCTGACGCAGCGCCTGTCCGTGGTATTCGCCGTGTTGCTGCTGGTGTGCTGCGGCACGTCGGCATGGTTGCAGGTGCGCTCCAGCAAGATGCATGAACTGGAAGTGGTGCAGGGGCTGTCGCGGGATCTGGCGCAACACATCGCCCACGACACGGTGCTGATGGACAGCAACGGCCTGATGCCCGGTGCCGTGCGCGCGTTGTTCAGCCAACTGATGCTGGTCAACCCGAGTGTCGAGGTGTATCTGCTCGACACCGAGGGACGGATCGTCGGCAATGCCGCACCGGAGGGCCGGATTCGCCGGCAGCAGGTTGATCTGGCGCCGATCCGCCAACTGCTCAACGATCAGCCTCTGCCGATCCTCGGCGACGATCCGCGCAGCGCTGATGGTCGCAAGGTGTTCAGCGCTGCGCCGTTACGGGTCAACGGTAAACCTGCCGGTTATCTGTACGTGGTGTTGCTCAGCGAAGAACATGACCGTTTCGCCGAGCGCGGGGCGACCAGCGCTGCGCTCAACACTGCGCTGCTGTCGATCGGGCTGGTGGCGTTGCTGTGCCTGATTGCCGGTCTCACGGCGTTCAATCTGATAACCCGGCCGCTGCGGCGACTGACCGAAACGGTCAGCCGTTTTGATATCGACGGTGCGCCGCAGCCCGTACCGGCACCTGTGGATAAATCAGCTGACCCGGATGAAATCGCGGTCCTCGACGCGGCTTTCCGGCAGATGCAAAACCGCCTCGGCGAGCAATGGCGTTCATTGACGCGCCAGGATCAGGAACGCCGCGAACTGGTGGCGAACATTTCCCACGACCTGCGAACGCCATTGGCCTCGCTGCACGGTTATCTGGAAACGTTGTCATTGAAGGACGCCACGCTGTCCCCGGAAGAGCGCCGTCGTTATCTGGGCATTGCCCTTGATCAAAGCCGCAAAGTCGGTGGTCTGGCGCAATCGCTGCTGGAACTGGTGCGTCTGGAGCACGGGTTTGTGCAACCGGTGCTGGAGCGGTTTTCCCTGATCGATCTGGTGCAGGACATCTTTCAGAAATTCGAACTCACCGCCGAAGCGCGGCAGGTGGATTTGAAGGCGCATTTCGTGCCGAACCTGCCAACGGTTTGCGCCGACCTCGGGTTGATCGAACGGGTGCTGACCAATCTGATGGACAACGCTTTGCGCCATACGCCTCAGGGCGGTGAAATCGAACTGGACCTGAAACCCCACGGTGCGCTGGTCGACGTCACGGTCAGCGACACCGGCCCGGGGATTGCGCCTGAACTGCGCGAAGGCCTGTTCCTGCGGCCGTTCAATATCGGCGGCGCACGGCGTGATGGTGGATTGGGCCTGCGCATCGTGCACCGTATCCTGCAATTGCACGGGCGCGAGATTCAGTTGCTGGACATCGGCGGGCGCGGTGCAACATTTCAGTTTTCGCTGCCAACAGACCCGCAAACCGCCGAACAATGGATGGTGCGCTCAATGAACCTGAACACGCCGGGCAAATAGTTGGGACCGCCGGCCCGTTGCTCCGTGACAACGCCGCCGCGCTCCCCTAAATTAGTCGGCCTGAAAAAGCCCTCGGGCTTGCTCATCTCCACTCAAGTTAAAAAGTAGTGAAATTTCAATGTCCGATTTCAACACCGCTGAATCCGTAGTCACCGAATCGTCCAAAGCGGAATACGAAAACTCCATCAATCTTTCACAACACCTGCCACAAGCCAAAATCATCAGCGAGATGGTCCTGGACGCGTTCCAGTCGACCCGCGAAAGCGACCAGATCCGCGAACTACGTACCGCAATCCGTCACGCTCACGACAGCTTCGACGACGACAAGGCCTACGAACTGATGGGCCAACTCAAGTCTCTGAAAGACGCCGAAGCCGCCGACCTCGCCGCGCTTGAAGACCTGAGCAGCAAGTTTTCGATCGGCCGCATCCTGTCCAGCTTCAAGGACGATCCGGCCTTCCAGGAAATCGTCTACGGCCTGGCCCTCAAAGTGCTGAACCAGACCCATCAGGCGATCAGCAACCCGAGCGGCGGCAAGAGCAAGGCTGCGAAGAAGAAAGAAGTCGAAATCTTCACCATCAGCAAGGACGGCATCAGCGTAACCCTGCCATTGCGCACACCGCGTTCGCGTTTGAGCGTTGACCGTGAAGCGCTGGAATTCCTCGGTTTCACCTTCGTCGGTGAAGGCGAAGAGGCGGAACTGGAAAGCGAAGTCTTCGTTGATAACGACGGCACCGAGCAAGCAGTGAACCGCAAGAACATCATCACTGCGCTGCAGAAGAAAACGGCGTTTGATGGCTACAGCATCGCTGCACAGTAATTTTCAGCGCTGACGAAAAAGCCCCACTCTGAGATTCAGGCGGGGCTTTTTGTTGTCTGGCTTTCGGGGGATTACGCGCCCGAATGCACTGCCACGATCATGTCCACTTCAATCGCCGCATTCTTCGGCAACTGATACACGCCAACCGTCGTCCGCGTATGCCGCCCGGCATCACCCAGCACATGGCTGAACACGTCTGAAGCACCGTTGGCCACTTCACTCAGATCCACAAAATCAGGCGTCGATTTCACATACACCGTCACCCGCAACAACGCCTTGATCTTGTCCAGCGAACCCACCGCATCAACAATCAGCGCCAGGCAACGCATCGCACTGATACTCGCAGCGGCTTGCGCATCCTTGAGCGTCAACTCCAGCCCTACCCGACCGGGATACTGAATCTTGCCGTGGGTGCGCGGCACCATGCCGCTGATGTACAGCTCATCATGATGACGGATCAGCGGTGCGTAATTGCCGCCAGCGGTGTTCTCACCATAGATGTCGTAATTCAGCTCTTGCGCCAGGGCAATAAAACGCTCGTCGCAGGTCATCCTCTCAGTCATTTCGCCCTGCCTCTCAGTCAATAATTGGATAACCGCAGTTAAAAACAGTAAAGCACCAGTTAAGTGGCATGGCGCTATCACTGATAGATTTGAGCGAGTCTATGTGGTTTGCCATGGCACCGCAGATTGCCCCGCGAGAGCCATAAAACAAAGGCCCTACGCTTCACTCGAAAGGTAGGGCCTTAAAACTGTAACGCTTTTTAATCACACAGCACTCAAGCGTTCAACCATGTCAGGGAATTTCTCAACCAAACGGATCAACAACGCTGCTTGAGCATTAGGCTTCGACTTTTCCTGCTCCCAGTTTCTCAGAGTGCTGGGGCTTGTCCTGATTCGCTTGGCAAAGACTGCCTGAGACATATGTAACCTTTCGCGCAGGGCCACAATTTCCTGAGCACCGACCTCGGGGACAGGTTTGTCCTCGAACGTCGTATTACGTAACGTAATTTTTCCTTCGCGTTGAGCTGCCATCTCATCAACGCCCTGCATCAATTCTGCAAACAGGTCGCGTTTTTTCATGGGGTGCCTCTTGTTTTCAACTCTTTATCAATGGCTTTCTTGAGCGCCTTCTCTTGCTCGGCTGTCAGATTCTCAAGCTCATCTTTGTCGTAAATGGCAAACATCCAGAACTGACTATCATTCATAAGCCAATAGTAGAGAACCCGCAAGCCGCCTCGTCGCCCTTTACCACGGCGAACATCAGCCCAACGCAGTTTCCGAAAACCACCTGTTCGCGGCATCACGTCACCCGACAGCGGATTACTCAGCAAATAGCTCTGCAGCTCTCGATACTCGTCGTCCGTCAGGTAATGACCAACGCTTGCGGTAAATATTGTGGTTTCAAAGAAGACTGTTCGCATGGGCAAACTATAGGCAACTCGCCTACAGATAGACTATCAACAAATTCCACATCAGATAAACAAAAAACCCCGCACATCTCTCAATGTGCGGGGTTTTTCTTCAAGCCTTTCAGCCTTACGGCGCGTACGTCAGCAGCAGCTCTGCCGGCACCTTGAAGTCCAGGGACATCATGACGCTCAATGCAGTGATGGTGAAGATCGAGAACACGAACAGCTTGCGTGCCCAGACGGTGTCATCCACTGCTTTGTAGCCGGTCCAGGCCATGTACAACCAGTACATGCCCATGGCCGCGGCGACGGCGAGGTAGCTCATGCCGGCGTAGCCGCTGAAGGTCAGCATCAAGGTCGCCACGAGGAACGCCAGGATGTAGAGCAGGATGTGCTTCTTCGCCACTTTAATTCCGCGCTTCACAGGCAGCACCGGAATCGATGCGGCCAGGTAATCGTTGAAGCGGAAGATCGCGATGGCGTAGGAATGCGGCATCTGCCACAGGCTGAACATCACCAGCAACGTCAGCGCGGCCATGTCGAAGCTATTGGTTACGGCAACGTAACCGATCACTGGCGGCATGGCGCCGGACAGACTGCCCACCAGCGTGCCGTGAACCGACTTGCGCTTGAGGTACAGGCTGTAGAAGCCGACGTAGATAACGAAGCCGATTACGGCGAACAGGGCAGCCAACGGGTTGGCCACCTTGTACAACAAGGCAACGCCGAGAACACCAAGGATGGTCGCGTAAACCAGTGCCAGTTTCAGGGAGATCAAGCCCTGTACCAGCACGCGGTTTTTGGTGCGTTCCATCTTCAGGTCGATGTCGCGGTCGATGCAGTTGTTGAACACGCAACCGGAGGCGACGACCAGGGATGTACCGATCATGGCGGCGAGAAACACCGCCAGATCAACATGCCCTTTCGAGGCCAGGAAGAACCCGCCTGCCACAGAAAGCACGTTACCGAAAATGATCCCCGGTTTGGTGATTTGGATAAAGTGCTTGAGCGACATCGGGTCTACCTCACTTCGCCATCATGTACGTGTGGATGCTGAACATGATCCACAACGACAGGCCAACCAGCAGCACGATCACGATCGCCGTGAAGACGAATGCAATCACGTTGTTACGCTGAGCAATGGAACGGTCCAGGTGCAGGAAGTAATACAGGTGAACGATCACCTGGATCACTGCGAACAGCAGAACGATTGCCAGCGTGGTGGCCTTCGGCAGGCTCGGGTACATCACCAGACCGAATGGGATAACGGTCAGGATCACCGACAGGATGAAGCCAATGGCGTACGACTTTACGCTGCCGTGGCCAGCATCATGGCTGTCATGGGAGTGTGCATTAGCCATTACAGAGTCCCCATCAGGTAAACAACGGTGAATACGCAGATCCACACCACGTCCAGGAAGTGCCAGAACAGGCTCAGGCAGCTCAGACGGGTCTTGTTGGTCGCCGTCAGGCCGTGCTTGTTGACCTGGTACATCATGATGCCCATCCAGATCAGACCCGCCGAAACGTGCAGACCGTGGGTACCGACCAGGGTGAAGAACGCCGACAGGAAGCCCGAACGGCTAGGACCGAAGCCCTCGGAGATCAGCAGATGGAACTCGTTGATCTCCATGGCGATAAAGCCTGCGCCCAGCAGGAAGGTCATGAACAACCAACCCAGAACCTGCTGCTTCTTGCCTTTGAACAACGCCAGCATGGCGAAGCCGTAGGTGATCGAACTGAACAACAGCAGAGCGGTTTCGCCCAGCACGTATGGCAGTTCGAAGATGTCGTGGCCCGCAGGGCCACCGGCGACGTTGTTTACCAGTACCGCGTATACCGCGAAGATCGACGCAAACAAGATGCAGTCGGTCATCAGGTAGAGCCAGAAACCGTATACGGTCATCTCGCCCGAATCGTGGTGATGGTCATCGTGCCCATGTTCACCATGGGCGTGTCCAGCATTGGTCACTAAATTCGACATGGTTTAAGCCTGTTCCAACGAGGTTTCAACACGGGTGGCGGAGGCCGGGATTTTCCCTGCCGCGACCAGACGCTTGTGCTGCTCGGCTTCGATACGCTCGATCGTTTCAACCGGAACCATATAGCCCTGGTCGTCACGTGCAGCGTGGATCACGAAGTAGATGACAGTACCGGCCAGGCTCGCGATCGCCAGCCACCAGATGTGCCAGATCATCGCGAAACCGAATACGGTCAACAGCGCGCCCATCACCACACCAGTGGCGGTGTTGTTCGGCATGTGGATCGGCTCGTACTTGGCCGGTTGCTGGTACGCAGTACCGTTTTCCTTGGCTTCAGTGAACGGGTCGATGCAGTCAGCTTTTGGCAGCACAGCGAAGTTGTAGAACGGCGGTGGCGACGAGGTCGACCATTCCAGAGTGTGTGCATTCCACGGGTCACCGTGATCGCAAACGTTCTCTGGCTTGTTGCGGTCACGCACACTGACGTACAGCTGAATCAGTTGGCAGGCGATACCGGCAGCGATCATCACCGCACCGAACATGGCAACGTACAGGTACGGTACCCACTCAGGGTTGGTGGTGGCGTTCAGACGACGGGTCATGCCCATGAAGCCCAGTGCATAGAGCGGCATGAAGGCGACGAAGAAGCCCGAGATCCAGAACCAGAACGCTGCTTTACCCCAGCCTTCATGCAGCTTGAAGCCGAACGCTTTCGGGAAGTAGAACGCGAAACCTGCGATGTAACCGAATACCGCACCGCCGATGATCACGTTATGGAAGTGCGCGATCACGAACAGGCTGTTGTGCAGAACGAAGTCAGCACCCGGGATGGCCAGCAGTACGCCGGTCATGCCGCCGATGGCGAAGGTCACCATGAAGCCCAGAGTCCACAGCACTTGGCTGGTGAAACGCAGACGGCCCTGGTAGATGGTGAACAGCCAGTTGAATAGCTTCACACCCGTCGGGATGGAAATCAGCATCGTCGCCAGACCGAAGAAGGCGTTGACGCTGGCACCCGAACCCATGGTGAAGAAGTGGTGCAGCCAAACCATGAAGCCCAGTACCGAGATCGCGCCCGAGGCGTAGATCATCGAGTGGTGGCCGAACAGTTTCTTGCCGGTGAACGCCGAGATCACTTCCGAGAAGATGCCGAATGCCGGCAGGATCAGGATGTAAACCTCAGGGTGGCCCCACGCCCAGAACAGGTTGACGTACATCATTGGATTGCCACCAAGTTCATTGGTGAAAATGTGGAAATCCATGTAACGGTCAAGGGTCAGCAGTGCCAAGGTAGCGGTCAGGATCGGGAACGAAGCCACGATCAGAACGTTTGCCCAGGTGCAGGTCCAGGTGAAGATCGGCATGTCCATCAGTTTCATGCCAGGGGTACGCATTTTCAGTACGGTCGCGAGGAAGTTAACCCCCGTCAGCGTCGTACCTAACCCGGATAACTGTAGCGCCCAGATGTAGTAGTCCATGCCCACGCCAGGGCTGTATTGCAGACCCGACAATGGTGGATAGGCAACCCAACCGGTCTTGGCGAATTCGCCAACGCCCAGGGACAGGTTGATCAGCACAACGCCGGACACCAGCAGCCAGAAGCTCAGGGAGTTCAGGAACGGGAACGCAACGTCACGCGCGCCGATCTGCAGCGGCACTGCAAGGTTCATCAGGCCGGTGAAGAATGGCATCGCCATGAAGATGATCATGATCACACCGTGAGCGGTGAAGATCTGGTCATAGTGTTCAGGTGGCAGGTAGCCAGGCGAACCCTCGGTGGCCATGGCCAACTGGGTACGCATCATGATGGCGTCGGCAAAACCGCGCAGCAGCATGACCATAGCGACGATGATGTACATCACGCCGATTTTCTTGTGGTCTACCGAGGTCAACCACTCGGTCCACAGGTACGTCCACTTCTTGAAGTAGGTGATTGCAGCGAACAGCGCCAGACCACCGAGCGCGATCATGGCGATGGTAATCATCACGATCGGTTCGTGGAATGGGACTGCTTCCCAACTTAATTTACCAAACATCGTTTACTCCTCTGCCCCGGCAGCTGAATGCGAACTCGAGTCAATTTCCGTGGCCGCCACTTCTTTCTCTTTCTTCTCGTGCTTCAGTGGCTTGCCCGGCTTCATACCTTCGTACTTGTCGACGATGATCTGGAACTGGTTCGGCGTGACCGAGGAGTAGAGCTCGACTGGGTTGTTCTGGCTTGGCTTGGCAAGGGCTGCGTATTCAGCTTGATCAAGCTGTTTAGGTGACTTCTTGACTTCACTTACCCAGGCGTCGAAATCTTCCTGAGTGGTGGAAATAGCTTTGAACTTCATGCCGGTGAAACCCGCGCCGCTGTAGTTGGCGGAGATACCGTCCATTTCAGCGTTACGGTCAGCGATCAGGTGCAGCTTGGTCTGCATGCCCGCCATCGCGTAGATCTGGCCGCCCAGACCCGGGATGAAGAACGAGTTCATCACAGCGTCAGAGGTGATCTTGAAGTTGATTGGCGTGTGCGCCGGGAACACGATCTTGTTGACCGTGGCGATGCCTTGTTCCGGGTAGATGAACAGCCACTTCCAGTCCAGCGCGACCACTTCGATGGTCACAGGCTTGACGTCGGATTCGATTGGACGATACGGGTCCAGTTCGTGGGTGGAGATGTAGGTGATGTAACCCAGGGCAATGATGATCAGGACCGGGATGGTCCAGACTGCCACTTCGATTTTGGTCGAGTGCGACCATTTCGGGGTGTAGACGGCGTTCTTGTTCGACGCGCGGTATTTCCAGGCGAACAGGAAGGTCATGACGATAACCGGCACAACGACCAACAGCATCAGCAGGGTCGCGGTGATGATCAGGTTGCGCTGTTCCAGGCCGACCTGGCCCGTTGGATTGAGCAAGGTCATGTTGCAGCCTCCCAGCAACAACGTGCCGAGCAGCGGCACTAGGCCTAGTAATCTGGGGTACCTGTTTTTACTCATCTCACGACCTCTAAAGCAGCTTGCGCAATGCAGTTGGGTTTTGATCGCCAACACTTCACCCTGCCAAGGGTTGGCATTTTCTTTGGATTGAATAAGGGCCGCCCGTCGCGCGTCAGACGCTCGACAAATCCTGGGACAGCGTTAAGTTCTTATTCGAATTCGTGGTCAAAGGCCTTGTTACAGACCAATTCCATTTGGTGCGGAAAGTTGGAAGGCACCGACACCTGGGTGTCTTGAAAGCCTTCCGACTTGCTCGACACCCGACTTTCTGCGCAGCGCCTTAATAAAGTCTTCCTTAATAAAGGCTGAACAGTGCCGGGAATTCAGTGCGGGCGATTGTAGATAGGTAGCGCCCTATACACCATGTCTTATCCCGAAATAATTTTTATCCGTTCGAGCAACAATCCATCACCATTTTTGCAAAAGTTCCGCATGTTATCGAAATCGATTCTCAACAAAAACACCAAAAAATGTAGGTGTATCCGCCTCAGTTCAGACAGCTCCGAAGGCTTTTTCTGAACCCCCGATCGGCGCAAAGCCCGATATTCCAAGGGCTCTGGCCATTTGCCAGAGCGTGTTAAAACTGCCTGATCTGGCACTTGCGTTCAAAAGCCGCAAAACGTTGAAACAGACCAATGATTTTGTGTAACAAGAGACCAATCCGGCACTTCGCGACACCCTGCGACACGGCGCGTGTGACAACATGTCGCACACTCGCCGCACCCACTATTGCCGTTCGTCACGGTGTTTTCACAAACACTCTGAAATGCAAAACGCCCCGATTTGCTGATCCGCAAATCGAGGCGTTTTCTGTATCGGCCTGATCGCCGAATAGTTGACTCAGCGCAGTGCTTTTCGGTTACGCGAGGTCAAGAGCGGCACCAGGATCACCACCAGCACGAACGCCACCAGCGCCCATTGCGCCAGCGACAGACCGAGGATCGGCGGGTACGGCGTCGAGCAGAAACCGTCGACCTGGAAGCCCAGCGGGAAGATCTTCGCCAGTGGCAGATCATCGACAATCGGCTGCAGCACATCGATGCCACAGCTGACCGCCGGGTAGAACTGCGTGTACACGTGATGCCCGGCCACTCCGGCGCCGGCAATCGCACAGATCACCACCAACACTTCAAACACGGTAATGCTGCGGTGGGTGCGCATGGCCGCGCCAATGAAGGCGAAGAGCGCAATCAGCAGCAACGCATAACGTTGCAGAATGCACAGCGGGCATGGCGCCTCACCGAGCACGATTTGCATGTAAAGCGCGCCACCGATCAGCGCCAGGCAGATGATCCCCAACAGCACCAGAAAGCGCCGCTCACGGCCCAACCGAATCGTTTCCTCGCTCATCGCGTTTCCCTTTTATGTCCATGGTTCAGCCGGCTCGCGACTGAAGGTTGTCGCAAGTCTACACCGGGGCAATAAACGATAAAGCGGTTAAGCAACCATTAAGTCGTAGTGAGGTTTGCCAAATCAGAATGGTGTAACGGCCATCGCGGGCAAGCCCGCTCCCACAGGATTGGCGGCGTACAAAAAATCTGTGAACGACGCCTGACCTGTGGGAGCGGGCTTGCCCGCGATGAAGGCGACTCGGTCTTGGATCATTCCAAAGCCGAGGCCGGCCCAAAGAACTCGTAACGGCTTTGCTTCTCCGGCACACCCAACGCTTTCAAATGGCGCTTGATCGCGCCCATGAACCCCTTCGGCCCAAGGAAGTAAGCGTCGACATCACGCTGCTCCGGCAGCCATTCGCCGAGCAATTCCTGGTTCAGCATTCCGACCTTGTCCGCCGCCGGGCTCACGCCATCGTCTTCGGCGTAGCAGTAGAAACGTTTGAGCTGCGGATGACGCGCCGCCAAGCCATCGATCCAGTCACGAAACGCATGAACACTGCCATTGCGCGCGCAGTGGATAAAGTGCACCGGCCGCTCGGTTTCCAGCGCCGCTTCGAGCATCGCCAGGGTCGGGGTGATACCGACGCCGCCGCTGATCAGCACCAGCGGTTTGTCGCTGGCGGTCAGGGTGAACTCACCCGATGGCGGGAACAACTGAATGCTCGCGCCGACATGCAACTGATCGTGCAGATGGTTGGACGCGCGGCCACCCGGTTCGCGTTTGACGCTGATACGGTACTGACCTTTATTAGCCAGCGCCGACAGCGAGTAGTTACGGCGGATTTCTTCGCCGTCGAGGATCAGCTTCATACCGATGTACTGACCCGGCTCAGCCGCCAGAATCGGGCCTTTGTCGGCAGGCTCAAAGTAAAAGGAGATGATTTCCGCACTCTCCTCGACTTTGGCCGCGACGATGAATTCACGCGCGCCGCGCCAGCCGCCGACTGCTTGTTCTTTCTGGTCATAAATAGCGGTTTCGGCGCCGATCAGGATGTCAGCCAGTTGACCGTACGCTGCGCCCCAGGCGCTCATCACTTCAGGCGTGGCAATTTCTTCGCCGAGCACTTCGGAGATGGCGCGCAGCAGGCAGGCGCCAACGATCGGGTAGTGCTCCGGGAGGATTTGCAGGGCGACGTGCTTGTTGATGATTTTCGCCACCAGATCGCCCAACTGATCGAGTTGATCGATGTGGCGGGCGTACATCAGCACACCATTGGCCAAGGCACGCGGCTGGTCGCCGCTGGCCTGATGCGCCTGGTTGAACAACGGGCGCACTTCAGGGTATTCAGAGAGCATCATGCGATAGAAGTGCGTGATCAGCGCTTCGCCGCCGCTTTCCAGCAGAGGCACGGTGGATTTGACGATGGCACGATCCTGGACGCTAAGCATAAGAGTGACTCCTGAGCTTCTTTGAAAAGTTACTTTTGCTTTATCAGTTTCCGTGCCAACTTTTTAATCCATATAAATCAATAGCTTGAAAACAAGATAGTCATAATGACTCAAGAAGACTTATAGTCATCCAGACTACATCTTGTCTCTTTGACTACAAGACCATGACTGCCAAATCCCTGCTCACCGCTCTGCTGCCCCTGGTCTCTGACCTGTCCCGCGAATTGCCCGAGGGCGAACGCTATCGACGCCTGCTCGAAGCCATGCGCGCCTTGCTGCCGTGCGATGCCGCCGCGTTGTTGCGCCTGGACGGCGAATCGCTGGTGCCGCTGGCGGTGGATGGCTTGAGCACCGACACCCTCGGCCGGCGCTTCAAAGTCAGCGAGCATCCGCGTTTCGAAATCCTCCTGGCCGGTGCCGGGCCGACCCGCTTTGCCGCTGACAGTGACCTGCCCGACCCTTATGACGGCCTGGTCGACGGCCTCGACGAACACCTCGAAGTCCACGATTGCCTCGGCTGTCCGCTGTTTGTCGATGAAAAACTCTGGGGCCTGATCACCCTCGACGCCCTCGATCCCGAGCGATTTGAACCGATCGAACTCGATGCCCTGCAAGCCTTCGCCAGCCTCGCGGCGGCCACGGTCAATGCCGCCGAACGCATCGAACGCCTGGCGACTCGCGCCGAAGACGAGCACCAGCGCGCCGAGGTCTACCGTCAGGCCAGCGGCCAACAGAACCGCGAAATGATCGGCCAGAGCAAAGCCCTCAAACGCTTGGTGGAAGAAATCAATCTGGTCGGCGGCAGTGACCTGACCGTATTGATCACCGGTGAAACCGGGGTCGGCAAAGAACTGGTAGCGCAGGCGATCCACGCCGCTTCAGCGCGTGCCGACAAACCGATCATCAGCCTCAATTGCGCCGCCCTCCCCGACACACTGGTCGAAAGCGAATTGTTCGGCCACGTGCGCGGCGCGTTCACCGGTGCCACCAGTGACCGTCGTGGCAAATTCGAACTGGCCAACGGCGGCACGCTGTTTCTCGATGAAGTCGGCGAGTTGTCGCTGACGGTGCAGGCCAAGTTGCTGCGCGTCTTGCAGAGCGGGCAGTTGCAGCGTTTGGGTTCGGACAAGGAACACCAGGTCGATGTGCGCCTGATCGCCGCGACCAATCGTGACCTGGCGGAAGAAGTCCGCAGCGGGCGTTATCGCGCCGACTTCTACCATCGTTTGAGCGTGTACCCATTAAAGGTACCGGCGCTGCGTGATCGTGGTCGCGATGTGTTGTTGCTCAGCGGTTTTTTCCTCGAACAGAATCGCTCGCGCATGGGCCTCAACAGCCTGCGCCTGAACAGCGACGCCCAGGACGCCCTGCTCGCCTACACTTGGCCGGGCAACGTGCGCGAACTGGAGCACTTGATCGGCCGCAGCGCGTTGAAGGCTTTGGGCAACTGCAAGGTGCGGCCGAAGATCCTCAGCCTGAGTGCGGCGGATCTGGATTTGCCGCATGAGGTTGTGGATAACTCGACCGCACCGACTGCCGAAGTTGCAGTGGCGGCGCCGTTGATCAACGGCGATTTGCGCAGTGCCACTGAGGAGTATCAGCGCCGTTTGATCAGTGCGGCGCTGGAACGCAATCAGGATAACTGGGCAAGCGCAGCGCGGGAGCTGGGGCTGGATCGGGCGAATCTTGGGCGGATGGCCAAGCGGTTGGGAATGAAATAACCCCATCAACTGGCTTGAGTGGATTCCCTCACCAGAGGATATTTTCACAGGCCACTCCGTAGGAGCTGCCGCAGGCTGCGATCTTTTGATCTTCACCTGCCCAATGGCCCTAAAGCCTGCCCCCGACAAGTCGATAACCCGGCATCAATAGTTTCTGGCGATTTCCACCCTCGCCCACCACCTTTCCACAGAAGGTTTATATGTCCTCCACCAAAGCCCGCGCAGATTCACTTTCGCTTCTGCTGTTTACCTTGCGCAGCGGCAAGTTGATGGCGATCAACCTGCTGAAAGTCAGTGAAATCATCCCCTGCCCGCCGCTGACCAAGCTGCCGGAGTCGCACCCGCACGTGAAGGGCATCGCCACTTTGCGCGGCGCGTCGCTGTCGGTCATCGACCTCAGCCGCGCCATCGGCGAGCGGCCGCTGGAAGACCCGAACGGCGGCTGCCTGATCGTCACCGACGTCAGCCGTTCCAAGCAGGGCCTGCACGTGCAGGCGGTGAGCAAAATCGTCCATTGCCTGACCACTGACATCAAACCGCCGCCGTTCGGCTCCGGTGGCTCGCGCGCCTACATCACTGGCGTGACTTCGGTGGACGGCACGCTGGTGCAGGTGCTCGACATTGAAAAGGTTATCCACAGCATCGCCCCGGCGCAGATCGAAATGGCCCCGACCGACCTGACCATGGAAGACGCCGAAGTGCTCGGCAACGCGCGGATTCTGGTGGTCGATGACAGCCAGGTGGCGCTGCAACAATCGGTGCACACTCTGCGCAACCTCGGTCTGCAATGCCATACCGCGCGCAGCGCCAAGGAAGCCATCGACTGCCTGCTCGACCTGCAAGGCACGGCGCAGCAGATCAACCTGATCGTCTCCGACATCGAGATGTCCGAAATGGACGGCTACGCCTTCACCCGCACCCTGCGCGAGACGCCGGACTTCGCCCACCTCTACGTGCTGCTGCACACCTCGCTCGACAGCGCGATGAACAGCGAGAAAGCCCGACTGGCCGGGGCGAACGGCGTGCTGACCAAGTTCTCCTCGCCGGAACTGACCCACTGCCTGATCGAAGCGGCCAAACACGTCGCGGCGCACGGGCACTGAGTCTTGGGCGAGACGTACTGTTTTTTGATGCGCCGCGACCTTGGCAAGGACGCGCTGGATGCGCTTCTGCCTCAAGGTATTGGGCTGTGCACCTACTCCGTCGAAGTGGCGGCGGAGGTGCATGACTTGATGCAGCTCGGCTACCGCGAAGGTGGCGGCCGGGTGCCAGCGCTGGACGCTTGGCAGAAGCAGTTCGAGAGCGATCCTGAATACGATCCGACACTGTGCTTTATTGCCCGCGATGCCGAGGGTGTCGTCGGTGTGGCGCAATGCTGGACCAGTGCCTATATCAAGAATCTGGTGGTGCATCCACGGATGCAGGGGCGCGGGTTGGGCCGGGCGTTGTTGCTTAACGCATTCAACGCATTTCAGCAGCGGCGTGAAGGCTTTGTTGATTTGAAGGTGCTGGAAGACAACCTGCGGGCGCAGCGCTTGTATGAAAGTGCCGGCATGTACGTAGTCCGCCGCGAGTTGGTGCCGGACCTGTAAAGTCAAAAGATCGCAGCCTTCGGCAGCTCCTACAGGGAAACGCATATCCATGTAGGAGCTGCCGAAGGCCGCGATCTTT
>NZ_AKJD01000151.1 GCF_000282515.1 Pseudomonas sp. GM80
AAGCCAGCTCCCACAGTGGACGGTGTTGACCACAAACCCTGTGATCAACATTGCCCCCTGTAGGCGTGAGCCTGCTCGCGATTAGGCCAGCCCAGCCAACATCCTCATTGGCTGAACCGACGCCATCGCGAGCAGGCTCACGCCTACAGGGTTTTGCGTTTAGGCACAGGTTTTGAAAACGCCTTTGAAATTGTGGGAGCTGGCTTGCCAGCGATGAACGATGACGCGGTACCGAGTGGACACTTACAATGCGCGCACTTCAAACACCGGCCCGCCCATGGACATCGACCTCGCCCGCACCTTTCTTGAAATCGTCCGCCACGGCAGTCTCGCCGCCGCCGCGCAAAAACTGTTCGTCACGCAAACGGCGATCACCGCTCGGGTGCAGAAACTCGAAAGCCAGTTGGGCAGCACGCTGTTCGTGCGCAACCGCGCCGGGGCGAAGCTGACGCCCAATGGCGAAGCGTTCGTGGTCTACGCCAACCAACTGGTGCAGACCTGGGAGGCCGCCCGCCGTGACCTGCCGCTGCCCGAGGGTTATCACAACGTGCTGCACATCGGCGGCGAAGTCAGCCTGTGCAACCCGCTGATGCTCAGTTGGGCCGCCGAACTGCGTGAGAAAATCCCCGGTCATGCGCTGCGCATGGAAATCCGCGATGGCGAAAACCTGCTGCACCAACTCGAATTGGGCGTACTCGACGCGGCGCTGGTCTATCAGCCGGAATACTGGCCGGGCCTGCAGGTCGAGCAAGTGCTCGAAGAGAAGCTGATTCTGGTGCGCGCCCCCGACCGCCCGGATCCCTACGTCTACATCGACTGGGGTCCGGATTTCCGCCGGCAGCACGACGCCGCCCTGCCGGAAAAGGCCAAGGCTGCGCTGAGTTTCAACCTCGGCCCGCTGGCCCTGCAATACATCCTCGAAAACGGCGGCAGCGGCTATTTCCGCACCCGCGTCGTGCGCACCTACCTGGAAAGCGGCGCACTGGAACCGGTGACCAAAGCCCCGGAATTCAGCTACCCGACCTACCTGGTCTATTCGCGCGACCGCGACTCGGCGACGCTGCAGCACGCCTTCGACCTGCTGCGCGAAGTGATCCGGACCGATGACGACTGGTCACAACGCTGGAACCCGTTGAGCTGAAGCGGCCGCTTTGCACCGGATCCTGGCGCATGTGACCTCAAGGTCTGACCTGCACAAACCGCCGGATCGGCTAATCTGCCGGGTATAACAACAATACCCACAGGTGAACGCAGTGAGGCAGACCACCGAGGCATTTCGCAGCCGCTACCGTGCGGCGATCCATCCGTTGTACAACCCGTGGCTGCACGGCACGTTTGTGCTGCTGTTCGGTGCGCTCGCCATTGGTGTGTTCTGGGGCCGAGTGCATCAGGCAAGCGCGCTTGAATGGCTGACCGTGCCGCTGACGTTGCTGTTTTTCAACTTTGCCGTGTACATGGTTCATCGCCATCTCGGCCATCACAAAAAGGCCTTCGCCAAACTGTTCTACGCGCGGCACGCCGGCGATCATCACAGCTTCTTCACCCCCGGCCACATGACCTACGACAGCGCCCGCGACTGGCGGGTGATTCTGTTTCCGGCGTGGCTGATCGTCATCCACACGCTGGTCATCACCCTGCCCTTGTGGTGGCTGTTCGCACAATTCAACGCCAACGTGGCCGGGTTGTTTGGCGGTTGCATGGTGCTCGGTTACCTGACGTATGAGGTGTTTCACGCCTGTGAGCATCTGCCGCCGAACAACCCGCTGTCCCGCTTGCCGTGGATCCGCCAGATGCGCCGCCTGCACGAGCTGCATCACCGGCGCGAGCGCATGCAGGAGCGCAATTTCAATATCGTTTTGCCGTTGATGGATTACCTGTTCGGCACCCTGTACTGGGAGCCCGAAGCCAGCCCCTTGAGCTATTCGAGAATGCCCATGACCCGCATGCAGCACCAGATCGATATCGCCGGCGAGCCGATCGCCGTCCTCGCCTACGCCGCCAGCGTCAGCCGCTGGCCAGAATGGCATCCGTCGTCGCTGAAGATCGACGGCGCGCAAGGCCCGCTCCACGCCGGCGCGCACTTCGAGGAGGATATTCATGCCGGCGGGCGTGCGGGTCACTTGCGTTGGGATGTCACCGAATATTTGCCTGGCCGGCGCTGGTGCGCACGCGCCCAAGGCGATCATGGTCTGTCACTGCTGCTGACGTATGAATGTTCAGGGGATGCCAGCGCTACACGGTTTGTTCGCACCCTCGACTACCGTTTCGAGGGCTTGGGCATGCGCATTGCCAACCGGTTACTACTCAAACGGCGCATCGAGCGCGAATCGGCCGCTTCAATGCTGGCGTTGCGCGATATGGCAGCGCAGTACTCGCTGTCAGCGAGGGCGAGCGCATGAAGCTGCGGCACATTTTTCTGCTGCTGATCGTCATCGTCATCGCCTTTTTGCTGCTGATGCCCACCAAAGTCGAACCGGTCGCTTGGACACCCCAGCCAGCGCCCTCGCTGACCGCTGGGCTGTATGCCGAAAACCAGCGACTCAACGGCACGGCACAGGTCGGGCCGAGCGACATTGAAGGGCCTGAGGCGTTGTTGCTGGAGGAAGACTTCTTGATCACCGGGCTGCACGACGGCCGACTGATCCGCACCAGCCTCGACGGCAAGGCGCGCCAGGTGCTGGCGGATACGGGCGGGCGGCCGCTGGGACTGGCGCGGCATCCGAACGGTCTGCTGGTGATCGCCGACGCGGTCAAGGGCTTGCTCTCGCTCGACGCGCAGGGCCGCCTGATCCCATTGACCACGGAGGCCAATGGCGTGGCGTTCGGTTTCACCGATGATGTCGCCATCGACCAGTCCGGGCACTACGCCTACTTCAGCGATGCTTCCAGCCGTTGGGGCTACGGGCACGACGGCGAGGCGATCATCGAACACAGCGGCGATGGCCGTCTGCTGCGCTATGACTTCCAGAGCGGCAAAACCAGTGTTCTGCTGGACAAGCTGCAGTTTGCCAACGGCGTGACCCTCGGCCCGGATGACGCCTATGTATTGGTCAACGAAACCGGCGCCTACCGCATCAGTCGTTACTGGCTGACCGGCCCCAAGGCCGGCACGCATGACCTGTTCATCGACAACCTCCCCGGGCTGCCGGACAACCTGGCGTTCAATGGCAGCAAGCGGTTTTGGGTCGCGCTGTATGCGCCACGTACGCCGCTGCTGGATGGTACGGCCGGGCATCCGTTCGTGCGCAAGATGATCGCGCGGTCACTGACGGTATTGCCCAAACCGGTGGAGAAACGCGGGTTTGTGCTGGGGCTGGATCTGGACGGCAAGGTGATCGCCAATCTGCAAGACACCAGCAGCGGCAATTATTCGCCAATCACCACGGTGCGCGAGTATGGGCAGTGGTTGTATTTCGGCTCGCTGAAGGCGACGCACATGGCGCGGTTGCCATTGGATGCGGCGCTGAAGTGAAACCGCAGGATGTGTATTGGATTGACTGACGCCATCGCTGGCAAGCCAGCTCCCACAGGTTTTTGTGTCGCTGGGGATTATGAATCCACCACCGAACGGTGTAGGAGTGAGCCTGCTCGCGATGGCGTTGGTTCAGTCAATGAGATGTTGACCGGGCTGGCTTCATCGCGAGCAGGCTCACTCCTGCAGGGGGGGAATGTTGATCGCAGGGTTTGTGGTCAACACCCTCCACTGTGGGAGGTTTTGCTGTCGCTGGGGATTATGGATCTAACACCGGACGGTGTAGGAGTGAGCCTGCTCGCGATGGCGTTGGTTCAGTCAATGAGATGTTGACCGGGCAGGCCTCATCGCGAGCAGGCTCACTCCTACAGGGTGCAATGTTGGTCACAGGGTTTGTGGTCAACACCCTCCACTGTGAGAGCTGGCTTGCCAGCGATGGCGGTCTGTCAGTTGCTGGATTTATCGAACTTGTCGGGATCTTCGTCTTCCGGCAATTCTTCATCCGGCTCATCAGGATTGGCCGTGGTGTGCGCCGGGCTATTAGGCTCGGGATGCGTCGGAACCGGGTCAAAAGCGCCCTGCTCTTCACTGGGAAATTTGGGATCGTTCATAAGGCACCTCGCAAAGAGTCGCTGATTGAAGACTCTGAACATTCGAGGTGCCGGTCGTGGCTGTCGTTCCCGTCAATCCGCAACCGCAGGTCGGCGGATCAAACGTGGATCATGACGATATCTGTAAATGGCTGACGATCTCGTCCTTGACCTTCAGACGCTTCTCTTTGAGTTTTTTCAGTGTGTCGTCGCTGGGGGCATCCGATGTGGCCGTTTCGGCCTTGACCACGTCGGCGTCAGCCTGAGAATACTTGTTGATCAGTGAATCCAGTCGTGGATCCTGGGTGCGTTTTTGCTGGATCTCTTCCTTTGTGCAACTCAAGTCCTGAAACAGGTCATGGGAAACCGGCATGGAACACCTCCGTCAGTTGATCGGCTGGCCAACGCGACCGATTGCGCGGGCCAAGTATCAGAATGGCCTTGGTTGGACGGTTCTGTCGACCACCTGTCAGACCAGCGGTGCCCGTTCGTCGCCCTGTCGCAAATGCGATAAAACCTTTATTCGCCGCGTTGCCTCCATTGCATAACACCCATAAAAACCTGCGTGGAGATACACCAATGGACGGATTCAACCTGCGTCATCTGTTTTTGGCTGTCGCTTTGAGCACCGGCATGGGCAGCGCTTTCGCCGCCACTGACAATGACTTTGTCGATAACGCGGCCGCCGGCGGCATCGCCGAAATCGAAACCAGCCGTTTGGCCCTGGAAAAAAGCGCGTCTGCCGACATCAAGGCCTTCGCCAACATGATGATCACTGACCATGGCAAGGCCAACGATGAACTGGCGAGCATTGCCAAGGCCAACGATATCGAAGTCCCGGATACCACGACACTGGTCAAACAGGCCAAGGAAAAAATCCTCGACCTGCGCGATGAGTCTTTCGATGCCGCTTACGCCAATAATCAGGTGAAAGCCCACGAAGAAACCATCGAGCTGTTCAAGAAACAGGCTAATACCGTGACGGATGACAAAGTCAAAGGCGCTACCGAATTGAAAGCGTTTGCGCAGAAAATGCTCCCTGCGCTAGAAAAACACCTGGCCGCGGCGAAAGAGTTGCAGGCCAAACACCCGAGCAAGTAACTGTCCATAAAAAAGGCCGCATCCATTGGATGCGGCCTTGTCATGTCCGCCGATCTTAACCGCCGTCCGTATCAATATCGGCATCCGTCTCCTCCCCCGGCTTCGCCCGATCCGGCTTCGGCTCGAAACCCGGACTGAATTCATTGTCGTTGTCCGTGTGCTGATTCTTCTGATCCACCGCCGGGTCAGCGCTTTGCGCCTGTTCTTTATCACCCTGTTGCTGCGTTGGCGCCGGTTGCCCCGGCACTTGCGGGTCGATCGCCGGGTCGTTACGGTTGATCGGTTCGGCGGACTGATTCTGTTGTTGCTTCGATTGCTCGTTCATGTTCACCTCGGTCGTCAAAGCAAGCGCGACTGAAACCAGTCGGGCCTTGAACATTCGAAGGCTGGCCCGCGCCAACGTTCAAAACATCTCCACTCCTTGCCACGCCGACTAAAGTTACCGGGGCGTTCTTTGCGCCAGATCAAAAATATCCTCGCGGCAACGAACAACTATTTCAAACGGCAAATGTCATTGATTCCGCGCCGGTCATTTTTCCACGATCGGCCCCTAATTCGCTACGGAGCAACAGGCACATGGCAGCACTGCAGAACAGCACACTCGATGCGATGAAAAACAAACAGACACAACTGCTGGGCGAATGGGTCAACGGGCTGGAAACCAGCGGTGCCACGCGTAATTTGAAAGGTCACGATGTACAGCAACAGACCAGCGAGTTCCTGCAATTGGTGGTCAGCGGCCTGGAAAGCGACAACGGCACCAATATCAATGCCCCGGGCTGGGAATCGACCCGTCAGTTCCTCGAAAAGCTTTCCCACAGCCGCGCCCTGCTCGGTCAGGATTCGCAGCAGACCGCCAGCTTCATCTTCGCCCTCAAAGGCCCGTTGTTTAACCTGCTCCAGGCCCATTACAAAGAACAACCGGCACTGCTCGCCGAACAACTCTGGGAAGTTTCCGAGCTGCTCGACGCGTTCGGCATGCACACCATCCGTACTTTCCAGAAATCCCGCGAAGCGGTGATCAAGCGTCAACAGGAAGAATTGCTGGAGCTGTCGACCCCGGTGGTCAAGCTGTGGGACGGCGTTTTGGCGCTGCCGATGATCGGCACCCTCGACTCGCAGCGCACCCAAGTGGTGATGGAATCGCTGCTGCAGCGCATCGTCGACACCGGTTCGGAAATCGCCATCATCGACATCACCGGCGTGCCGACCGTCGACACCCTGGTTGCCCAGCACCTGCTGAAAACCGTCACGGCGATCCGCCTGATGGGTGCCGACTGCATCATCAGCGGCGTGCGCCCGCAAATCGCGCAAACCATCGTGCATCTGGGCCTCGACCTGCAAGGCGTGGTGACCAAGGCCAATCTGGCTGACGCACTGAAACTGGCCCTGACCCGTCTGGGTGTCAGCCTCATCAAGACGGCTTGAATATGGAACGTATCCCGATTCTTCAAATGGGCAAATTCCTGCTGGTGACCATTCAGGTCGACATGCATGACCAGCTTGCCCTCACCTTGCAGGACGACTTGTCCGAGCGCATCAGCAAGACCTCGGCGCGTGGCGTGCTGATCGACATCTCTGCACTGGACATGGTCGACTCGTTCATTGGCCGAATGATCAGCACGATCTCCGGCCTGTCGAAAATCATGGACGCCGAAACCATGCTGGTCGGCATGCAGCCGGCAGTGGCGATCACCCTGGTCGAACTCGGCCTGACGCTGCCCGGTGTTAGCACGGCATTGAACGTCGAGCGCGGGATGAAACTGCTGCAGGAACGAGTAGACCGGCAATGACCGTGCGCAGTAGCGGTACTCAACCCATCCATATCGAGCAAGACGTGGTACTTGCGCGGCAGACCGCGCGCAAGCTCGCCACCGAGTGCGGCATGCGCCTGATCGACCTGACCAAAATGGTCACGGCCGTCAGCGAACTGGCACGCAACACCATGGTGTACGGTGGCGGCGGTGACATGGACTGGCAGATTCTCGATGAGGATCACAAGGTCGGTCTGCGCCTGACCTTCCGCGATGAAGGCCCGGGCATTCCCGACTTGAAACTGGCGATGACCGATGGCTGGACGTCCGGCAGCGGCATGGGGCTGGGCCTGACCGGCGCCAAACGGCTGGTGGAAGAGTTCGAACTGGACACCGAGCCCGGCAAAGGCACTCGAATAACGATTACCCGATGGACATGAATATCGGCACAAGCCTGACCCAAGTGCTGCCGATCGAGGACAGCAGCCAGATCGGCTACGCACGGCGTACCGCGCAGCAACTGGCCGAACGGCATGGCTTCGATGAGCGTGATGCCGGACGCGTGGCACTGGTGGCGACAGAGTTGGCCAGCAACATACTCAAGCACGCCAGCCACGGTGAAATGCACCTGAGGGTGTTGCCGCGTGCCAATGGTTTCGGCATCGAAATGCTCGCCGTAGACCGCGCGCAGGGCTTTGATCTGGAGGCTTGTCTGGCCGACGGTTTCTCGACCGGAGGCACTCAAGGCATCGGTCTTGGCTCAATATCACGCCAGACCGAAGTGTTTGATGTGTACGCCGATGCCCGTGGCGCGGTGTTGTTGGCGCGACTGTATCCGCGCACCGATCGGGCGCCGGACATTCGTTTCGGAGTTAGCCAGCACTCACTGCACAACGATCCTGCCTGCGGCGATGTCTGGCACCTGGCCTATGAAGACGACAACATCAGCGCGCTGATCATCGACGGCCTGGGCCATGGCGAAGAAGCCGAACGCGCCGGTCTTGCAGGCGCCGAAACCTTTGCCCTGACACCCTTCGCCGAACCAGTCATGCTGATGGAAGATCTGCACCGTGACATGATCGGCAGCCGTGGTGGCGCCGTCGCGTTCGCCCAGTTCGATGCGCGGCGCGACCGCCTGACCTTCGCCGGCGTCGGCAACATCGGCGCCAGCCTGATCGCCGCCGACAAATCCCGCGGATTGGCCTCGCACCCGGGAATCGTCGGCGTGCAATACCGGAAAGCCCGGCCCTTTGACTATGCTCACGTGAACGGACATCTATTGATCATGTACAGCGACGGCTTGCAGTCCCGTTGGAACCTTCAAGACTACCCCGGCCTGGTGCACCGCCATCCCGCCGTGATAGCCAGCGTCCTGCACCGCGACTTCTGTCGCGGGCGCGACGATGTAACGGTGCTGGTCGTTGCCCTGGAGGCCGCCCATGGCTGAGTCGCCGATTCTCAACAGCGCCGAGCAGACCGCGCTGATTGCGCAGTTGCAGAGCGAAACCGCGGCCCTGCGCGAAGAACTCGATGAAACCAATCAGGGCGTGCTGGCCCTGTACGCCGAACTCGACACCCAGGCCGAAGAGCTGCGTCAGGCCTCGGATCTGAAAAGCCGTTTTCTGTCGTACATGAGCCACGAATTTCGCACGCCATTGGGCTCGATCCTCAGTATCAACAGCCTGCTCGCCGATGAACTCGACGGCCCGCTCAGTCCCGAACAACACAAGCAGGTGGCGTTCGTCAGCACGGCTGCGCGCGAACTCAGCGACATGGTCGATGACCTGCTCGATCTGGCCAAAATCGAGGCCGGGCGCATCACCATTTCTCCGGCGTGGTTCGACATGTTCGACCTGTTCTCCGCCCTGCGCGGGATGTTCAGGCCGATTGTCGATGCCTCGGCGGTCGATCTGATCTTCGAAGAACCGGTCGGCTTGCCGCGCCTGTACACCGACGATAAGAAGCTCGCACAGATCCTGCGTAACTTCATTTCCAACTCGCTGAAGTTCACCACCCGTGGCGAAGTGCGGGTATCGGCGCGGCTCGAAGGCGTCGACAAAGTGCGTTTTGCCGTGAGCGACACCGGTATTGGTATCGCTGCCGAGCTGCATGGCGCATTGTTCGAGGACTTTTCCCAGGTCGACTCGCCGTTGCAGAAGCGTTTGCGCGGTACCGGGCTGGGCCTGTCGCTGTGTAAACGCTTCGCGGCCCTGCTGGGCGGTGAAGTCGGGCTGGAAAGCACGCCAGGGGTCGGTTCGACCTTCTTCGTGATCATTCCGCTGGCGATCGCTCTGGAGAACGTCGATGAAACGTGACATCCGCCTGTTGATCGTCGACGACAACGTCGCCACTCGCTACGCCCTGCGCCGACGCCTGGAGCGTCACGATTATGAGGTGCTGGAAGCCGGCACCGGCACTGATGGGCTGGCGCTGATCGAAAGCGAGCCGCTGGATGCGCTGATCCTCGACGTCAATCTGCCCGACATGAGCGGTTTCGACATCGTGCGGATTTTGCGCGCTGACGCGCGCACGGCGTTGCTGCCGGTGATCCATGTTTCCGCTGCATCGATCCAGACCGGCGACATCATCACCGGCCTCGACGCCGGTGCCGACGCTTACCTGATTCACCCGGTCGATCCCGACGTGTTGCTGGCGACCCTGCGCACGCTGCTGCGAGTACGCGACACCGAAAATGCCCTGCGTGAGAGCGAGGCGCGCTTTCGCGAGATTTTCGTCAACGTCTCGGCACCGATTGCGGTGCTTGATGCACATTTGAAAGTGCATGAATGCAACCACGCTTTCGCCCAGTTGATCCTCGACAATCAGGATCCGCAAACCCTGCGCGAATGCTTCGCCGACGATCAGAGCGCGATTCTCAACGAACTGCGTCTGCGCCTGGTCGATGGCGAGCGCTGGAAAGGCACGCTGAACATGCGTGTGCTCGGCGAGCTTCGCGAGACCGAGTGGCAGATTTCGCCCTATCGCACGCCAGAGTTGAGCCTGGTGTTTGTCGAGGACGTCACCGAGCACCGTCATCGCGAGCGCTCGCACCTGGCGCAACTGAACGACACCACCACGCAATTGGCCAAGGAAGTCGCCGAGCGCGTGCGCGCCGAATCGCAACTGCTGCAAGTGCAGAAAATGGATGCGTTGGGCAAGCTCACTGGCGGCATCGCGCATGACTTCAACAACCTGCTGACCGGGATCATCACCAGCCTGGAACTGATCCAGAAACGCGTCGCCGATCAACGTCTGGACAAGGTGCAGTTTTACTCCGAGGCCGCGCTGAATTCGGCCATGAGTGCCGCGTCGCTGACCCACCGTCTGCTGGCCTTTGCCCGCCAGCAACCGCTGGATACGCGGCCGGTGGACATCAATGAGCAGGTGCGCTCGCTGGAAGAATTGCTGGTGCGCACCATCGGTGAACGGATCAACCTCAAGCTTGAGCTGACATCGAAACCGGCAATTGCGCTGGTCGACCCGGTGCAACTGGAAAGCGCTGTTCTCAACCTGGTGATCAACGCTCGCGATGCGCTGCCTTCGGGTGGCAACATCTGGGTCAACACCTATGCCGCCTACTCCCATGGCGATCCGAATCTGGCCGATGGCGCGTATGTGGCGTTGTCGGTGCGCGATGACGGCACCGGGATTGAGCACAATGTCATCGACAAGGTGTTTGACCCCTTCTTCACCACCAAACCGCTGGGCCAGGGCACCGGGTTGGGGCTGTCGACGATCTATGGTTTTGCCCGCCAATCCGGGGGTGACGCACACATCCGCAGCGTGGCGCGGCGCGGCACCGAGGTGACGATCATGTTGCCGGCCACCAGCGATCCGACCGGCGCTGATGTGCCGTCACCGGTTGTCGATCCACAAGGCACGGGTGAGCATGTGTTGATCGTCGAGGACATGCCGTCGGTGCGCATGTTCGTCACCGAAGTATTGGAAGACGCGGGTTACCGCTGCACGCAGGCGGCGGATATCGAAACGGCGCTGGAGCGCTTGCAGAACGATGCTTCGATCAACCTGCTGCTGACCGATGTCGGCTTGCCGCGCATGAGTGGCCGTGAATTGGCAGACGTTGCGCGGGGCTGGCGCGAGGGTTTACCGATTCTGTTCATGACCGGGTATGCAGAAACGGCGATCAATCGGCAGGTGTTTCTGGGCAGCGGCATGGACATGCTGGTCAAACCGTTCCAGATCAGCGAACTGCTCGAAAAAGTCCGCCGCACCCTCGACGGCGCCTGACAGACCGTCATCGCTGGCAAGCCAGCTCCCACAGGGATTAGTGTCATTTACAGAACCAATGTGGGAGCTGGCTTGCCAGCGATGGGGCCAATAAGGGCACCAAATCTTATCGGTTCAAGGCACGGGCCAAAAACGGCGCAGTCTTGCTCTTCTTGCTCGCCGCAACCTTCTGCGGCGTGCCAGCGGCGACAATCCTGCCGCCCTGATCCCCCGCTCCCGGCCCAATGTCGATCACCCAGTCACTCTGCGCAACCACGCGCATTTCGTGCTCGACCACGATCACCGTATGCCCCGCCGTCACCAGCGTGTCCAGCTGTTCCAACAGCCGATCGACATCGCGCGGATGCAACCCTGTAGTCGGCTCATCCAGCACATACAACGTCGCGCCACGTTGATTACGCTGCAGCTCGGTGGCCAGTTTGATCCGTTGCGCTTCACCGCCGGAAAGCTCCGTGGCCGGTTGCCCGAGCCTTAAATACCCGAGGCCGATATCACGCAGCACTTCCAAAGAACGCCGAATCCCCGGCTGCCCGGCAAACACCGTCACCGCCTCATCGACGGTCAATTTCAGCACCTGCGCGATGCTCAAGCCCTCCCAAAGAATTGCCAGCGTCTGCGGGTCGTACCGCGCGCCATGACAGGTCGGGCACGGCGCGTACACGCTGGGCATGAACAACAATTCCACGCTGACAAAGCCTTCACCCTCGCACGTGGCGCAACGGCCCTTGGCGACGTTGAAGGAGAATTGCCCGGCGTCGTAACCCGCAGCCCTGGCTTCGGGCGTCGCGGCGAACAGCTTGCGCACGTTATCGAACAGGCCGGTGTAGGTCGCCAGATTGGAGCGCGGCGTGCGGCCGATGGGTTTCTGATCGACTTGCACCAGCCGTTTGATCGACTCCAGCCCTGACGTGACCTGGCCGCTGCTGAGCTGCGGCGCATCATCTTCAAGGCTGAGTTCTTCAGGCTCCGCCTCGGCAGTCGGCCGCCCGAGTTGCGCGCCGACCAGCTCCAGCAACGCCTGACTGACCAGACTCGACTTGCCGGACCCGGACACGCCGGTCACCGAAGTGAAGCAGCCCAGCGGGAATTCAGCGCTGAGATTATTCAGGTTGTTGCGAGTGATACCGTCCAGTTTCAACCACGCCGTCGGCTTGCGTGCCGCACGGATTGGCCGTCCGGTTTCGGCAAACAGATAAGCGCGAGTCTGCGACGCTTCAATCCCGGCCAATCCTGCCGGAGGGCCGCTGTACAACACCTGCCCACCCTGCTCGCCCGCCGCCGGGCCGACGTCGATCAACCAGTCGGCGCGGCGCATGGTTTCCAGGTCATGCTCGACCACGAACAGCGTATTGCCGTCAGCTTTCAGCCGTTGCAAGGCCTCGAACAGCGCCTCGCCGTCCGCCGGGTGCAAACCGGCCGAGGGTTCGTCGAGCACGTAGATCACGCCAAACAGTTGCGACCCCAATTGCGTCGCCAGCCGCAAGCGCTGCAACTCACCGGACGACAATGTCGGCGTGCTGCGCTCCAGCGCCAGATAACCGAGGCCCAGGTCGGTCAGCGTACTGACCCGCTCCAGCAGATCCTCGGCAATGCGTTGCGCCGCCAGACGTTTCTCCAGCGACAGGTTCGGCGTGTGTCGCACGTCCGGCGCGCTGGCATGCCCACTGGCGCCATGGGCCACCCGTTGCTGACGGGCCTCACGGGTTTGCGCGTGGCTCAAGGTCTCGCCGGTTTCCTCGGCGTGCTCCAGATAACTCTGCGCCGCGACGGGCCGCAACACCTCGGCCACTTGCAGCAACGGCATCTGCGACAGCTCGCCAATGTCGTAGCCGGCAAAGGTCACCGACAACGCTTCACGCTTGAGGCGTTTGCCGTCACACAACGGGCAAGGGCTGCCGAGCATGAACTGCGAAACGCGCTTCTTCATCAGCGCACTTTGCGAGTGGGTGAAGGTGTGGAGGATGTAGCGGCGCGCACCGGTGAAGGTGCCTTGGTAGCTCGGCTCCATTTTGCGCTTGAGGGCGACGCGGGTTTCTTCCGGGGTCAGCCCGGCGTACACCGGCACGGTCGGGGTTTCTTCGGTGAAGAGAATCCAGTCGCGCTGCTTTTTCGGCAGTTTCTTCCACGGGATGTCGACGTCGATGCCCATGGTCACGAGAATGTCGCGCAGGTTCTGCCCTTGCCACGCCAGCGGCCAGGACGCCACAGCGCGTTGGCGGATCGTCAGGTTCGGATCGGGCACCATCAGCGCTTCGGTGACTTCGTAGACCCGGCCAAGGCCATGACACTGCGGGCAGGCGCCCTGCGGGGTGTTCGGCGAGAAATCCTCGGCGTACAGCATCGCCTGCCCCGGCGGGTAACTGCCGGCACGGGAATAGAGCATCCGGATCAGACTCGATAACGTGGTGACGCTGCCCACCGACGAGCGCGTACTCGGCGTGCCGCGCTGTTGTTGCAGGGCCACGGCGGGCGGCAGGCCTTCGATGGAATCGACGTCCGGTACGCCGACCTGATCGATCAGGCGTCGTGCATACGGAGCCACCGACTCGAAGTAACGCCGCTGCGCTTCGGCGTACAGAGTCGAAAATGCCAGCGAGGATTTGCCCGAACCGGACACCCCGGTGAACACCACCAGCGCATCGCGGGGGATGTCGATGTCGACGTTCTTCAGGTTATGTTCACGGGCGCCCCGCACTCGAACCATGCCGGCGGGCGCTTTGGAGTTACGCTTGGAAGTCATTGGCGGGCCTTGATCGGAAGATTGCTTGAAAAACTCTGGTGCCAGATCAGATCTCTATGACTAGTGAGTTTTGTGTGACAGGTGAGTTCCTGTGGCGAGGGG